>CAKZXL010000933.1 GCA_937883885.1 uncultured Aquincola sp. | reverse complement strand
GATGCGGTGGCCGACATCTATTCCACCCGCTCGTGGAAGAAGGATGCGCTGCTGCAGCCCGAGGCGCGGGCCGCGTTCGAGCAACTGCAGGCCGAAGGCTGGACCGATGCGCTGCGGGCCTTGCACCCGGACGCACCGCTCTACACCTTCTGGGACTACCTGCGCCAGCGCTGGCAACGCGACGCCGGTTTGCGCATCGACCATTTGATGCTCAACGCACCGGCGCTTGAGCGCCTGCGGGCGGCCGGCGTGGACAAGGCCGTGCGGGGCCGCGAAAAGGCCAGCGACCATGCGCCGGCCTGGATCGTCCTGACCGGCGCATAGCCGGTCTGTGCCCCAGTCCCGCTGGGCCGCCCCAAGGGACTAGGAGCCCCCATGGGGGGTAGCGAACGCAGTGAGCTTGGGGGCTCCAGGTTTCAGCTGAGGTGCTTGCCGACCAAGGCGGTCATCTCGAACATCGTGACCTCGTCCTTGCCCATCACGTTCTTGAGCGCAGCGTCGCACAGGATGTTGCGCTTGTTGGCGGGGTTCTGCAGGTTGTGGGCCTTGATGTAGTCCCACACGCGCTTGGTGACTTCGGTGCGGGCCAGGGGCTCATCACCCACGATCTTCGCGAGTTCTGCGCTGGGCTTCAGGGGCTTCATGAAAGCGCCCGACTTCTTTGCGGCGGTGGCCATCGTCTCTTTCTGTGGCAGTGAACGGCCGCCGAGGATAACCGCCTCGGGCGACCGGCTGTTTTGCAAGCTGTGTACGGGCGGTGTCGGGCGCGTGCCTCAGCGCTGCGGCGGGCTGGCCACGCTGGCGCGTTCCACCAGGTTGGCGCCCACCATGATCTTGACCGCCGGGGCGCGGTCGGTGGCGCGCACCAGGTCGTCCAGCAGCTTGATCGCCTGGTAGCCGATCTGCCGCTTGGACACGTCGATGGTGGTCAGCGGCGGGTCCATGGCCGCGCTCATCGGCAGGTTGTCGAAGCCGATGACCGACAGGTCCTGCGGGATGCGCAGGTTGAACTCGCGCAGCGCCTTGATGCAGCCGTAGGTGATGATGTCGTTGGTGCAGAACAGGCACTCGGGCACCGCCAGGCCGCCCTGCAGCTTGGCCAGCATGTCCTGGTAGGCGCCGTCGTAGGTGGAGTCCACCGTGATGATGTCGCGCGAGCGCACCGGCAGGCCCAGCACCTTCATGCCGTCCATGAAGGCTTCGCGCCGCAGCCGGAAGTTGGTGGTGGCCACGTTGCTGGCCACGAAGCCGATGTGCCGGAAGCCCCGCTGCGCGAAGTGCGACAGGATCTTGAACACCGCGTCGCGGTTGTTCATGTTCACGAAGTTCTGTTCCAGCAGGTCGTAGTGGGTGTCGATGAACACCAGCGGCAGCGCCACGCCCTCGAACAGCCGCACGTCGTCTTCCGACAGCTCGGTGCCCAGCACCACCACGCCGCTGAGCGAGGTGCCCGCCAGCGAGGCCACGATGTCCTCCACCGGCGTGCCTTCGTAGCTGACGATCTCCAGCTTGTAGCCCTTGGCGCCGGCTTCGTGCGACATGCCGTCGATGTAGTCGGCGATGAAGGTGTTGTGGTCGCGGTTCACGGTGTGACCGTGCTTGGCGATCTTCAGGAAGCGCAGCGTGCCGGTGTGCGCGGGTGCGCCGGCCTTGGGGCTGCGCGGCGCGTAGTGCAGGCTGGCGGCCGCCTGCAGCACCCGCGCCCGCGTTTCTTCCGAGATGCCGCCCTTGCCGTTGAGCACCAGCGAGACGGTGGCGGCCGAGACCTGCGCCAGCTGGGCGATGTCCTTGACGGTGGATGACATGGGCTTCGGGCTTCAATCAAACGTTCACTAAATTCTAGTTGAACGAGCAGCGCCGAACAGGGTGCATATTGGCATCTCAGGGTCCGCGCCAACAGGGTTTGTCCGGATCATGCGTTCAGTGAAACGACCTAGGATATTCATTAAACGTAGTGGCGGTTGTTCAGTGCGTTCACTAAACGCCTATGCCGCGCGAACCGATGAAAACCAAGCAAGATCCCCAACTGCTGTTCCTCGTGGGCATCAACCTGCTGGTGCTGCTGGCGGGCTCGGTGTTGTCGCGCGGCGCCTTCATCGACCCCTACAACCTGCAGTCCATGGCCAGCCAGCTGCCCGAGCTGGGCCTGCTGGCCGCCGGCGTGATGCTGGCCATGTGTGCCGGCAACGGCGGCATCGACCTGTCCGGCATCGCGCTGGCCAATCTGTCGGGCGTGCTGTCGGCGCTGCTGGTGGGCCGCTGGCTGTCGGCCGATGAAGCGCCGCTGCTGTTCACGCTGGCCTTTGCCTCGGTGGCGCTGGCGGTGGGCCTGGCGGGCGGCCTGGTCAACGGGCTGCTGATCGCGCGGCTGGGCCTCACGCCCATCCTGTGCACGCTGGGCACGCAGCTGCTGTTCACCGGCCTGGCGGTGGTGCTGTCGGGCGGGCCTTCGGTGCGCGTGGGCAGTGCCGAGCCGTTGATGGAGCTGGGCAACGGCCTGTTCCTGGGCGTGCCCTGGTCGTTCCTGCTGTTCTGCGCGGTGCTGCTGGCCATCGGCGCGGCGCTGCGCTTCAGCCCCTTCGGCGTGCGCCTGTTTTTGATGGGCACCAACCCGCAGGCCGCGCGTTATGCCGGCTTTCCGCAGGCGCGGCTGCTGATCACCACCTATGGCCTGTCGGGCCTGCTGGCCGGGCTGGCGGGCGTGCTCATCGCTTCGCGCAACGTCAACGTGAAGTGGGACTACGGCCAGTCTTACCTGCTGATCGCCATCCTCATCACCGTGATGGCGGGCGTGAAGCCCGAAGGCGGCCACGGCCGCGTGATCAACCTGTTCCTGTCGACCACGGCGCTGCAGCTGCTGTCCAGCATGCTCAATTTCGCCGACCTGTCCAACTTCTTCCGCGACTGCGCCTGGGGACTGCTGCTGCTGCTGTTCCTGGCCGTCGGCCGCGTGAGCCTGCGCAGCCTGATGCCGCGCAACGCCGCCCCGATCACCGTTTCGATGCAGCCCCCTCCTGCGCCGAAGCGTCCGTCCTGAGGGTCAAGAACCGGAGACATCCCCATGCAATTCGTTCCCCACAAGGCCTGCCTGGTCGGCGCGGTGCTGGCCGCCACCGTCGGCACCCTGGCCGCACAGGACAAGCCCACCATCGCCACCGTGGTCAAGATCAGCGGCATTCCCTGGTTCAACCGCATGGAAACCGGCGTCAAGGAATTTGCCGCCAGCACGCCCACCGTCAACGCCAGCCAGAGCGGCCCGGCCACGGCCGATGCGGCGCAGCAGCTCAAGATCATCGACGACCTGGTGGCCCGCAAGGTGAACGCCCTGGCCGTGGTGCCGATGGACCCGGCGGTGATCGAAGGCGCGCTCAAGCGCGCGATGGACCGCGGCATCGTGGTGGTGACGCACGAGGCCGACAACCAGAAGAACACGCAGGCCAACATCGAGGCCTTCGACAACGCCGCCTACGGCACCGCGCTGAACGAGCGCCTGGCCAGCTGCATGGGCAAGCAGGGCAAGTGGACCTCGTTCGTCGGCTCGCTGGGCAGCCGCACCCACCTGCAGTGGGTGGACGCCGGCGCCAAGAACGCCGCCAAGTACCCCGGCATGCAATTGGTGGACGCGAAGAACGAATCCTTCGACGACGCCAACAAGACCTACGAGAAGGCCAAGGAGATCCTGCGCAAGCACCCGGACATCAAGGGCTTCCAGAGCTCGGCCGGCAACGACGTGCTGGGCATCGGCCGCGCCATCGAAGAAGCGGGCCTGGCCGGCAAGGTGTGCCTGGTGGGCACCGGCCTGCCCAACCCCTCGGCCAAGCTGCTGGACTCGGGGGCCATCACCGCCATCGGCTTCTGGGACCCCAAGGACGCCGGCCTGGCCATGAACAAGGTGGCCAAGCTGCTGCTCGAGAAGAAGCCGCTGACCAACGGCATCGACCTGGGCGTCAAGGGCTATGACAAGGTCACCGTCACCAAGGGTCCGGGCCAGGGCCTGCTGCTGGTGGGCAATGCGATGGTGATCGCCGACAAGGCCACCTACAAGAACTACATGTTCTGATGACCATGGCTGCGTTCCTGGAGGTGCACGGCATCCACAAGCGTTTCGGCGGTGTGCATGCGCTGCGCGGCATCCACGTCACGATCGAGCGGGGCGGCATCTACCACCTGCTGGGCGAAAACGGCTGCGGCAAGAGCACGCTCATCAAGATCATCTCCGGGGCGCAGCCGCCCGACGAGGGCAGCATCCGGCTGGAAGGCCGCGACCATGCGTCGCTGACGCCCATCGAGGCGCTGGCCGCCGGCATCGAGACGGTGTACCAGGACCTCTCCCTGATTCCCAACCTGTCGGTGGCCGAGAACGTGGCGCTGTCGGAGCAATTGGTGCGCGGCCAGGGCCGCCTGGCGCGCCGGCTCGACGACCGGCTGCTGCGTGACACCGCGCGCCGCGCGCTGGCCAGTGCCGGCCTGCCCGCCGACGACGGCTTCCTGGGCACCGTGGTCAGCGAGCTGCCGCTGGCGGTGCGCCAGCTGGTGGCCATCGCGCGCGCCATCGCCACGCGGGCCAAGCTGGTGATCATGGACGAGCCCACCACCTCGCTCACCCGGCGCGAGGTGGACAACCTCATCCGCGTGGTGGGCGAGCTGCAGCGTGACCAGGTGGCGGTGCTGTTCGTCACCCACAAGCTGGACGAGTGCTACCGCATCGGCGGCCAGGCCATCGTGCTCCGCGACGGACAGTGCGTGGCGCAGGGCCCGATCCACAGCTACACCAAGGCCGAGCTGGGCCAGCTGATGACCGGCCGCCTGATCGACGGCACCCGCTACCGGCAGGCCGGCGCGGTGGCGCCCGGTGCCACGCTGCTGTTGCAGCTGCAGGGCCTGGGCTGCGGCCGGCATTTCCATGACGTGAGCCTGAGCGTGGCGCGCGGCGAGATCGTCGGCATCACCGGCCTGGCCGATTCCGGCCGCAACGAACTGGCGCTGGCGCTGGCCGGCGTGATGGCGGCCACCCACGGCCAGATGCTGATGGAAGGCCGGCCGGTGCAGGTGCGCCAGCCGTCGGACGCGATTGCCCACGGCATCGGCTACGTGCCCGAAGACCGGCTGGCCGAAGGCCTGTTCCTGGACAAGCCCATCCTGGCCAACATGGCGGCGCTGGTGCTGGACAAGCTGCGTGGCCGCCTGGGCCTGCTGGACGCGGGCAAGTCGCGTGCGCTGGCACAGGACCTGGTGCAGGAGCTGCGCATCGCCACGCCCAACGTCGACCTGCCGGTGCAGTCGCTGTCGGGCGGCAACCAGCAGCGGGTGCTCATCGGCCGCTGGCTCACCATCGCGCCGCGGCTGCTGCTGCTGCACGGCCCCACGGTGGGCGTGGACGTGGGCTCGAAGGACACCATCTACAAGGTCATCCAGTCGCTGTCGGCCAAGGGCATGGGTCTGCTGGTGATCAGCGACGACCTGCCCGAGCTGCTGCAGAACTGCGACCGCATCCTGGTGATGCGCAATGGCCGCATGGCCGCTGAATACGCGGCCGATGCGGTGCAGGAAGAACGACTGGTGGACGCGATGCTGGCATCGGACACCGAAGCGCCGCTGGAGGCCCTGGCATGAACACCTCCCTCACCGCGGCCGATGGTGCCGCACCCGGGGCGCGCAGCCCGGCCGGCGGCCTGCAAGGCCTGCAGCGGCTGCTGGCGCGCCGGCCCGAGCTGTTCACGCTGTTCCTGCTGGTGGCGCTGTGCAGCTTCGTGGCCATCGCCAACCCGGCGTTCCTGTCGGCGCAGACGCTGATCGACATCGCCCGCGCCAGCGTGGTGATCGGCCTGTTCGCGCTGGGCGTCTTCGTCATCCTGGCCGCAGGCGGCATCGATGTGTCGTTCACCGCCATTGCCGCGCTGTCGATGTACAGCGTCACGCAGCTGGTGGTCACGCATGCGCCGCAGGCGCCGCTGCCGCTGGTGTTCCTGGCCGCGGCGCTGGGCGGCGGGCTGCTGGGCTTCGTCAACGGGCTGCTGGTGCATGGGCTGAAGGCGCCTTCGCTGATCGTCACCATCGGCACCCAGTACCTGTTCCGCGGCGTGCTGCTCACCTTCATCGGCACCGTGTGGATCACGCAGCTGCCCGACCAGATGGACAGCTTCGGCAAGATCCCCCTGATCGCCTTCGAGTCGCAGCGCGGCACGCAGGTCATCCTGCCGGCCTACTTCCTGGTGTTGCCGGCTGCGGCACTGCTCACCTGGTGGCTGCTGCGCCGCACGCTGATGGGCCGCGCCATCTTTGCCGCCGGCGGCAGCCTGGCCGTGGCCGAACGCCTGGGCTACAACGTGCGGGCCATCCACTTCTTCATCTTTGCGTACACCGGCGCACTGGCCGGCGTGGCCGGGATGATCCATGTGTGCGCCAACCGCCTGGCCAATCCGTTCGACCTGGTGGGCATGGAGATCGACGTCATCGCCGCCGTGGTGCTGGGCGGGGCGCGCATCACCGGCGGCACCGGCAGCGTGCTGGGCACGCTGCTGGGCGTGCTGCTGGTGGTGGTCATCAACAACGTGCTGATCATGGCCGGCGTGCCCAGCACCTGGCAGCGCGTCGTCGTCGGCGCATTCATCCTGGTCGCGGGGGCCTTCTTCGTGGTGCGCAAGCGCCGCTGAAATCCGCCGCCACCCACCTCCCAAGAAGGAACGAGGAGCACACCCCATGAAGAAGTTCTTGAACCAGCCCGAAGCCTTTGTCGACGAGATGCTGGAAGGCCTTTACGCCGCCCATCCGCAGCAACTCACCTACGTGGCCGACGACAAGCGCTGCCTGGTGTCGGTAGCGCGCAAGGCGGGCAAGGTGGGCCTGGCCACCGGCGGCGGCTCGGGCCACCTGCCGCTGTTCCTGGGCTACGTCGGCCGCGGCATGCTGGACGGCTGCGCCGTGGGCGGCGTGTTCCAGTCGCCCAGCGCGCAGCAAATGTTCGAGGTCACCAAGGCCATCGACCAGGGCGCGGGCGTGCTGTACATCTACGGCAACTACACCGGCGACATCCTCAACTTCGACATGGCCACCGAGCTGGCCGAGATGGAGAACATCCGGGTGCTGTCGGTGGTGGGCAACGACGACGTGGCCTCTTCGGTGCAGGGCGAAGAGCACAAGCGCCGCGGCGTGGCGGGCATCTTCTTCGTCTACAAGGCCGCGGGTGCCGCCGCTGAAGAAGGCATGTCGCTGGACGAGGTGAGGCGCGTGGCCGACAAGGCCCGCCTGGCCACGCGCACCATGGGCGTGGCGCTGAGCAGCTGCATCGTGCCCGAGGTGGGCCATGCCACCTTCTCGATCGGCGACAGCGAGATGGAGATCGGCATGGGCATCCACGGCGAGCCCGGCATCCGCCGCGGCCCGCTGCTGCCGGCCGATGCGGTGGTGGACGAGATGCTCAAGCCCATCCTGGCCGAGCTGCAGCTGGGGCAGGGCAGCGAGGTGGCGGTGCTGGTCAACGGCCTGGGCGGCACGCCGCAGGAAGAGCTGTACGTGATGTACCGCCGCATCCACCAGGTGCTGGGCGGCCAGGGCGTGCAGGTGGCCCAGGTGCACGTGGGCGAGTTCGCCACCGCGATGGAGATGGCCGGCGCGTCGATCTCGCTCATCAGGCTGGACGACGAGCTCAAGCGCCTGATCACCGCGCCGGCCGACACCCCGTTCTTCCGCCAGCACACGCAGGCGGGCCGGTGATGGACCGCATCGGCAAGCCCGAGCTGGCGGGCCTGTTCCAGCGCCTGCGCGAGGTGTTCACCCAGCAGCGCGAGGCGCTGATCGCGCTCGACGGCAAGGTGGGCGACAGCGACCTGGGCATCACGATGAGCAAGGGCTTCATCGCCGCGCATGAAGCGGTGCTGGCCCAGCTGGCCACGGCCGGCACCGACGGCATCGGCAAGCCGCTGCAGATGGCCGGCATGGCCATCGCCAAGGCGGCGCCTTCGACCATGGGCACGCTCACGGCCACCGGCTTCATGCGCGGCGGCAAGGCGCTGCTGGCGGCCGAGACCATCGGCACCGCCGAGCTGGCCGCCTTCTGGCGCGCGTACCACGATGGCGTGGTGGAACGCGGCAAGGCCAAGCCTGGCGACAAGACGCTGGTGGACGTGCTGGGGCCGCTGCTGCAGTCGCTGGAAGCCTCGGCGGCCGTCGGCCTGCCGCTGCGCGAAGCCGTGGTGCAGGCCGAGGCCGTGGCGGCCCAGGCCCTGGAAGCCACCAAGACCATGACGGCGCAGCACGGCAAGGCCGCGGTCTTCCGCGAGAAGTCGGTGGGCCTGCAGGATGCAGGCGCCACCGTGGGTCATCTCATCATCCAGGCCATGCGCGACCACGTCGTGCAGGCCGCAGAAGGGCAAGCATGAACATCGCCGTCATCGGCACCGGGGTGCTGGGAACCGGCGTGGGCCTGACGCTGCGCCGCCATGGCCACGCGGTGCGCTGCTGGAACCGCACGCCCGCCAACGCGCAGGCGCTGGTGGAGGGCGGGGCCACGCTGCATGCCACGCCGGCCCAGGCCGCCGAAGGCGCCAGCCACGTGCTGCTGCTGGTGTGGAACGAAGAGGCGCTGCGCAGCGTGCTGGAAGGGCCCGACGGCCTGCTGCAGGCCGCGCAGCCGGGCCAGGTGTTCATCGACATGAGCACCCAGTTGCCGGCCACCGCGCGTGAGCTGGCGGCCCGCTTCCAGGCGGCGGGCGCCTTGTTCGTGGATGCACCGGTGCACGGCAGCCGGGCCGAGGCGCATGCCGGTGGCCTGTGGATCATGGCCGGCGCCAGCGCCGAGGGCTGGGCCGCGGCGCAGCCGGTGCTGCAGCAGCTGGGCGCCTCGGCCCGCCACATGGGCGAGGTGGGCGCCGGTTGCGCGGCCAAGCTGTGCGGCAACCACCTGGTCAGCACCATCGTCGCGGCGCTGGCCGAGTCGCTGGCGCTGGCGCGCAAGTCGGGCCTGGACGGCCACCAGCTGGTGGACGTGTGGAGCGAAAGCGACTTCCGCTCGCCCATCGTGGAAGGGGCCGGCCGCGCGATGTGGGACGGGCAGTTCGACGTCTCGTTCCACCTGCGCACCATGGTCAAGGACACCGAGCTGATCCGCAACCATGCCGAAAGCCTGGGTGTGCCGGTGATGCTGAGCAACACCGTGCATGAGCTGAACAAGGTGGCGCAGAACCTGGGCTGGGGCGAGCTGAATGCCACCGCCATCTTCAAGCTGTGCGAGCTGATGGCCGGCATCACGCCGGCGGCGGACGGCCAGGCCAGCGCCTGACCGGCCGGGGCGTTTGGCCGACATCCCCAAGCGCCTGACCGTTTGACCCATGGACAGCCAGGGCCGTCGGCCCGACGATGCGGCCCATGCGCACCGAACCTTTCCTGCGTACCGTCGACCCGCTGGACGCCGCCTTCGCCGCCCAGCGAGCGGCGTTTGCGGCCGAGCGCTTTCCCAGCCTGGCGCAGCGCCTCTCGCGGCTGGACAGGCTGGCGCAGCTGCTGCAGGACCATGAGGCCGGCTTCGTCGCCGCCATCGATGCCGACTTCAGCGGCCGCAGCCCGCATGAAACCCGGCTGGCCGAGCTGTTCGTGGTGCAGGCCGGCCTGTCTCATGCGCGTGCGCAGCTGCGCCGCTGGATGCGCCCGCGCCGCGTGCCCACCGGGCTGCACTTCCGGCCCGGGCACAACCGGCTGCTGCCGCAGCCGCTGGGCGTGGTGGGCGTCGTGGCGGCCTGGAACTACCCGCTGCAGGTGGCGCTGGCCCCGGCAGTGGGGGCGCTGGCGGCCGGCAACCGGGTGCTCATCAAGCCGTCGGAACACGCGCCGCGGCTGGCAGCGGCGCTGGCCGCCGCGGTGGCCGAGTACTTCGACCCCGGCGAGATGAGCGTGGTGTGCGGCGACGCCAGCGTCAGCCAGCGCTTTTGCGCGCTGCCCTTCGACCACCTGGTGTTCACCGGCTCCACCGCGGTGGGCCGGCGGGTGGCGCAGGCCGCGGCCGCCCACCTGGTGTCGGTGACGCTGGAGCTGGGCGGCAAGTCGCCGGTGATCTTCGATGCCAGCGTGGACCTGGACGAGGCGGTGCCGCGCCTGGCCATGGGCAAGCTGTTCAACGCCGGCCAGACCTGCGTGGGCCCCGACTACCTGCTGCTGCCGCGCGGCATGACCGAGGCCCTGGTGCCGCGGCTGCAGGCCGCGGTGGCCCGGCTGTACCCGCGGCTGCGCGACAACCCCGACTACACCGCCATCATCCACGAGGGCCACCGCCAGCGCCTGCTGGCCCTGCTGGCCGATGCACAGGCCCAGGGTGCCCGCCTGGTGCCGCTGAACCCGACGCAGGAAGACCTGTCGCAGGGCACGCGCAAGCTGGTGCCAACGCTGGTGCTGGGCGCCACGCCCGCGATGCGGCTGATGCAGGAAGAGATCTTCGGCCCGCTGCTGCCGGTGATCGAGTACGGCACGCTGGACGAGGCCATCGCCTGCATCAACGCCGGCGACCGGCCGCTGGCCTTGTACTGGTTCGGCCGCGACACCCGCCACCGCGACCGCGTGCTGCAGGAAACCCATGCCGGCGGCGTCACCCTCAACGATTGCCTGTGGCACATGGCGCAGGAAGACCAGCCCTTCGGCGGCGTGGGCGCCAGCGGCCAGGGCGCGTACCACGGGCGCTGGGGCTTCGACCGCTTCAGCCACCTGAAGCCGGTGTTCCACCAATCGCGGCTGACCGGCGCGGCGCTGCTGCGCCCGCCCTACGGGCGCGCGTTCAACGGCCTGCTGGCGCTGCTGCGCCGCTGGGTGTGAGCGGCCGCTGCGCCGTCGCTGGCGGGCCCTGGCCTTGATCCTCGTCGCTGGCGCGGGCTTGTGGGCTCGGTAAGCTGCCCAGCCATCGGTGCGCAAGGAGGCGTGATGCAAACGATGCAAGGCCTGAACCGCCGCTTTCTGGCGGCGCTGGTGTGCCTGGGCGGCCTGATGGCGCAGCCCGGCCTGGCGGCTGCTGGCGCGGTGCGCGTGGAGCTGGTGGAGCCCGCACGCTTTGCCGATGCCGGCTACAGCCACCGCCAGGCCACGCCGGTCGAGCTGGCGCAGCTCCAGCAGGCGCTGCAGGGCGCGCTGCAGCCACTGGCCGAACGTGGCCTGCCCGCCGGCGCCCAGTTGCAGGTGCAGCTGCTGGACGTGGACCTGGCCGGCGAGCTGGAGCTGCTGCGCCGCCCCACCGGCACCGAGATGCGGGTGATGCGCGAGATCACATGGCCGCGCCTGTCGCTGCGCTGGCGGCTTGAGCAAGACGGCCGCGAACTGCGCGCTGGCGAGCAACTGCTGTCCGACCTGAACTACCTGGCCCACCAGCCGCCGGGCCGCAGCGCCGAGCGCTACGAGCCCGAGCGCCGCCTGCTGCAGCGCTGGTTCCAGCAGACCTTCGGCCCGGCGGGCGAGGCGCCCTGAGCGGGCGCGGCGCGGCGTGCATCAGCGCGGCTGCTGCGCGGCGATCCAGTCGTCGATGCGGGCGGTGAGCACCAGCATCGGCAACGCGCCCGCATCCAGCACCTGGCGGTGGAAGGCCTTCAGGTCGAAGCGCGGCCCCAGCGCCTGCTGCGCCCGCAGCCGCAGCTGCTGCAGGGTGAGCGCGCCCACCTTGTAGGCCAGGGCCTGGCCCGGCATGGCGATGTAGCGCTCGACCTCGGCCGTGGCCTCGGTGCGGCTGAGCGCCGAATGCGCCAGCAGGTAGTCGATGGCCTGCTCGCGGCTCCAGCCGAAGGCATGCAGGCCGGTGTCCACCACCAGCCGTATCGCACGCAGCATCTCGTCGTTGTAGTGGCCGAAGCGCTGGTACGGGTCGGTGAACAGGCCCAGTTCCGGGCCCAGGCTTTCGGCATACAGCGCCCAGCCTTCGGCATAGGCGGTGTTGCCGTCGAAGCGCTGCTGCTTGGGCAGCGCGGTGTTCTCGGCCGCGAGCGAGCCCTGGTAGTGGTGGCCGGGCACGGCCTCGTGCAGGTACAGCGTTTCCATGCCCCAGGTGCGGCGGCTGGGCAGGTCGTGGGTGTTGAAGTGGAAGATGCCGGGCTGCCCGGTGTCCAGCGACCCCGGGGTGTAGCTGGCGCCGGCCGCCGTCACCGCCTGGTAGTCGGGCGTGGGCCGGATCACCAGCGGCGTGCGTGGCGCCTCGCCGAACAGCCGGGGCATGGCCTGCGCCACCCGCTGGCCGATGGCCGCATAGCCGTCGGCCAGGGCCTGCGCGCTGGCCGGTGCAAAGCGCGGGTCGGTGCGCATCTGCTCGAAGAACTCGCCCAGGCTGCCGGCAAAGCCCACCTCGCGCATCACCGCCTGCATGCCGCCTTCGATGCGCGCCACCTCCGACAGGCCCAGCCGGTGCACGGTGGCGGCGTCCAGCCCGGTGGTGGTGTGCAGGCGGATCAGCCAGGCGTAGTAGTCGCCGCCGCCGGGCAGCGCCGACAGGCCCACGCTGTCGCGCGCCGCGGGCAGGTAGCGGGTGGTCAAGAAGCGCGACATGCGTGCCAGTGCCGGCCGCAGCTGGTCTTCCACCAGCTCGGTGGTTTCGCGGGTCAGGCGCTCGCGGTCGGCGGCGGGCAGGTCGGCCGGCATCTGCCGCACCGGGCCGTAAAAGGGCGAGTCGTTCACGCCCTGCGTGGCCAGCTGGTCGAACTGTGCGATCAGCCGCGCCACCACCACCTTGGGCAGCACCACGCCGCTGGCCATGCCCTGCTGCATGCGGTCGGTGGCCCCGTCCAGCCAGACGATGAAGCCTTGCAGGCGCGACAGGCCGGCGTCGTAGTCGGCCACGCTGCGGTAGGGCGCAGGGCCCTGGGCCGACGAGATATCGGCCATCAGCAGGTGCCAGCCCTGCATCTGGTCCAGCGGCATCAGCGGCCACAGGCCGGCCAGCGGCATGGCGTTGGCTTCCAGCGCCAGCTGGCGCGACCAGCGGAAGCTGTCGTAGGCCGCGCGGTCGTCGGCGTTGAGTGCCTCGCGCGACACGGCGTCCAGCAGGTTCAGCTCGGTCTGCGCCGCTTCGCGCTCGGCCGCCACGTGGGCGGGTGAATCGGGGTTGCCGAACTCGCCCGCGCGCCGCAGATCGCCGCGGAAGAGGCCGGCCATCGGGTTGCGCGCCAGCATCGCTTCGTCGCTGGCGTCCATCAGGCTGCGCAGCTGGCGCGCGGCGGCTTCGGCCCGGGCGTTGGTCTCGGCGGCGCTGGGTGTGGCGGGTGCCGGCACCGTGGGCGCCGCAGGCGTGCTGCCCGCCTGGGGCGCCGGGCCCGCGCAGCCGGCCAGCCACAGGGCCGCCACCAGCGGCAGCGCGGCGGCGCAGGGGAAGCGATGTGAACGAAGTCGTGGGGCTGACATGCCCCGCTTATACGATGCGCGCCCGCACGTGCCGATGCGTTTGCCAACAACCCGAAACACACCCGTGGCCCCGGCAGGCCCGGTGCGCCACGCCACAATGGCAGCCAGCATTGCCATCTGCATGGAGTACGCATGTTCTTATCCCGTCGTCAGCTCATCGCCGCCGCTGTGGCCGCCGGCATGTCGCTGGCGCTTGCCGCCTCGCCGGTGGCCGCGCAGTCGCGGCTCAAGGTGGCGGCCGTCTACACCGTGCCCGTCGGCCAGCTCTGGGTCGGCCGCATCGACAAGGCCTTGAAGGCCGCCGCCGCGCGTGGCGAGATCGACTACGTGTTCAGCGAGAACGTGGCCGCCGCCGACTATGAGCGGGTGCTGGCCGAATACGCCCAGCAAGGCCATGCGCTGATCGTCGGCGAAGCCTTCGCGATGGAGGACGAGGCCCGCAAGGTGGCCCGCAAGTTCCCCAAGACCGCTTTCCTGATGGGCAGCAGCGGCAAGCCGGCGCGGCCCAACTTCGCGGTGTTCGACAACTACATCGTCGAGCCCGCCTTCCTCACCGGCATGATCGCCGCCGGCATGAGCAAGAGCGGTCAGATCGGCCTGGTGGCCGGCTACCCGGTGGCCGAGACCAACCGGCTGATGAATGCCTTCATGGCCGGTGCGCGCGACATCAACCCGAAGGCGCGCTTCCACGTCACCTTCATCGACAGCTGGTTCGACCCGCCCAAGGCCAAGCAGGCCGCCTTCGCGATGATCGACAAGGGCGTGGACGTGCTCTACGCCGAGCGCTTCGGCGTCAGCGATGCGGCCAAGGAGCGCAAGGTGCTGGCCATCGGCAACGTGATCAACACGCAGGACAAGTACCCCGAGACGGTGGTGGCCTCGGCGCTGTGGAACATGGAGCCGACGATCGACGCCGCGCTGGCCGCGATCAAGGCCCACAAGTTCAAGGCCGAGGACTACGGCCGCTACTCGATGATGAAGGTGGGCGGCGGCGAGCTGGCGCCGCTGGGCACCTTCGAGGACAAGGTGCCCGCCGCGCTCAAGGCCAAGGTGGCCGCGCGCGAGAAGGCAATGCGCGAAGGCAAGTTCAAGGTGCGCATCAACAACGCCGAGCCGCGCGGCAACGTGCGCTGAGGTTCAGGCCGCCGGGCTGCCGGCGCCCCGCAGCAGCGGGCCGAAGCTGGTGTCCCAGAAGGGCGCCACCTCGGCCGGGCCGTCGAGCACGCCGATCCTGGCGAAGGTGCTGGCCACCTCCTGGTGGCGGGCGATCACCTGGGCGTCCACCGGCAGCAGGGCATGGTCGTCGCTGCGGTTGTTGAAGAGCTCGATCAGGTCGCCCACCGGCACCCGCGTTTCGGCCGACTGGGCGCGGGCATAGGCCAGGTAGTTGGCATTGGCCCAGCTGTAGGCGCGGCGCAGGCGCAGCAGGTAGTCGCCCACCGCCGCACGCCGCAGCGGATCGGCGATGGTCTTGGGGTTGGCGTAGATGGGGAAGTTGCCCGACAGATAGCCCTTGCCGGTCTTGAGCACCTTGGCGCCGTAGCGGGTGCGGGCCAGCTGGCCGTTGTAGCCGTAGATGGCCCAGGCGTCGAGGTCGCCGCGGTCGAAGGCCGACAGGCCGTCGGCCGGGCTCAGGTTGGCGGCCTGGATGTCGTTGAAGCTCAGCCCCGCCTCGGCCAGCTGCTTGTGCAGGAAGTAGTGCGCGGTGGTGCCGCGCACATAGCCCACGCGCCGGCCCTTGAGGTCCTTGATCGACTCGATGCCGCTGCCCTTGCGCGCCAACGTCACCTGGTTGTTCAGGTCTTCGCGGATCACCGCGATGAAGCGCACGTTGGCCTTCTGCCGCGCCGCGAAAGTGGCCGGAATCTCGCTGCCCGAGCCCAGGTCCAGCGCGTCGCCGTTGAGCGCCTCGATGTGCAGCAGGCCGTTGTTCAGTTCGCGCCAGTCGATGGTGTAGGGCGCATCAGCCAGCTGCGCCGCCGCCAGCAGCGCACGCCAGTTGCCCTCGTAGGTGCCGATGCGCAGCGTGACCCCGGCCAGGTCCCGCGAAGAGGGCGTTGCCGCGCCGGCCAGGCCGGGCAGGGCCAGCGTGGCGGCGGTGCCGATCAGCAGCCGGCGGCGTGTGGGGGAAGGCCGTGGGGCCATGCGATGCTCCAGGGGGTTTGGCATCGCAGCATCGTAGGAACGGCCGTCGCGGTTGGCGACGCATCATCGCGCATAAGCATCCTCGGCAGGCGCATGGTGGCCGCGCGGCGGCCAGCCGGCTTCAGCCGGCTGCCGGTGCCAGCCCGAGCCGCGTCAGCAGCTTCAGCATCGCAGGCGCGCACAGCGCAGGCAGCTCCTGCGGCGCGGCCCAGCGCCAGGCGTCGACCTCGGGCGTCATCACGCCGGTGCGGTGGTGCGCAAAGAAGCTGGTGCAGG
>CAKZXL010000932.1 GCA_937883885.1 uncultured Aquincola sp. | reverse complement strand
CGGCTCGCCCGGCGGGCCCGGGGGTACCACGCAGGCCCAGCCGTGCATGGTCTCGGTGAACTGGAAGGTGGGCGACAGCAGCGTCGGCTTGTCGCGGATCACCTCCTTGAGCAGGGCTTCACCCACCTCGATGGCGCCGTCTTCCAGCGCCTCCTCGATCTTCTTGAGCAGGCCTTCGATGCCACCCATCAGGCCCTGCAGATCGTGCCCCAGGCGCTGCAAGAGGCTTTCATGCGCGGGGGCCGGTGCCGGCGCCGGGGCCGGCACGGGCGGCAGCGGCCCGGCCGCGGGCAGGCCGAGGTCCAGCGTCCAGCCGCGCGCCTGCGCCAGCAGGGCCACGGTGCGCTCGGCCACCGAAGCGATGGTCAGCAGCGGGTTCACGCCCACCGGCCCGGGCATCACCGCGCCATCACACACGTACAGCCCCGGGTACAGCGCATCGGCGCCCTGCCCCGCCGGGTTCCACACCTGGCCGCGGTCGTTCACCACGCCGTTTTTCACGTCGTCGGCCATGCCGCAGCCGCCCACCGGGTGCACCGTCACCAGTTGGTGGCCCATCGGCGCCGTCCACAGCGGGTTGGGCATGAATTCGCCCTGGGTGGCGCGGGCGGCGTCCTGCAGCCTGGCGTTGTCGCGGACCACGGCGGCGTTCAGGCCGGCACCGGGCCATTCGATCAGCAGCCGGTCATCGGCCAGCTTCAGCCGGCCGCCGGCGTCGTCCACGCTCATCACCAGGTAGGTCTGGCTGCGTGCGGCCGGCCCGGTGTAGGCCAGCGCGGCCAGGCCGGTGGGGTCGGTCTGCACGGCGGTGCCCACCAGCTGCGCGTCCTTCAGGCGCAGCTCGGCCTGGGCGGTGCCGTACTCGAAGAAGCCGCCGCTCTGCGTCTCGGCCAGGAAGTAGCCCGCCGCCACCAGCGAAGCCATCGCGCCGGGAATCACGCCTTCTTCGATCACCAGGCCGTCGCCGGGCTGCCGGGCCGTCAGGCGCAGGTCGATCAGGCCGGTGATGCAGGGCCCGGGCAGGTTGGCCGCCGCCACCGTGTTGGTGCCCACGCCCACGCCGTTGATGTTGGCCCACTGCGCGGGCTGGCCGGCCGGCGCATCGTTGCGCCAGTAGTTGTCGTAGCCGAAGGCCAGCACGTCGCCGTTGCCGGAAAAGCGTTCGCCCAGCGTGTCCGACAGCGGCAGCCCCTTGTCGCGCGAGCGCAGCAGGATCTCGGTGCTGCCCAGCGCGCCGGCGCCCAGCATCACAATGTCGGCGGTGACGCTGCGCGCCTCGGGCGCCGTGCCCGCGGCCCCGCCACCGGCCATGAAGTGCACCCGCCAGCCATCGCCTTCCCGCGTGAGGTGGCTCACCTTGCACTGGGTGTAGATCTCGGCGCCGTGGTTGCGGGCGTCGGGCAGGTAGTTCATCAGCGTGGTGTTCTTGGCGCCCACGTTGCAGCCGCTGCAGCAGTCGCCGCACAGGGTGCACTTGGGCTGCGCCACGCCGAAGGGGTTCGTCTGGTCGACGAAGTTCACCGTGATGGGCGGGCGGCTGAAGAGCTGCTTCATGCCCTTGGCGGCCATCTGCAGCGCGTCCAGCTTGTTCAGCGGCGGCCAGTCCTGCGGGTACGGCGTGGGCGCCAGCATCGCCCGCGCCCGCTCGGCGAAGGTATCGAGCAGGTCCGGGTGGTCCTGGAACACCTGCGGCCAGTGCTCGGCCTGCAGCAGGCGCTTGTCCATCTCCAGCGCCACGTTGGCATTGATGAGCGAGGTGCCGCCCAGGCCGCAGCCCACCAGCGCGTTGACGTCGTCGTTCAGGTGCAGGTTGTACAGGCCATCGGGCCTGCCCAGGGTGCCGCGGGCGGTGTCCACCTGCATCTCGGCCTGGGCGCTGGCCAGGTCGTTGGGGTACTGGCCGGGCTGCAGCTCGCGGCCGCGTTCCAGCACGCACACGCGCTGGCCGGCACGCGCCAGCCGCGACGCGGCCACGCCGGCCCCATAACCCGAACCCACGACCACCACGGTGTAATGCGCGGCCATGCGGCCGATGGGCAGCGAAAGCGTCTTGCTCATGATTGCTGGGGCTGGAAGAAGCGGTCGAGCAGGCGGGCCGCCTGCAGCTCGGCGGCCGCACAGGCCGCCTGTGAAAACACCTGCCAGGCGGCGCGTTGCGCTTCCACCGCGCCCAGCAGCGCATCGCGCAGCGGGTTGGGCTGCGGCCGCATGCTGCCCACGTCGGACACCTGCACCGGCTTCATGTGGCCGTTGGCCGGGTCCTGGAACAGGCGCAGCGAAGCCACGTTGAGCGCAGCGTCCACCAGCACCGCGGCGGCGCCCTGGGTGCCGCCCATGGTGGGCTGGTCGATCACCCAGCCGCCGGTGTTGTAGACGGCCACCGGCATCGGATAGCCGGGCACCGCGAACTCGC
Organism: uncultured Aquincola sp.; assembly: GCA_937883885.1. Next base: position 6,124 of record CAKZXL010000932.1, on the reverse strand, counting down.
GCTCGAACGGCTTGTGGGTGTGGCCGTAGATGAAGCGGGTGGCGCCCAGGCGCGTGGGCGCGGTCGGCGAGACCTTCGCCAGCGCCTCGTCGAGCTGCCGCTTCAGCGGCCCGGCCAGGTAGTCGATCAGCAGCTGGCGGCCGCTGGCGCTCATCAATTGCAGGTCGTCGTCGCGCTCGCTCTCGGCGCCGCGGCCGATGGTCACGTCCATCAGCGCGCGCAGCAGCTGCTCCACCGTCAGGCCCTGCACCGTCTGCGTCTGGCCGCTGATGCCCAGCGTGCGGCTGAGCAGCTGCGCGGCCTGGTCGCCCGCGAGTTCGGTGAAGGTGCGTGAAGCGCCGGCATCGCGCAGCACCTCGTACAGCGTGAGGGCGCTCTGGCCGGTGGTGCCGGCACTGCCCAGGTCGCTCCAGAGGAAGTCCACCCAGGGCCCGTTCTGGCCTTCGATGGTGGCCACGTCCTGGGGCGGCGGGGTTTGCCACACCGCCTGGTTGAGCGACGACATCACGGTATAGGTGCTGTCCACGTAGTGGCCGTGGTGCATCAGCACGCAGCGGCCGCTGGCTTCGTCGAACAGGCCCAGGTTGGGGTAGACGATGCGCACCGTGGCATCGGCCAGGTGCGGCTGGCGGCGCATCAGCTGTGTCAGCAGCTCGCTGCGCACCGGCGTCTTCTCCTTGTCAGGGAACAGCGCGGTGGTGTCGATCAGGTCCGGTGGCAGGTCGCCCGGCGGGTCCAACTGGTCCAGGTACTGGCGGTCCTGGGCCACGCGCCACAGGTGGTGGTCGTGGTTGCCGGGCACATACAGCACCTGGGTGCTGAACAGCTGCGGGCCATCGGCCGGGTACAGCGCCTGCACGAAGCAGTTGAAGGCGGCTGCCACGTCGCCCATGGGCGACAGGCCCATGTCCAGCACGTCGCCCAGCAGCACCAGCGTCACCGGCGGGCTGCCGGGGCTGGCGGCCTGCAGCGCGGCCACCGTCTGCCGCAGCGCCTGCCCGAAGGCCACCAGGGTGGCGCTGGGCCGTTTGGGGTCGGGCTGGTCCTTGTCGTCGCTGGAGGTCAGCAGGCTGTAGGCCGCGCCCAGGTGCAGGTCGGACAGGCAGAGGTAGCGCAGCGCATGCGGCTGGGCGTCCACGGCGGGGGTTTGCGCACTCATGCCATCGTCTCCATCTCGGGGGTGGTGCAGGTCTGGGGTTGACGGGCCACGCAGGCCATCACCGCGTCGCGCACGGGTTTTTCGCGCGGGTCGTTCCACTTGTAGAGGCCCAGCTTGCGTGTGACGTAGGCATAGCCCAGGCCGGTGGCCGGGTCGCCGAACGCAAAGCTGCCGCCCACCGCGAAGGTGCCGAAAGCCGCCGGCGAGCTGCCGAACTGCAGCCAGGGCGACGGCTTTTCCAGCCCCAGCGAGTACATCAGCGAGGTCTTGAGCACCTGGTCGCGCCAGCCGTTGCGCGGCGCAGGCGGCGCATCGGCCAGCGCCTGGAGCACCGCGGGCGACACGCCCAGCCGCCGGCCGCCGGTGGCGAACTCGTGATAGACCGTGGCCAGCGCGGTGGCCGAGCCGATGCCGCCGGCGCCGCCGTTCTCGATCGGCCACCAGGCCGGCGTGTCCAGCGCCGCCGGCCCCTGCAGCAGCAGCGGGTTGTTGAGCGTGCGAAAGGTCAGGCACCAGGGCCAGAACATGCCCAGCACCATTAGCGGCGGCAGCGTGTCCATCGCGAACAGCATGCGCCAGGCCGCGAAGCCCTGGATGCGTGCGATGCGCTCGCGCGGCACCGAAGGCGGCAGCCCGATGTGGAAGTCGGCGCCCAGCGGCGCAGCGATCTCGTCGGCGAAGAAGCGGCCCAGGGTGCGGCGCTGCGGGTCGGTGCGGCGGATCAGCTCGCTGGCCAGCCAGCCGATGGTGTAGGCATGGTTGCCGGCCCAGTCGCCGGGCGTCCAGTTGGGCGCCTGGCGGGCCAGCGCGGCGGCCAGGGTGTTCTGGTCGCCCATGTTGCCCAGGCTGAGCTTCAGGTCCATCGCGGCCATGCCGGCCTGCTCGGACAGCAGCTGGCCGATGGTCACGTCCTGCTTGCCGTTGGCCGCGAACTCGGGCCACACCTCGGCCACCCGCTGCTCATAGCGGAACAGCCCGCGGGAGACGGCCAGCGCCGCCGCCAGCCCGGTCATGCCCTTGGTGAGCGAATACACCAGCACCAGGGTGTCGGGCTGCCAGGGCTGGGTCTGGGCCACATCGGTGGTGCCGCCGCGCAGCTGCACCACGGTGCGGCCGCGGTGCAGCACGGTGCAGGCGGCGCCGGTTTCGCCATGCTGGGCAAAGGCCTGGGCAAAGGCTTCGCGCACCGGCTCGAAGCCGGGCGCCACGTCGCCCTGGATGGGCGGGTTGGGGTTGGAGGTCGCGGACATCAACTGCCTTCCACGAGTTGCCTGAGACGGGTGACGAAAGGGGTGGGCGCTGCGCGCTGCAAGGTGGCCAGCACCGCGGTGGGCAGCGGCAGCGCTTCGCCGGGGGTGCCGGCGCTGCGCCAGGCGCGGGCCAGCTCCAGCGCAATGTCCACCTGCTGCAGCCCGGCGCGCCGCTCTTCGGCCAGCGCCAGCGCCTGGCTGAAGGTGCGCCAGGCCGCGGCGCGGTCGGTGGGCAGCAGCAGCTGGGCACGCAGGCTCAGCAGCAACGGCTCGAACACACGCATGCCGCCCTGGCACATGGCGGCCTCGGCGGCCTGCAGGTGCGCCTGCGCGGCCTCGTGCCGGGCGGCCTGCAGGCTCACGCGGGCCAGCACCAGGTGGTGGCTCACCGCCACCAGCTCGACGCCGGCGGCCATCACCGCTTCGCCGGCCGCCCTGAAATCGGCCAGCGCCTGCGCCGCCAGCGCGGGGTTGGGCAGCTGGGCCAACGCGATGTTCATGCGCGACAGCGCCAGCCAGTGCGCAAACTCATGCCGGCGCGCGATGTCGGCCACCGCCTGTGCCTCGGCCATGGCCGGCGCGGCCAGACCGTTGAGCAGCATGAACCCGCTGAGGTAGAAGCCGGCAAAGGCCTGCGAGCCCGGGTGCGCCAGCTCACCGGCCAGGCTTTGCGCACGGCGCAGCGCCTGCTCGGCGCGTTCGAAGTCGCCCATCACGTTCAGCGCGCAGCCCAGGATGCTGCCGGCCATCACCGCCGGCGAAGCCCCGTACTGCAGCGCCAGCGCGCCTTCGGTGGCCGCATCGTGCAGCGCCAGCGCAGCCTGCAGGGCCTGCGCCGATTCGACGCAGCGGCCCTGCAGGTACAGCACGATGCCGCGGGCGGTGTGGGCGGCCAGCAGCCGCGCCGGCTCGTCGGCTTCTCGGGCCATGCCCAGCAGCTGGTCGGCCATGGCCTCGGCCTCGTGCAGCAGCGCGCGGTTGTAGTAGTGGCGCCAGAGCATCCAGCTGGCGGCAAAGCGCGGGGCCACCGGCCCGCCCTGGCGGATCAGCGCACGCGCCCGCTCGCAGGTGTGCACCAGGCGCGGCTCGGCATAGCCGTGCAGCACGGTCAGCGAATGGCCCAGCGCCACATGCGCCTGCAGCAGCCGGCCGGCGGCGGCCTCGTCGCGGCTGGCGTCGTCGCCTTCTGCTTCCAGCCTGTCGATGGCGGCTTCGAAGTGCCGCGCGGCCACCGCATGCGCCGCCTGGCGCGCGGCCTTGGCGCCGGCCTGCATCGCGTAGCTCACCGCCTTGTCCTGGCTCAGGCCCAGGCCGTAGTGGTAGGCCAGCAGCTCCAGCGCGTCTTCCAGGCGGTCGGCATGGCGCTGCTCCAGCAGGCGGGCCACCTGCTCATGCAGCTCTCGCCGTTGGCGCTGCAGCAGGCCGTCGTAGGCCACCACCTGGCTCAGCGCATGCCGGAAGCGGTACGCCGGCTCAGGCACCAGCCGGGTGGGCTGCACCAGGGCGGCGGTGGCCAGCAGCTGCAGCGCGGCGGGCACCTGATCGGGGGCGGGCCACAGCGCTTGCAGCTCGCTTCGGCTGAATTCGCGGCCGATGACGGCGGCCAGCCGCACGATGCCCTGGGCATCGGCCGGCAGCAGATCGAGCCGCGCCTGGATCACCGCCTCGATGGTGCTGGGCAGCTCCACCGCCGCCAGCGGCCGCCGCGCGGCCAGCGCACCATCGGCGGCCAGGTGCAGGTGGCCCAGGTCCATCAGGGTGCGACACAGCTCCTCGGCAAAAAACGGGTTGCCTTCGGTGCGGGCATGGATGGCATCGGCAATGGCCTCGGGCACGCTGGCCGCCTGGCACATGCTGCGCACCACCAGCGCGGTCTGCGCCCGGTTGAGCGGCCGCAGGCCCAGCTGGCTGCAATGCACATGGCGCGACCAGGCCAGCGCCGTCTGCGGCCGGGCGGTGACCACGATCAGGATGCGGTGGCTGGCCACCACCTCCACCAGCTGCTCCAGCACCTCGCCCGAAGCCTCATCGGCCCAGTGCCAGTCGTCGAAGGCCAGCACCAGCGGCGTGGCGGCCGCCGACACCGTGATGCAGGCCACCAGCGCCTGCGCCAGCGCATGGCGGCGGGCATCGCCTTCCAGCGTGGCGGGCAGCGGATGGGCTTCGCTGGGGATGGACAGCAGGTGCAGCAGCTGCGGCAGCCAGGGCTGCAGCCGGGCATCGATGGCCAGCAGGCGCTGCACCGCCTGCGCCTCCCGCTCGGCGGGCGGCACCCGGGCCAGCGCCAGGGCTTCGCGCAGCAGCTGCACGAAGGGCAGGAAGGCGCCCAGGCGGCCCTGCGGCGAGCACCGGCTGGTGAGCACCGTGGCTTCCTGCGGGCCGATGCGCTGGCGAAACTCATGCATCAGGCGGCTTTTGCCGAAGCCCGCGTCGGCCACCACGTTGACGGCGTGGCCGCTGCCCTGCAGCGCTTCGTCCAGCCAGCCGCGCAGCGCTTCGAGCTCGCTGCCGCGGCCCACCAGCGGCGTGAAGCCCCGGGCCTGCGCCGCTTCGATGCGGCCGTCGGCGCCGGTGCGGGCGCCCAGGCGCCACGCCAGGCGGGCGGGGTGCGGCGGCGCGGCGCTGGCGCTGGCATCGGGCGCCTCGGGGCCGGCCGCCCACAGCGGCTGCAGCTGGAAGTAAGGCGACAGCAGCCGGCGGGTGTCTTCACACACCGCCACCTCGTGGCGCGCCACGGCCGCGGCCAGCATGGTGGCCAGCGGCGGCAATGTGCCGGCAATGCGCCAGCCGGTGGGCGTGGGTGAAGCCACCACGTTGCCATGGGCCAGGCCCACGCGCAGGCCCAGGCTCACGCCGGTGGGCTGGCCGTCGCGCTGCACCTGGGCCGCCAGTTCCAGCGCCGCTTCGGCCGCCTGCAGCACGTCGTCTTCATGCGCCGTGGGCAGGCCGAACAGGGCTTCCAGGCCCATCATGTCCAGCCGCGAGAGCAGGCCGCCACGGTTCTCGACGATGGCCTGCAGCCGGGGCTGCAGCAGGCCCAGCGCTTCGTCCAGCGCCTCGGGGCCCGACTGGGCCAGCAGGCGCTGCAGGCCTTCGAACGCCGCGACCAGCAAGGTGACCGAGCGCCGCTGCGGCACGCCGACGGGCGTGGGGCGGCGGGCGGTGGGCACGGTACCCGCTTCGCTGAGCGCGCCAGCCGGCTGTGCCGCGTCGATGGGCAGCGCAAAGCGGTAGCCCTGGCCAGGAATGGTGGCGATGGCCTTGACCCCCAGCGCCCGCCGCAGCGCCGAGATCTGCACCTGGAGGTTGTTTTCCTCCACGACCAGGCCGGGCCAGACCTGATCCATCAACTCGTCCTTGCGAACCAGCTCGCCGGCCTTGTCGACCAGCACACGCAAAAGATCGAACGCACGCGAGCCCAGCACCACCGGCTGCCCCTGGGCCAACAGCACACGCTCGACAGGCCGCAACTCAAAGTGCGAAAAACGCACGGGGTTGACCATCGAAGCGTCCTTTGAAGGGATGTGCGACTGTATCTGTTTGTGTTATCGGGTTGTGAATTTTTGCCTGGGCGATCGATCACACCCTGGGTGGTTGTTGGCTGGTTTGCTCCGGGCCGTGCGGGCGGGCCCGGGGGCTTAGCTTCCGCGGTCCGCGCTGCACGCGGACTGCCCTGCGCTACTCGGGCGGGTGGCCCGCGGTCCAACTCGCTGCG
>CAKZXL010000931.1 GCA_937883885.1 uncultured Aquincola sp. | reverse complement strand
CTGATGGCCACCATCGCCTTCAGCGGCCAGCGCTACTTCGAGTACCAGGTCGAAGAGGCCAAAAAAATAAGTCAATGACTGGTGCACCCGGTCCCGCACCTGCGGTGCGGGCCCACCCGCCGGGCGGGTGGCGCGGCCGCTTGGGAGCGGCCCGGCGCTGGCCGCGTCCTCACAAGATTTGCAGGCCCAGCCAGTAGAAGACGGCCGCGATGAAGGCCGAGGCGGGGATGGTGAGGATCCAGGCCCAGACGATGTTGCCGGCCACGCCCCAGCGCACGGCCGAGGCGCTGCGCACCGAGCCCACGCCGACGATGGCGCCGGTGATGGTGTGGGTGGTCGACACGGGAATGCCCAGCGCGGTGGCCAGGAACAGCGTGAGCGCGCCGCCGGTCTCGGCGCAGAAGCCGCCCACGGGCTTGAGCTTGGTGATCTTCTGGCCCATGGTCTTGACGATGCGCCAGCCGCCGAACATGGTGCCCAGGCCGATGGCGATGTAGCACGACCAGATCACCCAGGCCGGCGGCATCGCGTCCGTCGCATTGGCGTAGCCGGTGGCGATCAGCAGCATCCAGATGATGCCGATCGTTTTTTGTGCATCGTTGCCGCCGTGGCCCAGGCTGTACAGCCCGGCCGACACCAGCTGCAGCCGGCGGAACCAGTTGTCCACCCGCAGCGGCGAGCTGCGCCGGCAGACCCAGGCCACCAGCACCATCATCAGCGAGCCCAGCAGGTAGCCCAGCAGCGGCGAGACGAAGATGAAGGCCACCGTCTTGAGCACGCCGCCCGCCACCAGCGCGCCCACGCCCGACTTGGCGATGACGGCACCCACGATGCCGCCGATCAGCGCATGGCTGCTGCTGGAAGGAATGCCGTACCACCAGGTGATGACGTTCCAGGCGATGGCGCCGACCAGCGCGCCGAACACCACGTGGTGGTCGACGATGCCGGGCTGCACGATGCCCTTGCCCACCGTGGCCGCCACGCTCAAGTGGAAGACGAAGATCGCGATCACGTTGAACGTGGCCGCGAACACCACCGCCTGCTGGGGCTTGAGCACGCCGGTGGACACAACGGTGGCGATGGAATTCGCCGCGTCGTGGAAACCATTCATGAAATCGAACAGCACTGCCAGCACCACCAGCAGCGCCACCACCCAGAAACTGACCTGAACCGCGTCCATCGTGCGCCGGCGGCCTTCAGGAGTTCTCGAGGACGATGCCCTCGACAAGGTTGGCCACGTCTTCGCAGCGGTCGGTGATCGACTCCAGCTGCTCGTAGATGGCCTTGAGCTTGATCAGCTCGCGCACGTCGGGCTGCTCGCGGAACAGCTTGCTCATGGCCGAGCGCATCACGCGGTCGGCGTCCGATTCCAGCTTGTCTATCTCTTCGCAGGTCTTGAGCGCCGCTTCCACCACCGTGTGGTCCGACAGCTTGGGCAGCAGCGTGACCACATGGGCCACGCGGTCGCAGCACTTGGCGCTGAGGTCGCCCAGCCGCATCGTCTCTTCGGTCATCGCCCGCACGTCGTACAGCTGCATGGTCTCGGTGGCGTCCTGCAGCAGGTCCAGCACGTCGTCCATCGCATTGATCAGGCCGTGGATCTGCTCGCGGTCGATCGGCGTGATGAAGGTCTTGTGCAGCAGCCGGTTCACCTCGGCGGTGATGCGGTCGGCATTGCGCTCGGCGGCGATCACGTCGGCCGCGTACTGCTCGCGCAGCGGCAGGTCGGCGTAGTGCTCGATCATCCGGGTGAAGGCGCGGGCGCCTTCGGCGATCTGCTTGCCGTGTTCGTTGAAGAGTTCAAAAAAATTGCCCTCGCGGGGCAGGAGCTTGCCGAACAGCATCGGGCTTTTCCTCGTTCGGGCGGCGCGTGACTGTCACAGGACGGTCACGGCACAGTCATAAAGAAACAGGGGCGCGCAGTGTAAGCGGGCGCCCCTACCAGGCCTCCCGCGGACCGCGGAAGTCGTGCAGCCGCTGCAACAGCCGGTCGAGGTGCTCGGGCTGGGCCAGCGGGTTGAAGCGGGTGGTGTCGATGGCCAGCACCGGCAAGGCGGGCTCGCGACCGAACCAGGCGGCGTAGGCGTGGCCCAGCCACTGCAGGTAGGCGGCCTCGATGCCCTG
>CAKZXL010000930.1 GCA_937883885.1 uncultured Aquincola sp. | reverse complement strand
GGCTGGGTGTTCTGCTCGTCGGGCACCGGCTCGCCACGGGTCGCCGGGACGCGCATCGTGTTCACGGCCGGGCGCGATGTGGCGCATGAAAGCCTCCAGGGCCGCGGCCTTCTCGGCCACCGCCTCGAAGCTGCCGTACACCACCGCCGAGCGGTAGTTCATGCCGTGGTTGAAGGCCGCGCGTGCCAGCACCAGGCCGTCGACGTGGGTGATGGTGACGCAAGCCTGCGTGCCCTTGACCAGCAGCTTGATCAGGCGCCCGCCATTGGAGCCACGGATGTACAGGTGGTCTCCGATGCGCCAGCAGGCCGTGGGAATGCATGCTCCCTGGCCCCGCCAGCGGCAGCTGCACGAATGCCTGCGCCAGGCCATCCGCCAAGGCACGCTGGGCAGCGGGGTGCGGCTGCCCGCCAGCCGCACGCTGGCGCGGGAGCTGGGCATCGCGCGCAACACCTTGCTGTACGCCTACGACCAGTTGGCCAGCGAAGGCTTCGTGCGGCCCGACCCACGCGGCACCGTGGTGGCGCCGCTGCTGGCTGCCGCGGGCCTGTGCCATGCACAGGGCCAGCGCCCTGCGCCGGCGCTGCGCGTGGGACTGTCGCGGCGTGCCCTGGCCCTGCAGTTGCCCGAGACCGCGGAAGTGGCCAATGCGGCGGCGGCCTTCACGCCCGGGGTGCCTGCGCTGCAGGACTTTCCGCTCCAGGTGCCGGTCGAGCAGATGCCCGACCGGGTGCAACTGCTGGCCAGGGCGGTGCGCGAAGGCCTGGCCCTCGGTGCCTCCTGAGGCCTTGTGCCAGAGTGCGGGCTGCAACACATCGACGGAGCCCAGGTCATGCATCCACCGCTTGGCAGTCTGGTGATCTACGCGCGCGACATGGCCAGGACCGCCGCGTTCTACAGCCAGCATTTCGGCCTGCTGACCACCGGCCAGGTGGTCGAAGGCCTGATCGAGCTGCAGCCGGTGGCCGGCGGCGCCGGTATCCTGATCCATCAGGCCGCCAAGTCGTCCAAGCTCGGGCAGGTGGGCATCAAGCTCTCGTTCCACGTCGAAGATGTGGCGGCCTTTGTGGCCCGGTCGGCGGCGCACGGGCTCGCCTTCGGGCCCATCCACCAGGCCAACGGCTACCAGTTCGCCAACACCAAGGACCCGGACGGCAACGCCATCAGCATCTCCAGTCGGGCGTTCCGGCAGCCGCCACCCGCTTGACGCCCAAACGGGCTGCCGCTTGCACCGGCCCTTAAACTGGCCCGCACGCGACTGGAAGGCGATCGAGCGATGAGCAGCGAATGGACCACGCCCTTCGAGCAGGGCAACGGCAACCAGACCAGCACCTGGCAGCAGTGCATCCAGTTCCATCAGCGGCTGGCCCAGGCCTTTCCGCATTGGCTGCAGTTCGAGGTGATCGGCCAGTCCGATGGCGGCGTGCCCATCCATCTCGGCGTGTTCTCCACCGACGGCGTGTTCGACCCCGCCGCCGTGCAGGCCGCCGGCCGCACCGTGTTCTTCAACAACAACGGCATCCACCCCGGTGAGCCGGAAGGCATCGACGCCTGCATGGCGCTGGTGCGCGACCTGTGCCTGGACGAAGCGCGCCGCCGCGCGCTGGGCAGCACGGTGCTGATCTACATCCCGGCCTACAACGTCGACGGCATGCTGAACCGGCAGAACACCAGCCGCGTCAACCAAGTGGGGCCCGAGGCCTTCGGCTTTCGGGGCAATGCGCGCCACCTCGACCTGAACCGCGACTTCATCAAGGCCGACAGCGCCAACGCCCGCAGCTTTGCCCGCGTGTTCACCCGCTGGGACCCGGACGTGATGGTCGACACCCACACCTCCAACGGCGCCGACTACCAGCACGTGGTCACCCTCATCGCCACCCAGCCCGACAAGCTGGGCGGCCGGCTGGGTGAGCACCTGCGCGAACGCATGCTGCCGGCGCTGTATGCCGACATGCAGACGCGCGGCTTTCCGATGTGCCCCTACGTGAACCCGGTGCGCGAGATCCCCGACGACGGCATTGCCGACTTCCTGGATTCGCCCCGCTTTTCCACCGGCTACGCGGCGCTGCACCACTGCATCGGCTTCATGCCGGAGACGCACATGCTCAAGCCCTTCGCCGACCGCTACCACGGCACCCGGGCGCTGGTGGACAGCGCACTGGCCTACACCGTGGCCCACGGCAGTGCCATCCGCGCCGCCCGCGTGGCCGACCGGGCGGCCATCTCGGCCGGCGACCCGGTGCCCCTGAACTGGCAGCTCGACACCAGCCGCAGCACGCCGTTGCGCTTCAGCGGCTACCAGGCCGTGCACGAACCCAGCCGGCTGGGCCGCTACCAGCGCCTGCGTTACGACCGCAGCCAGCCCTGGCAGAAGGACATCCCCTGGTTCGACCGCTACACCGCCACCGCACATGCCACGCCGCCTCGGGCCTACCTGCTGCCGCAGGCCTGGCACGACGTGGCCCAGCGGCTGCAGGCCCACGGCGTGAAGCTGCAGCGCGTGGCCCGCACGCTGACGCTGCCGGCCGAGGCGCTGCGCATCACGCACTTCCACAAGCGTCCCCTGCCCTTCGAGGGCCGCCACCTGCACGACGAGCTGCAGGTCGAGCCCGAACCGCTGCAGGCCACGCTGGCGGTGGGCGACTGGGTGGTGGCGCTGGGCACCACGCACGACCGCTTCGTCATCGAGACGCTGGAGCCGCTGGGCATCGACAGCTTCTTCCGCTGGGGCTTCTTCGACAGCGTGCTCGACAAGAAGGAGCACTTCAGCGACTACGTGTTCGAGGACGAAGCCGAACGCCTGCTGGAGGCCGAGCCCGGCCTGCGCCAGCGCTTCGAGGCCTGGCAGGCCGCACACCCCGAGCTGCAGACCGATCCGGAAGCGGTGCTCGGCTTCATCTTCCGCCATGCCCGCCGCTACGCCGAGCCCGAGCACAACCGCTACCCCGTGCTGCGCCTGGCCGAACTGCCCGCCCTGCTCTTCCAACCGGAGCCCCGATGAGCCGCCCCCTGTTGCCCGACGACTTCATCCCGGTCAGCTCGCCGGCCGCCGCCGCCATCCAGAGCCCGATGTTCAGCGGCGATGGCCGCCGCATCGCGTACCTGCAGCGCCACGGCGGCCCCGACACGCTGGCCCTCTTCGTGTTCGACCGCGACAGCGGCCAGACCACGCTGCGCCTGGCCGCCGAATCGCTGGCGCCGCAGCCCATGACGCTGGCCGAAGAACTGGCCCGCGAACGCGCCCGGCAGCGCTTCGACGGCATCACCTATGCACGCTGGCTGCCGGGCACGACGCGGCTGTGGTGTGCTCTGGGCCAACGGCTGGTGCTGGTGCCCGATGACCCCAACGCCGCGCCGGTGCTGCACACCCATGCGCAGTACATCGAAGCCGCCGTCGCCACCGCGCTGGCCGGCGGCCATGCCATCACCTACAGCGCCGGCGGCGACCTGTGGCGCGTGCCGCTGACGGCCGACGGCTTCGGCGCGCCGCAGCGGCTGACCGAGGACGGCAGCGACACGTTGCTCAACGGCATCCCCGATGCGATGACGCGCGAGGAAGTGTTC
>CAKZXL010000929.1 GCA_937883885.1 uncultured Aquincola sp. | reverse complement strand
GATGCTGCGGGGTACCAAGCTCGATGAGTGGGGCGCGGTGGCCTGTGTGGTGATGCTGTCGATCAGCAGCCTCTTCTACATCATCGTCGGCCAGTTCCTGTTCTCGCGCGTGCTCAAGCTGGCGCCGATCTCGGGCTATGCGCCGGGGCTGGACGCGGCGAAGTTCCTGGTGCTGCCCATCCTGCTGTCGCTGGTGGCGCGGCTGGGCGGCGAGGCGCGGCTGTACCGCGCGATGTTCCTGGAAGAGGTGGGCAAGGACTACGTGCGCACCGCGCGCGCCAAGGGCCTCTCAGAAGCGGTGGTCTTGTACAGGCATGTGCTGCGCAATGCGCTCATCCCCATCATCACCAGCGCCGGCTCCTACCTGCCTTATGTGTTCCTGGGCAGTCTGGTGTTCGAGAGCTTCTTCGGCCTGCCGGGCCTGGGCGCCTACGTGATCGAGGCCATCGGCAAGCAGGACTTCGCCATCGTGCGCACGATGGTGTTCCTGGGCTCGCTGCTCTACATCGCCACCTATGTGGTGATCGACATCGCCTACACCTGGGCCGACCCGCGCGTGCGCCTCAGCTAAGTACCAGATCCGACGGAAGTCCTGACATGCCCAAGTTCGTACTGCTCTGGACCGACGCCACCATCTGGCTGCTGGTGGCGGCGCTGCTCATCTATGGTGTGACGGTGGTGCGCAAGCCCGCGCTGTCGGCCAACTGGCGCAAGGTGTTCCGCGACCCGGCGGCGCTGGCGTCTTCGCTCATCCTGCTGCTGTGCCTGGGCATCACCCTGGTCGACAGCATCCACTACCGGCCGCTGTTGCCGCCGGCGCCGGGCGTCACCAACGCCGCGCCGGCCTACGACGCCCGCACCCGCTCGCTGCTCGACGCGATGATGTGGGACCTGGTGCAGTCGCGCGAGTCCACCTATTCGCACCCGCTGGCCACCGTGAGCTGGAACCGCGAGTCGGTGGAAGTGAACGGCCAGATGCAGCGCGTGGCGCCGCGGCTGCAGTTCGGCGGTGCCCACCTGCAAGACCCGGCACGTGACTATGCCGGCGACCTGGCCTGGCGCATCGGCGTGGGCCTGGTGGCCGGGGCGGTGGTGGCCGCGCTGCTGTCGGCCCTGCTGGTGGGCCTGATCGCGCGCTCGCGGCAGGTGAGCTTCGGCCAGGCGCTGAGTGCCATCCGCCACCGCGAGGGGCTGGTGCCCTGGCATGCCTTGCTCATCACCGTGTGGGTGCTGGCGCTGGTCATCGGACCCAGCACGCTGCTGTCGGGGCCTTACCACCTGCTGGGCACCGACCGCACCGGCAACGACGTGCTGTTCCAGGCGATGAAGAGCATCCGCACCGCCTTCGTCATCGGCACGCTGGCCACCGTGGCCACGCTGCCGCTGGCGGTCACGCTGGGCATCATGGCCGGCTACTTTAAGGGCTGGGTGGATGAGCTGATCCAGTACCTGTACACCGTGCTCAGCTCGGTGCCCAACGTGCTGCTGATCGCGGCCTGCGTGTTGATGGTGCAGGTGTTCCTCGACAAGCACCCCGAGCTGTTCGAAACCGGGGCCGAGCGTGCCGACCTGAAGCTCTTCCTGCTGTGCGTGGTGCTGGGCGTCACCGGCTGGGCGGGCCTGTGCCGGCTGCTGCGCGGCGAGACGCTGAAGCTGCGCGAGCTGGAATACGTGCAGGCGGCCAATGCCTTCGGCGTGGGTCATGCGCGCATCATGCTGCGCCACATCTTCCCGAATGTGGCCCACCTGATGCTGATCGTGACGGTGCTGGAGTTCTCGGCGCTGATCCTCTACGAGGCCGTGCTCAGCTACGTGGGCGTGGGCGTGGACCCGTCGATGAACAGCTTCGGCGGCATGATCAACCTGGCCCGCTCCGAGATGAGCCGCGACCCGGTGGTGTGGTGGTCCTTCGCCGCGGCCTTCGGCTTCATGGTCACCCTGGTGCTGGCCGCCAACCTGTTCGCCGATGGCGTGCGCGATGCCTTCGATCCGCGCGCCCGTACCTTCCGTGCCCGCGTGCTGCGGCGCCAAAGCAAGACGCAAGGGGCCTGACGTGCTGCGCATCGACAACCTCAAGGTCGAACTCGACAGCGAAGCCGGCCTGGTCAAGGCCATCGACGGCCTCGACCTCGCCATCCGCCGCGGCGAGACCTTTGCCTTGGTGGGCGAATCGGGCTGCGGCAAGAGCATGACCGCACTGGCGCTGATGCGCTTGTTGCCCGACAACGGCACCGTGGCCCAGGGCCGCGTGCTGCTGGACGACGAAGACCGCCACGGCCAGACCGACGTGCTGAGCCTGCCCGAGTCGCGCATGCGCAGCGTGCGCGGCGGGCGCATCGGCATGATCTTCCAGGAGCCTTCCACCAGCCTGAACCCGGTGATGAAGGTGGGCCAGCAGATCGTCGAGGCCATCGAGGCGCACACCACGCTGCGCGGTGAAGCGGCGCGGGCCAAGGCCATCGAGTGGCTGCGCCGCGTGGGCATCCCCGAGCCCGAGCGCCGCATCGACGAGTACCCGTTCCGCATGAGCGGCGGCCAGAAGCAGCGCGTGATGATCGCGATGACGCTGGCCACCGAGCCCGACTTCGTGGTGGCCGACGAGCCCACCACCGCGCTCGACGTCACCATCCAGAAGCAGATCCTCGACCTGCTGCGCGACCTGCAGCGCGAGCAGGGCATGGGCCTGCTGCTGATCACGCACGACCTGGCCGTGGTGTCGGGCATGGCGCACCGTGTGGCGCTGATGTATGCGGGCCAGATCATCGAGGTGGCCGAGGCCGCCGAGTTCTTCGCCCACCCGCGCCATCCGTATGCACGCGCGCTGCTCAAGGCGCTGCCCGATGCACAGCGGCGCAACCAGCCGCTGGCGGCGATTGCCGGCACCGTGCCGCCGCTGACCACGCACTTCACCGGCTGCCGCTTCGCCCCGCGCTGCGAGCGGCGCATGCCGCACTGCGACAGCACGCTGCCCGAGCTGGTGGAAACATCCGCCGATGGCCAGAGCCCGCACCCGGTGCGCTGCCTGTTGTACGTGGACGATGGCCGCGCCGCTGCCGCGCCCGCCGAATCGGCACCGCCGCCGCTGCCGGCGCAGGCCGCGTCCGTGGCCTTCGCCGACCAGGCGGTAGGCGCGCCGCTGCTGCAAGTCGGCGACCTGAAGGTGCGCTTTCCGATCCGCAAGGGGGCGCTGCAGCGCGTGGCCGGCTACTTCAATGCGGTGGACGGCGTGAGCTTCAACGTGGGTGCGGGCCGCACGCTGGCGCTGGTGGGCGAGTCGGGCTGTGGCAAGACCACCACCGGCAAGGCCATCGTGCAGCTGCTGCGCACCCAGGCCCGCATCGAGGGCCGGGCCCTGCTGGACGGCAGCAACTTGTTCGAGCTGAACGGCGACGCGCTGCGCGCGGCGCGCCAGCAGATCCAGATCATCTTCCAGGACCCGTTCGCTTCACTGAACCCGCGCATGCGCGTCTACGACGTGCTGGAAGAAGGCCTGATCTCGCTGCGCACCGAGATGGACGCCGGCGCACGCAAACAGCGCATCGAAGCCCTGACCGACCAGGTCGGCCTGCGCCGCGAGGCGCTGCAGCGCTACCCGCACGAGTTCTCCGGCGGCCAACGCCAACGCATCGCCATCGCCCGCGCGCTGGCGGTGCAGCCGCGCCTCATCGTGTGCGACGAACCCACCTCGGCCCTCGACGTGTCGGTGCAGGCGCAGATCCTGAACCTGCTCAAGCAACTGCAGCGCGAGCTGGGCATCAGCTACCTGTTCATCACCCACAACATCGGAGTGGTGGAGTACATCGCCGATGAAGTGGCGGTGATGCAGAGCGGGCGGATCGTGGAGCAGGGGACTTCCGAGCAGGTTTTGGGCTGGCCGCGCGAGGGCTATACCCGAACGCTGCTGGCGGCGGTGCCGCGGCTTGAGGCTGCGGCACGAGGATAGTCAATAGGCCGTTGCTGGTAACCAACGTCGGCTCTGGATTTACATAGGGACTAGCCCGACCCTTCCGTTACGTTCTGCCCGCCTGGCAGAAGTATTGCTTAACATTAAAACTCGCAGTCGCCTCGATCGGTCACATCCTGTTAACAGGCATGCGGCAGTGGCGACAGCGAGATGTTGATGAGCAACCGTCTTAACGGGAGAACGTACTTTGAAGAAAGCGGCGAGCAGTACTGCCGTGGTGGGCTGCTGTTTGCTTGCCGCGGTCGGCGCGGGCGCTCAACAAGCGCAACGCGTCGAAATCACCGGATCTGCCATCAAGCGGGTTGATGCCGAAGGCCCTGCGCCTGTTGATGTATTCACGCGCAAGGATATCCAGCGCAGCGGTGCCACCACGGTCACCGAGCTGGTGAAAAGTATGTCGGTGATGGACATCGACGACCAGGGTGAGCTGACCGGCAATTCACCGACGGGCTCTGGATCGGCCAATCTGAGCATGCGCGGTTTGTCGGAGCGCAACGTCCTCATTTTGCTCAATGGTCGGCGGCTGCCGGTTGCTGCGTTGCAGGACGGATCTGGGGCGGGGGCCGCGGTTGACGTGAACAGCATCCCGTTGAGCGCGATCGAGCGGGTCGAAGTGCTCAAGGACGGCGGCTCGGCCATTTACGGTGCCGATGCGGTTGCCGGCGTCATCAACTTCATCACCAAGAAGAACTACACCGGCATAGAAGCACGTGCAGGAGTGGGCCAATCCAGCCGAGGTGACGCCACCGAGAAAACCGGCGGCCTGACCTTCGGCCTGGGCGACTACGACAAGGACGGCTTCAATGTGTTTGCGGCAGTGGATTTGTTCAAGCGCGATCCACTTCCCCGTTCGGCGCGCGCCCTGACCCGGTCTGCGGACTTCCGCAAGGTGGCTGGCCCGGGCGCGGTGGATGGTCGCAGCACCTTTGACCCATCGGGCAACATCGTGGCTGGCCCGGGTTCCCCGGGCCAGGTCCGGACCTGCGCTCCCGAAGACCTCAAGGGGGGCCTTTGCCGGTTCGACTTCAGTAAGTCGGTCGTCGATTCAATCAACGGAGCTGACAGAAGTACTGGCTTGCTCTTCTCGAGCCTGAAAGTCAACAACAGTACCCGTGCCTTTGCGGAGTTGATGTATTCGCTGTCAAAGGACCATTTTGAAGCGCAACCAGCGCCGTTTGCTTACACGGACGCTGACGGCACGACATTCCGCTACAGGTCGATGCAGTTCGGTCCTCGCATCACCGACCGACGTTCCTCCTTGAGCAATATCGTGGTTGGTTTGGAGGGCCGCAACGGCGGTGTCGACTGGGACGTGTCGTTGGGTCAGGGTGTCAACAAGACAACCAATCGCGACAGCAACTACGCTGCCGTCGATCGCACTTACGACCTGCTGGATGCGGGCCTGTTCGACCCGACCGTCACCACGAATCCGCAGTCGATCATTGATTCGATCCGCCTCAGTCCTCGACGCAGCGGCAAGTCGGTGCTCAAGTTCATCAACGCAAAGGGCTCAGGCCAGATCACTGAACTGGCCGGCGGGCCGCTGGCATATGCGGTGGGTGTTTCCTTCAACAAGGAAAGCCTTGCAGACCTGCCCGACGCTGATCAAATTTCAGGCAACGTGTTGGGGAGCATCGCTCAGGCACCGGTAGATGCCAAACGCGATTCGCAGGCCATTTTCGGGGAGCTGTCGATACCGCTGTTCACTGGCTTCGAGGGTCAACTGGCCATCCGGCATGACCGCTATTCCGGGGTGTCCGCGGTGATCAACGGCCAGCGTCAGTCTTTTTCGGGCTCGAGCAGAACCAGCCCGAAGGTGGCCATGCGCTTCCAGCCCAACAAGTACTTTCTGACACGGGCCTCCTACGCCGAGAGCTTCCTTGCGCCGAGCCTGAAACAGTTGTACGGCGGTGTCGACGTCGGTGCCAATTCGAGCAGCGATCCGGTGGTCTGCAACGCGTTCCCAACCCTGTCTGGCAACTGTGATGCTTTTCCCTACCAGCAGGTGACAGGTTCCAACCCATCGCTGAAACCTGAGAGCGGGAAGACCTGGAATCTAGGCTTCCTGATCGAGCCAACCCCGCAGTTCAGCGCCGGTGTCGATTTCTTCTGGATCAAGAAAAAGGATGAAATCTCGCAGCCGACGGTGGAAACGGCCATCGCCAGTGGCAACATTGCGATTACTCCGGCGGGCGAGGCTCAGGTGTTTACCAACAACCTGAATCTCGCGTCCACCAAAGTTCATGGCCTGGATTTGGACTTGCGCGCTCGTGGGTTTGCCACGCCGGTCGGCCGTTTGTCACTCAAAAACACCACGACCTACTACCACAGCATCCGGCAGCAATTGGTTGGCCAGCCGGTTGAAGAGTATGTCGGCACATTCCTCAAGCCGCGCTGGCGCAACACATTTTCGGCGACGCTTGAGAATGACATATGGTCACTGACGGCCACCGTGCGTACGACGGCCAGCATGCGGGACAGTGATCAAGCGTGGGGCGCATTCGACGCGAGCACTCGAAAGATCACCGGGCACGAAGAGCTCGATGTGGTGGGGCAATACACGGGCGTCAGGGCACTCACCCTGACGGCTGGTGTGCGGAATCTGCTGGATCAAGCCCCGCCTTACAGCAACATGGGTGCATCGAACGAGTATGGCACTCTGGGCTACCCGTGGATCTACAGCCCGCGTGGACGGTACTTGTTCGTTTCGGCCAACTACGCTTTTAGGTAACTGGAAAGCCAGGTAGTAGGGCCATCGGCTGCCACCGCCGATGGCCTTTCGTAGTACACAAGCAGTAGGCAGTTGCAGTCTTGATCAAAATCCATCTCGCGCCACGTTCGCTGGTGCATGCGCCGGATGCGGCCTCCCGCATTTGCGCTCCAAATCCCCTTTGTAAGCCCGATGCTGCCCTTGCCACTCGTTTGTGGCCGGCTGCGTCGTGGCCATGGATTAACGATTCAAATTCACCATATGGGGGAGGGGGCCACTGAAAAACAGGTTTAGCACGAAGTCAGGCGTTTGAATCAGCGCGCGGCAACCCGCCGTGCGTGAGTGGCAAGGCCTCTCCGGTTTTGCACTGTGTCATCGCAATTGCCACCGGCGCCAAAAGCGCCCAGCAATGACACTTTTTGTAGGTGGCTGGACACCTTAGATTGAACAGTAGGAGTATGAGTATGTTCAAAAAGACGCAGTTACTGTCCAGCATACTGCTCGCCTTTGGCGGTGCAGTGGGGCCCATGGCCCATTTGGCT
>CAKZXL010000928.1 GCA_937883885.1 uncultured Aquincola sp. | reverse complement strand
GCCGCGCTGTTCCTGCTGGCCGAGCTGGTGGCTGCGCAACGGGGCGATGCCGGCGGCACGCTCAAGCCTGCATCGCCGGTGGCGCAGCCGCTGCTGCTGGGCCTGCTGCTGTTGCTGGGCGGTGCCTCGGTGGCCGGCCTGCCGCCGCTGCCCGGCTTTTTGGGCAAGGTGATGATCCTGCAGGCCGCCCACGGCGCGGCCGCGCCCTGGGTGTGGGCGGTGGTGCTGGGCGTGGGCTTCTTCACCCTGGTGGGCCTGGCGCGCGCCGGCAGCATCCTCTTCTGGGCGGTGCGGCCGCAGGCGCCCGATGCCGCGGCCTGCAGCGCCGGTGCCAGCCCGCGGTTGCTGGCGCCGATGTTCATGCTGGTGGCCGCCACGCTGGCCATGGTGGTGTGGGCCTCGCCGATCAAGCGCTACGTGGACGCAGCCGCGCAGCAGGTGACCGACCGCGCCGCCTATGCGCGCGCGGTGCTGGGCGATGCGCAGGCGCAGACGGTACGGCCCTTCCGTGCCAGGCCAGCA
Organism: uncultured Aquincola sp.; assembly: GCA_937883885.1. Next base: position 6,299 of record CAKZXL010000928.1, on the reverse strand, counting down.
GGAGGTGTGCGATGAAGCGCCGCTGGTTCGCCCATCCGGTGCTGTCGCTGCTCACCGGCGCCGTGTGGCTGCTGCTGCAGGGCAGCGTCACGGTGGCCACGCTGTTGTGGGCCGTGATCCTGGGCTTGGGCCTGCCCTGGCTGGCGGGGCCTTTCCTGAACCCCGGCACCCGCCTGCATGCCTGGGGCCGTGCGCTGCAGCTGCTGGGCGTGGTGCTGTGGGACATCGTGGTGGCCAACCTGGCCGTGGCCTGGCTGGCGCTGAACCCGGCATCGCGCCCGCAGCCTGCCTGGGTGCGGGTGCCGCTGGACATCCGCCACCCCAACGGCACGGTGCTGCTGGCCGCCATCATCACCACCACGCCGGGCACGGTGTCGTGCGTGATCGAGCAGGCCCGGCCGGGCCGCGAGACGCCGGCCATCCTGGTGCATGCGCTCAACTGCACCGACCCGGCCGCGTTGGTGGCCGAGATCAAGTCGCGCTACGAAGCGCCGCTGCGGGAGATCTTCGAATGACCGACTGGCTGTTGTGGGCGCTGGACGCCGCCCTGGGACTGGCTTTGCTGGCCATGGTGCTGACGGCTTGGCGGCTGCTGCGCGGCCCCACGCTCACCGACCGTGTGCTGGCGGTGGACACGCTTTACGTCAACACCGTGGCGCTGGTGATCCTGCTGGGCCTGCGGCTGGGCAGCGACCTGCTGTTCGAGGCGGCGCTGCTGATCGCGCTGCTGGGCTTCGTGGGCACCGTGGCCCTGTCGCGCTTCGTCGCCCGTGGCGACGTCATCGAGTGAAGGACGCCGCATGAATGCCGCCACCGTCGCCAACCTCCATCCGCTGCTGCAGGCGGCCATGGCCGCCTTGCTGCTGATCGGCGGGCTGTTTCTGCTGGTGGGCGCCATCGGCCTGCTGCGCTTTGAAGACTTCTACATGCGGCTGCATGCGCCCACCAAGGCCAGCACGCTGGGCCTGGGTGCGCTGCTGCTGGCCAGCATGCTGTGGCATGCGGGGCAGGGCCAGTGGCTGCTGCGTGAGCTGCTGGTCACGCTCTTCATCTTCGTCACCGCGCCGGTGTCGGCACAGATGATGGCCATGGCCGCGCTGCACCTGCGGCTGGCCAGCAGCGCGCCGCTGCCCGACGAGCTCGATCTGCGCTGAGAGTTCCTCACCGGGCTGCGCGGCGGCACAAACCCTGCCGCGGGTTACACCCAGTTGCTGACCGCGTCGGTCAGATTCGATAGTCCGCCTGCTGTCGTCAACACCGATACAAGCAGGAGACAAGTCCATGGCCCAGAAGTCCTCGGGTCCGGCACAGGGGGCTGCACCCCGCCGGCGCTTTCTCAAGAACGCTGCTGCCGGTGGGGCGGCGGTCGGGGCCCTGGCGGCACCGGCCGTCAGCCAGGCGCAGACCACCACGCTGCGCTTTCAAAGTACCTGGCCGGCCAAGGACATCTTCCATGAGTTCGCCCAGGACTTCGCCAAGAAGGTGAACGACATGGCCGGCAGCCGGCTGAAGATCGAAGTGCTGCCCGCCGGCTCGGTGGTGCCCGCCTTCCAGCTGCTGGACGCGGTGAGCAAGGGCACGCTGGACGGCGGCCACGGCGTCATCGCCTATTGGTACGGCAAGAACTCGGCGCTGGCGCTGTGGGGCTCGGGCCCGGGCTTCGGCATGGACGCCAACATGGTGCTGGCCTGGCACTACTACGGCGGCGGCAAGGCGCTGGTCGAAGAGATCTACAAGAGCCTGAACCTGGACGTGGTCTCGTACCTGTACGGCCCCATGCCCACGCAGCCGCTGGGCTGGTTCAAGAAGCCGGTGGCCAAGGTCGAGGACATGAAGGGCCTGAAGTTCCGCACCGTGGGCCTGGCGGTGGACGTGTTCACCGACATGGGCGCGGCGGTGAATCCGCTGCCCGGCGGCGAGATCGTGCCGGCGCTGGACCGCGGGCTGATCGACGCGGCCGAGTTCAACAACGCCAGCAGCGACCGGGTGCTGGGCTTTCCGGACGTGGCCAAGAACTGCATGCTGCAGAGCTTTCACCAAAGCGGCGAGCAGTTCGAGATCCTGTTCAACAAGACCAAGCTGGACGCGCTGCCGACCGAGCTGAAGTCGGTGATCGACTATGCGGTGCAGGCCGCCAGCGCCGACATGAGTTGGAAGGCCGTGGAGCGCTACAGCAAGGACTACGAGGCGCTGAAGCAGCAGGGCATCAAGTTCTACAAGACGCCCGATGCGGTGCTGCGCGCGCAGCTGGCCTCGTGGGACAAGACGGTGGAAAAGAAGGCCAGCGAGAACCCGATGTTCAAGAAGGTGCTCGACTCGCAACGCGCCTTCGCCCAGCGTGCCGGCCAGTGGCAGAACGACTACTCGGTCGACTTCAAGATGGCCTTCAACCACTACTTCGGCCGCGGCAAGAAGACCTGAGCCGGGCGCCGCAGTCGTGATGCGAGACAGCTTGTGGGCGGTGGACCGCCTGTCCACCTTCGTGGGCAAATTGTTCGCGTGGACGGTGGTGCTGCTGACGCTGCTGATCACCTGGGAGGTGTTCTCGCGCTATGCGCTGAACAAGCCGCATGCCTGGGTGCTGGACATGCAGATCATGCTGTACGGCACCTTGTTCATGACCGCCGGCGCCTACACGCTGAGCAAGAACGGCCATGTGCGCGGCGACGTGCTCTATGGCTTTTTCAAGCCGCGCACGCAGGCCAGCATCGACCTGGTGCTGTACGTGCTGTTCTTCCTGCCCGGCGTGGTGGCGCTCACCTGGGCCGGCTGGCACTACGCGCAGGAATCGCTGGCCATCCGTGAGCAGACCTTCTCGGCCGATGCGCTGCCGCTGTACCCGTTCAAGTTCGTCATCCCGGTGGCGGGCGGGGTGCTGCTGCTGCAAGGTCTGGTGGACATCGCGCGCTGCGTGATCTGCCTGCGCAGCGGCAGCTGGCCGGCGCGCGAAGACGACGTGGAAGAGGTGGACGTGGACAAGCTCAAGGAGATGGTGCACGTCAGCGATGCCGACGTGGAAGCCGCCGCCCGCGAAGGTGCCGCCAGCACCGGGGGCCGTGCATGAAGCTGCGCAAGGAGTTGTGGTTCGGCTTCAGCCTGATGGCCATCATCGTGCTGCTGGTCATCGGCATGCTGGTCAGCGTGCCGGTGATCACCAACGGCCACATCGGCCTGGTGATGCTGGCGCTGGTGGTGGTGGCCATCATGCTGGGCTTTCCCACGGCGTTCACGCTGATGGGCATGGGCATGCTGTTCACCTGGCTGGCCTATGAGCGCAACACCACGCGCACGCTGGACCTGATGGTGCAGTCGGCCTACAAGACCATGTCGAACGACGTGCTGATCTCGATCCCGCTGTTCGTCTTCATGGGCTACCTGGTCGAGCGGGCCAACCTGATCGAAAAGCTGTTCAAGAGCCTGCACCTGTCTTTGGCGCGCGTGCCGGGCAGCCTGGCGGTGGCCACGCTGGTGACCTGCGCGGTGTTTGCCACCGCCACCGGCATCGTGGGCGCCGTGGTCACGCTGATGGGCCTGCTGGCGCTGCCGCAGATGCTGCGCGCCGGCTACAGCGTGCCGATGTCGGCCGGCGCCATCACCGCGGGCGGCTGCCTGGGCATCCTCATCCCGCCGTCGGTGCTGCTCATCGTCTACGGCGCCACGGCCGGTGTGTCGGTGGTGCAGCTGTATGCCGGCGCACTGCTGCCGGGTGTGATGCTGGCCGGGCTGTACGTGGTGTACGTGGTGCTGCTGGCCAAGCTCAAGCCCAGCCTGGCGCCGCCGCTCACCGCCGCGCAGCGCCTGGTGCCGCTGCCCGCGCCGCTGGTGGCGGTGGGCGCACAAGGCCACCGGCATGCGCTGCCGGCGCTGTGGGGCGCCATCAAGGGCCGGCGCAATGCGGCGGTGCCCACCCGCTACCTGCTGGGGCAGCTGGCGATTGCGCTGGCGCCGGCACTGCTGTTCGCGGCGGTGGCCATCGGCGGCTACGAGCTGGCCACCCGCGTGGCCGCACCCGAGGCCGACAGCGGTCTGCAGGAGATGGGCGCGGGCGGGGGTGGGGCCGAGCGTGAAGGCAGCGGCCTGGCCGAGCCGCCGACGGAAGGCGGCCTGGCCGAACCACCGGCCGAAGGGGGCCTGGCCGAGCCGCCGGCCGAGGGCGCGCTGGCGGAGCCGCCGCAGGCCGCAGGGGCCTTGTCAGAGCCGCCGGGCGCTGCCGGCGGTGTGGCCGAGCCCCCGCAGGCCAGCGGCGCCGTGAGCGAGCCGCCCGGCGCCACCAGCGGCCTGGCCGAGCCCCTGACGGCTGCCGCCGCCAGCCCTGCGCCCGGCGCTGCCGGCGAAGCCGCCACACGCCAACCCGCCCCGCGCGGCTATTGGATTGCGATGGGCATCGCCGCGGTCGGCGTGTTGCTGTTCTATGCGCTGCTGAGCTTCACGCGGCTGGAAATCTTCAAGATGCTGCTGTCCAGCTTCTTCCCGCTGATGGTGCTGATCCTGGCGGTGCTGGGCTCCATCGTGCTGGGCCTGGCCACGCCCACCGAGGCGGCGGCGGTGGGCGCCTTCGGCGGCGCGGTGCTGGCCGCGGCCTATGGGCGGCTCAACCTCACGGTGGTCAAGGAGTCGGTGTTCCTCACGGCCAAGACCTCGGCCATGGTGTGCTGGCTGTTCGTCGGCTCGGCCATCTTCTCGGCCGCGTTTGCGCTGCTGGGCGGGCAGGAGCTGGTGGAGCAGTGGGTGCTGGGCATGAACCTCACCAAGACCCAGTTCCTGGTGCTCAGCCAGGTCATCATCTTCGTGCTGGGCTGGCCGCTGGAGTGGACCGAGATCATCGTGATCTTCATGCCCATCTTCGTGCCGCTGCTGGACAACTTCGGCGTCGACCCGCTGTTCTTCGGCCTGCTGGTGGCGTTGAACCTGCAGACCGCCTTCCTGAGCCCGCCGGTGGCGATGTCGGCCTTCTACCTGAAGGGCGTGGCGCCCAAGCACGTGACGCTGAACCAGATCTTTGCCGGGATGATTCCGTTCATGGGCATCCAGGTGGTGGCCATCGTGCTGCTGTATGCCTTCCCGGGCATCGGCCTCTGGCTGCCGCAGGTGCTTTACGGCAGGTAGTCCTGCGGCTCCTTGCGAGGCCGCCACAGCAGCCATACCGCCAGAAAGCCCACGATGGCGGCGACGACCGCCATCACCGCCAGCCCCACGATCAGCGGGGCGCCGGCGTCCTGCACCGTGTCCCAGGCGGCCGACAGCCAGCCCTGGTGCGCGGCCGCCGCTTCCACGTGGCGGCTCACCGCATCGGCGGCGGCTTCGTCGTCGCCGTCGCCCAGCACGCCCTGGCCGATGCGGTGCGCCAGCCAGTAAAGCGGCGCAAACGTCAGCGGGTTGGTGATGAAGGTGGCGCCCGCCGCCACGCCCAGGTGGGCGCGCAGCCACACCGCGAACAGCGCCGCGGCGAAGAACTGGGCAAAGGGCAGCAGCAGCCCGAAGAACAGGCCAATGGCCACCGCCCGCGCCACGCAGCCGCGTTCCAGGTGCCACAGGCGGTCGTCCTGCAGGTGATGGGCCACCGGCGACAGCCAGCGGGACTGCAGGAGGTCTTCCCGGCTCGGAATCCAGCGCATGGTGTGGGGGCCTGTGGCGCTGGCGGTCAGTGGTCGCGGGCGCCGTGGCCGCCGCCCATCACCCGGTCGGCCGCCGCGATGGCCAGCGCCGAGAACAGGAAGGCGATGTGGATCAGCGTCTGCCACATCAGCACCTTGTCGGTGTAGTTGGCCGCATTGATGAAGGTCTTGAGCAGGTGGATCGAGCTGATGCCGATGATGGCGGTGGCCAGCTTGACCTTGAGCACCGAGGCATTGACGTGGTTCAGCCATTCGGGCTGGTCGGGGTGGCCTTCGAGCCGCAGGCGCGAGACGAAGGTTTCGTAGCCGCCGACGATCACCATGATCAGCAGGTTGGAGATCATCACCACGTCGATCAGCGCCAGCACCACCAGCATGATCACCGTCTCGTTCAGCGAGGTCACGGGCACATCGGTCTTGTAGCCGATGCTGGAGATCAGCTTCTGCAGCGCCACGTCGTTGCCGAACACGGCTTCGATCAGGTGCACCAGCTCGACCCAGAAATGGAAGACGTAGACGCACTGCGCCAGGATCAGGCCCAGGTACAGCGGCAGCTGCAGCCAGCGGCTGGCAAAGATCAGGTTCGGCAGCGGGCGCATGCGAACGGTGGTCGGGTCGGGCAGCTGGGCCATGGGGTGACGAGGGGTGTCGCAGTTGGAAATCGAGGCCGCGAGTTTATGCGGC
>CAKZXL010000927.1 GCA_937883885.1 uncultured Aquincola sp. | reverse complement strand
TACCCCTGGGCGTTTGAAGCCTACGAGATGCAGAACAAGATGCACTGGCCGCCCCACGAGGTGCCGCTGCACGACGATGTGCGCGACTGGAACAAGAAGCTGTCGGCCGCCGAGCGCAACCTGCTGACCCACCTGTTCCGCTTCTTCACCCAGGGTGACGTCGACGTCGGCCAGGCCTACATGGACAAGTACATGCCGGTCTTCAAGAACGAAGAGATCCGCATGATGCTGTCGGCGTTCGCCAACATGGAGAGCATCCACGCCCACGCCTACTCGCTGCTGCTGGACACCATCGGCATGCCGGAGGCGGAGTACCAGGCCTTCCGCCAGTTTGAGGTGATGGCCGCCAAGCACGACTACCTGGAGAACTTCGACATCACCGATGAGGCCTCCGTGGCGCGCGCACTGGCCGTGTTCTCGGGCTTCACCGAGGGCCTGCAGCTGTTCTCGACCTTCGCCATCCTGATGAACTTCCAGCGCTTCGGCAAGATGAAGGGCATGGGGCAGATCGTCAGCATGTCCATCAAGGACGAGTCGCTGCACGTGGAGTCGATGAGCAAGCTGTTCCGCACCTACGTGGCCGAGCGTCCGCACCTGTGGACGGCCGAGCTGCAGGCGGAGCTGGGCAGCATCTGCGACGAGATGGTGGAGCTGGAGGACGCCTTCATCGACCTGGCCTTCGAGCTGGGCGGCATCGAGGGCCTGAACGCCGGCGAGGTCAAGCAGTACATCCGCTTCATCGCCGACCGCCGCCTGGCTGGACTGGGCCTGGACGGTCGCTACCACGTCGAGAAGAACCCGCTGGCGTGGCTGGACTACATCCTCAACGGGGTGGAGCATGCCAACTTCTTCGAGGCGCGCGCCACCGAGTACGCCAACGGTTCGCGCACCGGCAGCTGGGCCAACGTGTGGGCCAGCCCTACCGCCGACGACATCGTCGGCCCGGCGTCGGACATGGCCGAGGAGTTCCTTGGGCGCCTCTCGGCGCGGCCGCACCGCGAGCTGCGCGACCTGGTGGCCGAAGGCGCCCAGCGCTGACACCCACCACCCGTGAGAAGCCGGCTTCGAGCCGGCTTTTTCGCGCGGTACGTCACCATGCCGGAACCCCGTCGGCTAAAACACATTCGCGGCCAGCCCGCAAGGCATTCGCCTTGAAGAACGCAGCGTATCCGATATACTGTGTTCCAATGCACCACGATTGTGCACCCCGAACAACCTAACTGCACGCTCTATGACGACCCAACACGCCGCTCCCGCCGTCGGTTACAGCATCCTGCGCACCGGC
>CAKZXL010000926.1 GCA_937883885.1 uncultured Aquincola sp. | reverse complement strand
CCGGTGCGCTGCGGCAGGCCGGCATCGACCATCGACACGCAATGCAGCGCCGGCCCGGTGTCGGTGTCGATGAAGGTCCACAGCCCGGCGCGCGAGCAACCCACCCAGCGCGTCAGCAGCTTGGCCACCGCTTCCAGGTAGCCGCGGGCGTCGATCTCGCCGTCGGTGAGTTGCAGCGACAAGGTGTGCAGCAGCGTGCGGTCGATCAGCATGGGGTGTCTTTCTTGCGCGCCGCGCGGTCCAGCGCGCGGCCGAAGTCGCACCAGGGCCGCACCTGGCAGGCTTCGCACAGCGGCCTGCCGGCTTGGCAAACATAGCGCCCGTGCAGGATGAGCCAGTGGTGCGCATCGGGGAGGTAGGCCGGCGGCACCCGGGCCAGCAGCTTCAGCTCGACCGCCAGCGGCGTCTTGCCGGGCGCCAGGCCGGTGCGGTTACTGACGCGGAAGATGTGCGTGTCCACCGCCATCGTCGGCTCGCCGAACACCACGTTCAGCACCACGTTGGCGGTCTTGCGGCCCACGCCGGGCAGGGCTTCCAGCGCCTCGCGGCTGCGCGGCACCTGGCCGCCGTGCTGCTCCACCAGGATGCGGCAGGTCTCCAGCAGGTTCTTGGCCTTGGTGCGGAACAGGCCGATGGTGCGGATGTGCTCGGTCACCTGTTCCAGCCCCAGGTCCAGCATCTTCTGGGGCGTGTTGGCGCGCGGAAACAGCCGCCGGGTGGCCTTGTTCACACCCGCGTCGGTGGCCTGGGCCGACAGCAGCACCGCGGCCAGCAGCTCGAAGGGGTTGGTGTATTCCAGCTCCGTCTCGGGCTGCGGATTGGCGGCCTTGAGCGTCGCGAAGAAGGGTTCGATGTCGGCGGTTTTCATGGCGTGCCCGGGCCCTGGCGTTGACGGTCGCGGGCACGGGCCAGCGCCGCCTCGATCACCGCGCGCTTGCGGTCCAGCGCGGCAGGGTCGGTGAGCTGGCTGGCCGCCGGCAGGTCGGCCAGCTTGGCCTGGGCCTTGGCGGCCAGCCGGGCTTCGTTCTCACGTGCGGCGCGGGCGGTGCGCAGCTGGTGGAAGGCATAGCGCTCGCGTGCTTCGTCGGCCTGCGCCGCGCTCCAGGCGGCCCAGCCGGTGCGTTCGCCGCTGACGTTGACCAGGCTGATGCAGTCCACCGGGCAGGCCGGCACGCACAGCTCGCAGCCGGTGCATTGTTCGGCCACCACGGTGTGCATCTGCTTGGGTGCGCCCACGATGCAGTCCACCGGGCAGGCGGTGATGCACAGCGTGCAGCCGATGCACCAGGCTTCGTCTATCACCGCCTGCAGCAGCGGCCCTTCGGTACCGCAGCCGGCATCCAGCGGCAGCGCCGGCTGGCCGGTGAGGGCGGCCAGGCGGGCCACGCCGGCCTGTCCGCCCGGCGGGCAGCGGTTGATGGCGGCTTGGCCACCGGCGATGGCTTCGGCATAACGCCGGCAGTCGGGGTAGCCGCAGCGGGTGCACTGGGTCTGCGGCAGCAGGGCGTCGATGGCTTCGACGCTGGCCCCGGCCTGTTGGGCCGGGGCGGGGGAAGGGACGGTGGGGAACGGCAGGCTCACCGCCGGATTATCGGCCGGCGCCGGGCGGCTTCAGGCCGCGCGCCGCGTGCGCGCCGGGGCCTTGCGGGCCGGCCGTGCAGGCCCGTCCGAAGGCGTGTTGTCCAGCGCCAGCTGTGCCTGGGCCGGCGCCGCCGAGAAGCGGCGGATGAAGTCGCGCACCTCGGGGTAGGCCTTCTCGCGCCAGCGGCGGCCCGAGAAGATGCCGTAGTGGCCGGCGCCGATCACGTCGTAATGGAACTGGCGCGACTTGTCGATGCCGGTGCACAGGTCGTGCGCGGCGCGGGTCTGGCCGGCGCCGGAGATGTCGTCCAGCTCGCCTTCGATGGTCAGCAGCGCCGGTCCGGTGATGTCCTGCGGCCGCACCAGCTGGCCCTTGACGTGCCAGGTGCCGTTGACCAGCGCGAAGTCCTGGAACACGGTCTTGATGGTGTCCAGGTAGTACTCGGCAGGCAGGTCCAGCACCGCGTTGTATTCGTCGTAGAAGCTGCGGTGCGTCTCGGCGCTTTCATCGTCGCCACGCACCAGATCCAGGAAGAAGTCGTAGTGCGAGCTGAGGTGGCGGTCCGGGTTCATCGCCACGAAGCCGGTGTGCTGCAGGAAGCCCGGGTACACCAGCCGGCCGGCGCCGGGGTAGTTCACCGGCACGCGGTGGATCACGTTGTTCTCGAACCACTCGAAGCTCTTGTTCATCGCCAGGTTGTTCACCGCGGTGGGCGAACGGCGGGCGTCGATGGGGCCGCCCATCATCGTCATCGTGCGCGGCACGGTGCGGCCCAGCGTGGACTGCAGGGCCACCGCGGCCAGCACCGGCACCGTGGGCTGGCAGACGGAGATCACGTTGACCTCGGGGCCGATCAGCTCGATGAACTCCTGCACGTAGGCCACGTAGTCGTCGAGGTGGAAGGGGCCCACGTCGGCCGGCACCATGCGCGCGTCGGTCCAGTCGGTGATGTAGACCTTGTGGTCCTGCAGCAGGCTGCGCACGGTGTCGCGCAGCAGCGTGGCATGGTGGCCCGACAGCGGCGCCACCACCAGCACGGTGGGCTGCTGCTTCATGGCGTCGAGCACCGGGCCGTTGTCGGTGAAGCGCTTGAAGCGCAGCAGCCGGCAGAAGGGCTTGGTGGCCGCCACCTGTTCCTGGATGGCCACTTCGGTGCCGCCCACGTTCACCGTGGTGATGTTGAAGGGCGGCTTCTCGTATTCCTTGGACAGCCGGTGCAGCAGCTCGAAACCGGCCGAGATGCGGTGCGCCAGCGGCGTGTGGGTGAAGGGCGACAGCGGATGGTCGTACAGCTTGGACGTGGCACTGGCGAATTCGGAGAACGGCGCCAGCAGCGCACGTTGCGATTCATAAAGCTGGTAGAGCATCGGATGCACCTCGGGAAAGGGCCTTGATTGTCACCGACCTGCGGCAAGCCGCGGGCCCAAGAAAAAGGCCCGGCAAGCCGGGCCTTTCTGAACGAGGCGGGTTGCCGTCAGGCCACTGCCGCCATCGCCGCCGCCACCGCGTCGATGTTGTGGCTGTTGAGCGCGGCCACGCAGATGCGGCCCGAATCGACGCCGTACACGCCGAACTCGTTGCGCAGGCGCACCATCTGGTCCTTGTTCAGGCCCGAGTAGCTGAACATGCCTTGCTGGCGGGTGATGTAGCTCAGGTCGCCCTGGAAGCCGGCGGCGGTGAGCTTGTCGACCAGCGCGGTGCGCATCAGCTTGATGCGGGCGCGCATGCCGGCCAGTTCTTCTTCCCACATGCGGCGCAGCTCGGGCGTGGTGAGCACCGTGGCCACCACCTGGGCGCCGTGGGTGGGCGGGTTGCTGTAGTTGGTGCGGATCACGATCTTGAGCTGGCTCAGCACGCGGGCGGCTTCTTCGGCGCTGCTGCACACCACCGACAGCGCGCCCACGCGCTCGCCATAGAGCGAGAAGCTCTTGGAGAACGAGGTGGACACGAAGAAGTCGATGCCGGCGGCCAGGAACTGCTGCACCACGGCGCCGTCTTCGGCGATGCCCTGGCCGAAGCCCTGGTAGGCCATGTCCAGGAAAGGCACCAGACCGCGCGCCTTCACCACATCGATCACCTGCTGCCATTGCGCGGGCGTGATGTCGTAGCCGGTGGGGTTGTGGCAGCAGGCATGCAGCACGACGATGGTGCCGGCAGCGGCCTGGCCCAGTGCAGCCAGCATGGCGTCGAAGGCCACGCCGCGGCGCTCGGCGTCGTAGTACGGGTAGGTGTCGACCGCAAAGCCGGCGTTGGTGAACAGCGCACGGTGGTTTTCCCAGCTGGGGTCGCTGATCAACACCTGGGCGGCGGGGTTCAGGCGCTTCAAGAAGTCGGCGCCGATCTTCAGGCCGCCGGTGCCGCCCACGGCCTGCACCGTGGCCACGCGGCCGCCCTTGACCACCTCGCTGTCGGCACCGAACACCAGGCCTTGCACGGCCTTGTCATAGGCGGCGATGCCGTCGATGGGCAGGTAGCCGCGGGCCTTGGGGGCTTCGACCATCTGCTTTTCGGCCTGGGCGACGCAGGCCAGCAGCGGCAGCTTGCCGTTGTCGTCGTAGTACACGCCTACGCCCAGGTTGACCTTCTTCGGGTTGGGGTCGGCGTTGAACTGTTCCGACAGACCCAGGATCGGATCCCGGGGGGCCATTTCTACTTGGGCGAAGAGCGACATTGTGTTTTCCTGAAAAGGCCCGATGTGTACGGGCTGCGCCTGGCGTGAGCGGCTGCTGTACCCTGCAGGGTTGGCCGTTCGGCGTGTAACGGCGATCGGCATTTTAGGAGATGGCCCATGACCGCAGTGGCGGAAACCGAAGCCTCCACCCCGCCGGCGGGTGAGTTCGTCAGTTATCCGGGTTCCCCGTTCCAGCTTTTCCAGCCTTATCCACCGGCCGGCGACCAGCCCACGGCCATCGAACAGCTGATCGAAGGCGTGAACGACGGCCTGACCTACCAGACGCTGCTGGGCGTGACCGGCTCGGGCAAGACCTTCACCATGGCCAACGTGATCGCGCGGCTGGGCCGTCCGGCGATCGTGTTCGCGCCCAACAAGACGCTGGCCGCGCAGCTGTACTCGGAGTTCCGCGAGTTCTTCCCGAAGAATGCGGTGGAGTACTTCGTCAGCTACTACGACTACTACCAGCCCGAGGCCTATGTGCCCCAGCGCGACCTGTTCATCGAGAAGGACTCGTCGATCAACGAGCACATCGAGCAGATGCGGCTGTCGGCCACCAAGAGCGTGCTGGAGCGGCGCGACGTGGTGATCGTGGCCAGCGTGAGCGCCATCTACGGCATCGGCAAGCCCGAGGACTACACGCAGATGCGCTTCATCGTGCGGGTGGGCGACAAGATCGGCCAGCGCGACGCCATCGCGCAGCTGATCCGCATGCAGTACAAGCGCAACGAGACCGACTTTTCGCGCGGCAGCTTCCGTGTGCGCGGCGACCGCATCGACGTGTTCCCGGCCGAGCACTCCGAGCTGGCCATCCGGCTGGAGCTGTTCGACGACGAGATCGAGTCGCTGTCGCTGTTCGACCCGCTGACCGGGCAGATCCGCCAGAAGATCCCGCGCTTCGTCATCTACCCCAGCAGCCACTACGTGACGCCGCGCGAAAGCGTGCTGCGCGCCATCGAGGGCATCAAGGAAGAGCTGCGCTGGCGGCTCGACGACCTGGTCAAGAACGGCAAGCTGGTGGAAGCGCAGCGGCTGGAGCAGCGCACCCGCTTCGACCTGGAGATGCTGCAGGAGGTGGGCCACTGCAAGGGCATCGAGAACTACACCCGCCACCTCTCGGGCGCCGCGCCGGGCGACCCGCCGCCCACGCTGGTGGACTACATGCCCAAGGACGCGGTGATGTTCTTCGACGAGTCGCATGTGCTGATGGGCCAGCTGGGCGCCATGTACAACGGCGACCGCGCGCGCAAGACCACGCTGGTGGAGTACGGCTTCCGCCTGCCCAGCGCGATGGACAACCGGCCGCTGAAGTTCGAGGAATTTGAGCGCAAGGTGCGGCAGGCGGTGTTCGTCACCGCCACGCCGGCCAACTACGAAAAGGAACACGCCGGCCAGGTGGTGGAACAGGTGGTGCGGCCCACCGGCCTGGTCGACCCCATCGTGGAGGTGCGCCCCGCGCAGCAGCAGGTGGACGACGTGCTGCAGGAAATCCGCGACCGCGTGATCATCGGCGAGCGGGTGCTGATCACCACGCTGACCAAGCGCATGGCCGAGCAGCTGACCGACTACCTGAGCGACAACGGCGTGAAGGTGCGTTACATGCACTCGGACATCGACACAGTGGAGCGGGTGGAGATCCTGCGCGACCTGCGGCTGGGCACCTTCGACGTGCTGGTGGGCATCAACCTGCTGCGAGAGGGCCTGGACATTCCCGAGGTGTCGCTGGTGGCCATCCTGGACGCCGACAAGGAAGGTTTTCTGCGTGCCGAGCGCAGCCTGATCCAGACCATCGGCCGCGCGGCGCGCAACCTCAATGGCCGCGCCATCCTGTACGCCGACAAGATCACCGAATCGATGCGCAGGGCCATCGACGAGACCGAGCGCCGCCGGGCCAAGCAGATCGCGCACAACGAGGCCATGGGCATCGTGCCGCGCGCGCTGAACAAGAAGGTGCGCGAGCTGATCGACGGCGTGGTGAGCGACAAGACCGCCAAGGACGACCTGAAGAACGCACAGGTGGCCGCCGAGGTGGAAGCGATGAGCGAGAAGGACCTGGGCAAGCGCATCAAGTTGCTCGAAAAGCAGATGCTGGAACATGCCCGCAACCTCGAGTTCGAGAAGGCGGCGCGGGTGCGCGACCAGCTGGCGGTGCTGCGCGAGCAGGCCTTTGGCGCGGCGGGCCACGACAGCAACGTGGTGCCTTTGGTGGGCCGGGCATGAAGGCGCTGATGAAGTCGCTGCTGGGCCGCGACAGCCGCGACGATGCGGCGGTGCGCTACCGGGTGTTGATGGTCTGTTTGGGCAACATCTGCCGCTCACCCACCGCCGAAGGCGTGCTGCGCGCCAAGCTGGAGGCCGCCGGCCTGGCCGAGGCGGTGCAGGTGGATTCGGCCGGCACCAGCGGCTACCACATCGGTGAAAAGCCCGACGCACGCGCCACCCGGCATGCCCAGCAGCGCGGTTACGACCTGTCGGCGCTGCGGGCGCGGCAGGTGAGTGCCGACGACTTCCGGCGCTTCGACCTGATCCTGGCGATGGACGACGAGAACCTGCGCGAGCTGCGCCGGGCGCGGCCCGACGACGCCACGGCCGAGCTGTGCCTGCTGCTGGACCATGCCACCGATCCGCAGCGCCCCCGCGGCAGCGGCCGCGTGCCCGACCCTTACTACGGCCCGGCCGGCGGTTTCGACCATGTGCTCGACCTCATCGAGCATGCCTGCGACGGGCTGGTCGCGCACATCCGCCAACAGCTGCAGACGATGCCGCCACGGGCATGACGCGTGCCCCTGGGAACTTCGGCGAGCAATCTCGACCGAAAGACTCAACTTCAGTTATACTTGAGTAACCCACTCGGAATCAGGCGGGGGTTAACCCGGTTGTCATGGCTTTGACAGCGGGTTGGCCCGCCCTCCGGCATTCCGAAGCTAAAGGAGCCCTCCATGCGTCTCACCACCAAAGGCCGTTTTGCCGTCACCGCGATGATCGACCTGGCCTTGCGGTCGAACAACGGCCCGGTGGCGCTGGCCGCCATCAGCCAGCGGCAGCAGATTTCGCTGTCGTACCTGGAACAGCTGTTCGGCAAGCTGCGTCGGCATGAGCTGGTCGAAAGCACCCGCGGCCCCGGCGGCGGCTATTCGCTGGGCCGCAAGTCTGACGAGATCACCGTGGCCGACATCATCGTGGCCGTGGACGAGCCCATCGACGCCACCGGCTGCGCCGGCAAGGAAAACTGCATGGGCGACGACTCGGGCCGCTGCATGACGCACGACCTGTGGGCCAGCCTGAACACCAAGATGATCGAGTTTCTCGACTCCATCACCCTGAAGAAGCTGGTCGAAGACCAGATCGCCAAGGGCGTGTCGATCGAAGAAGCGCCGGTCAAGCGCGCGATCTCGTCGGTGCCGGTGGTCAAGCCCATCAAGGTCACCGCGCCCAACTCGGTGTTCGCCCTCGGCTCCGTGTTTTCCAAGTAATCCTTTCAACGATCCACAGCGGCAGGCTCACCGCGCAAGCGGTGGCCGCCCAGCCCCTCGCCATGGACATGACCCCGCATTTCCCGATCTACATGGACTACGGCGCCACCACGCCGTGCGACCCCCGCGTCGTCGACGCGATGGTGCCCTGGCTGCGTGAGCACTTCGGCAACCCGGCGTCGCGCAGCCATGCCTGGGGCTGGGAAGCGGAAGAAGCCGTCGAGAAGGCCCGCCAGCAGGTGGCCGACCTGGTGGGCGCCGACCCGCGCGAGATCGTCTGGACTTCCGGCGCCACCGAGTCGATCAACCTCGCCCTCAAGGGCGCGGCCCACTTCTACAAGACCCGCGGCAAGCACATCGTCACCATCAAGACCGAGCACAAGGCGGTGCTCGACACGGTGCGTGAGCTGGAGCGCCAGGGCTTTGACGCCACCTACCTGGATGTGGAGCCGGACGGCCTGATCGACCTGGACAAGCTCAAGGCCGCGCTGCGGCCCGACACCATCCTGGTCTCGGTCATGTTCGTGAACAACGAGATCGGCGTGATCCAGGACATCCCGGCCATCGGCAAGCTCTGCCGTGAGAAGGGCATCATCTTCCACGTCGATGCGGCGCAGGCCACCGGCAAGGTCGCGATCAACCTGGCCGAGCTGCCCATCGACCTGATGAGCCTGGCCTCGCACAAGACCTACGGCCCCAAGGGCGTGGGCGCGCTGTACGTGCGCCGCAAGCCGCGCGTGCGCATCGAGGCGCAGATGCACGGTGGCGGCCATGAGCGCGGCATGCGCTCGGGCACGCTGCCCACGCACCAGATCGTCGGCATGGGCGAGGCCTACCGCATCGCCCGCGAAGAGATGGGCGCCGAGAACGAGCGCATCCGCATGCTGCAGCAGCGGCTGATCAATGGCCTGAAGGACATCGAGCAGACCTTCCTGAACGGCCACGCCGAGCAGCGCGTGCCGCACAACGTCAACATCTCGTTCAACTTCGTCGAAGGCGAGTCGCTGATCATGGGCGTCAAGGGCCTGGCCGTGAGCTCCGGCTCGGCCTGCACCTCGGCCAGCCTGGAACCCAGCTACGTGCTGCGCGCCCTGGGCCGCAGCGACGAACTGGCCCACTCCAGCCTGCGCATGACGATCGGCCGCTTCACCACGCAGGAAGAGATCGACTACGCCGTCACCACGCTGAAGGACCGTGTGGCCAAGCTGCGCGAGCTGTCCCCGCTGTGGGAGATGTTCAAGGACGGGGTGGACCTGAGCACCATCCAGTGGTCCGCACACTGAGCAAGAGGAGAACAACATGGCATACAGCGACAAGGTCATCGACCACTACGAGAACCCCCGCAACGTCGGCGGTTTCGACAAGGGTGACGACACCGTGGGCACCGGCATGGTCGGCGCCCCGGCCTGCGGCGACGTGATGAAGCTGCAGATCAAGGTCAACCCCGCCACCGGCCTGATCGAGGACGCCAAGTTCAAGACCTACGGCTGCGGTTCGGCCATCGCTTCCAGCTCGCTGGTCACCGAATGGGTGAAGGGCAAGTCGCTGGACGAGGCGCTGACCATCAAGAACACCCAGATCGCGCAGGAACTGGCGCTGCCGCCGGTGAAGATCCACTGCTCGATCCTGGCCGAAGACGCGATCAAGGCCGCCGTCGAGGACTACCGCAAGAAGGCGCAGTAAGGGCTCGCGATGGCTGTCACGCTGACCGAAGCCGCCGCGCGGCACGTCACCAAGTACCTGAGCCGCCGCGGCAAGGGCGTGGGCGTGCGCCTCGGCGTCAAGACCACCGGCTGCTCGGGCCTAGCCTACAAGCTGGAATACGCCGACGAGCTGGCGCCTGAGGACATCGTGTTCGAGGGCCATGGCGTCAAGGTGCTGATCGACCCCAAGAGCCTGCCCTACCTGGACGGCACCGAACTGGACTTCGTGCGCGAAGGCCTGAACGAAGGCTTCAAGTTCCACAACCCGCGCGAGAAGGATCGCTGCGGTTGTGGCGAGTCGTTCCGCGTCTGACGCTCGATCCGCCGACCGCGCGGCTGTTGACCCGGCCGCGCTTTTTTTTGCCCGCAGTCCTTGCTTGTTGCCAGCGCCGTGACCGACATCGCCATCCGCCCGACCCACCCCGACCACCCGCAGGTGGTGGCCCTGCTGGCCGCGCTGGACGACTACCTGGCCAGCCTTTATGCGCCCGAGGACAACCACATCCTGGACGTGCAGGCGCTGCTGGCGCCCGAGGTGCACTTCCTGGCGGCCTGGCAGGGCGAGACCATCGTCGGCTGCGGCGCGGTGCGGCGCATGCCGGCCGAGCCCGAGACGGATGGCCAGCCCTATGGCGAGATCAAGCGCATGTACGTGGACCCGGCGCTGCGCGGCCAGCGCCTGGCCGAACGCCTGCTGCAGGCGCTGGAAGCGCAGCTGGTGGGTCAGGGCATCGGCCGCGCGCTGCTGGAAACCGGCAGCGACCAGCATGCGGCGGTGCGCCTGTATGAGCGCTGCGGTTATGCCCAGCGCGGCCCCTTCGGCGGCTACCCCGACAACGGCCTGAGCGTGTTCTATGAAAAGCAGGTGAGCGCATGAACCTGGCAGACGACGACTTCACCCTGTTCGGCCTGCCGCAGCGCTATGCGCTGGACCGCGCCGACCTCGACCAGCGCTGGCGCGAGCTGCAGGCCAAGGTGCACCCCGACCGCTTTGCGGCCGAAGGCGGCGCCGCCCAGCGTGTGGCCATGCAATGGTCGGTGCGGGTGAACGAGGCCTACGGCCGGCTCAAGAACCCGCTGCAGCGCGCCGCCTACCTGTGCGAACTGCGCGGCGCACCGATCAACGCCGAGAACAACACCGCGATGCCGGCCGCCTTTTTGATGCAGCAGATGGAATGGCGCGAGGCGCTGGACGACGCTGGCGACGTGCCGGCGGTG
>CAKZXL010000925.1 GCA_937883885.1 uncultured Aquincola sp. | reverse complement strand
ACTTTGCGCGTGAAGGGCAGCCGGGGACGGACGCCTGACAGGCGGCGCGAGCCGGCACCCGGCTTGCCGTGGCGGTGGCACCCATTCAGCGGAGCCATCGCCATGCATCCAAAACCGATCCAGCCCTTCGTCGCCCAGGCGGCCGACACACCCGTGCCGGCACGCCGCCAACTGATCGCCGGCGCCGCCGTCACGGCCGCCGCCGCCCTGCTGCCCTTGCGCCGCGCGGTGGCCCAGACAGCCGCACGCGGCGGCGACTGGCTGGCCATGGTCAAGGCCCAGCACCTCCTGGTGGACCAGACCTTCAAGGAGCTGCTGGACAGCACCGACAAGACCTTTCTGCGGCGCCAGCGGCTGCAGCGCACGCTGGCCTACCAGCTCACCGCCCACTCGGTGGCCGAAGAGAACGTGCTGTACCCGGCCATCGCCCGCCTGGGCCTGGTGACAGAGGCCGACAAGCTGTACCTCGACCAGGCCCATGCGAAGGTGATGAATGCCGAACTGGAACTCACCAACGTGCAGGAAAGCGGCGCCTGGCAGGAGAAGGTGAGCGCGCTGCAGGCCGCCGTGCTGCAGCATGCCCGCCAGGACGAAGAAGCCAGGCTCTACCCGCAGCTGCAGCAGAAGCTGGACGCCACCACCAACGCGGTGCTCACCGCCGCCTTCGCGCGCGAGTTTGCGTCGGTGCACCCCGAAAAGGGCCTGCCGCTGGCGCCGCCGCCGGTGGCCTCGCCTTCGCGCGGCGGCTGAAGCGCCCGGCCCTTCAGGGCGCGCGAAAGACCATCACCTTCAGCGCCCGGTCGGCCGACACGTCGGCAAACACCGGCGGGTTGACCACCCGTTCCACGAAGCTCATCGAGGGCGCCTCGGCCTGCATGCCCTGCAGCAGGAAGTCGGCGCCCAGCTTGGGCGTGTTCAGACACAGCAGGGCCAGCCCGCCGGGCGCCAGCAGCTCGGGCAGCCGGCGCATCACGCGCGGGTAGTCCTTGGGCGCCATGAAGCTGCCCTTCTGGTGGCTGGGCGGGTCGGCCACGATCAGGTCGTAAGGTGCACCGCGCTTGATCTTGCCCCAGGAGGTGAAGATGTCGTGCGGCAGAAAGGCCGCCCGTGCATCGATGCCGTTGAGCCGGTGGTTGCGCTGGCCGATGGACAGCGCGCCGCCGGCCATGTCCACATTGGTCACATGCCCGGCGCCGGCCTGCAGCGCCGCCACCGAAAACGCGCAGGTGTAGGCAAACAGGTTGAGCACGCGGCCACCCGGCTGCTGCTGCGCCCAGCGCCGCACCCAGCGCCGGCCTTCGGCCATGTCCAGGAAGAAACCGTGGTTCTGCCCGCGCAGCAGGTGCACGCCGTAGCGGGCGCCGTCTTCTTCCACCACATGCTCGGTGGGCACTTCGCCGGCCATCAGCCGGTTGGTGGCGCGCGACTCGTCACGCTGCTGGAACACCCAGTTCAACGGCTCGCCTGGGGCCACCTGCTGCCAGCGCGCGGCCAGCGCCTCGCCAATGGTTTGCAGCGCCGCCTCTTCCACCGGCGCAAAGCTGGTGAACAGCCACACCGGCGGATAGGCATCGAGCGTGAACGCTTCGCAGCCCGGGTACAGGCCGCCGCGGCCATGGAAGTGCCGGCCGGCCTGGGTGGGCCTCGGCAGCGTGGCGATGGTGTCGAGCAGGGCTTGCATGGGCGTCGGGGCGTCGGTCGGGCGGCAGGGTGGGCGAGTGTAGGCAAGCCGCAACCGCCGGCCACCGCCGCACGCACGCTGCATCGCGGCGCCGTCGCGCCTGCCGCGGCAGGCTGTCCTACAGCCGCCGGACCGCGCCCTGCGTGAAATGAGGGAACGCGGCAAGCCGCCGCATCCGGAGGTGAACCATGCTGAGATCTTTGGCCTTGATCACCGTGGCCGCGCTGGCCGCCGCGAGTGCCGCCGCCCAGACCACCGACCTGGTGGCCTACAAGGGCACCAACGCCATCCGCCTGACCGATGCCGCCTGCACCGACGCGACGGTGCTGGAGCGCATCGACCCCGAAGCCCGCCCCTACTTCCGCAGCGCCTGGGCCACGGTCAATGGCAAGCGCTACAACGCCTGCTGGGGCGCGCTGCCGGTGGCCGTGCTGCTGGTGTATGAAGACGGCGACCAGGGCATGGTGCCGCTGAGCGCGCTGCAGGTGCCGGTGGACATCTGACGGATCAAGTGGTGGAGGGCTGCCTGGGGATATAAGCGTCCCCACGGCGGCGCTCATGGTTACAAGGCATCATCCGCCAACTTTGGGCCGCAGCGGCGGTGTTCACACCCGCCCTGCCCCCCGATGGCTGGCCGGCCACGCTTGCGTGCGCCGGCCTTCGCGCTGCTCGGCAGTTCTCAGGCAGCCCTTGCAACCCATTCGCAGAGAACGTCCATGACCACCCTCCACATCAACGGCCAGCCGCAAGCGCTGGACGTGACCGACGACATGCCGCTGCTGTGGGCCGTGCGCGATGTCGCCGGCCTCACCGGCACCAAGTTCGGCTGCGGCATCGCCATGTGCGGCGCCTGCACCGTGCACCTGGATGGCGAAGCCATCCGCTCCTGCGTCACGCCCGTGGCCGCCTGCACCGGCAAGCGCGTGGTCACCATCGAAGCGATCGAGAACGACCCCGTGGGCCAGCGCGTGCAGGCCGCCTGGCGCGAGCTGGACGTGGTGCAGTGCGGCTACTGCCAGTCGGGCCAGGTGATGCAGGCCACCGCGCTGCTGCGCAGCAACCCCAACCCGTCTGATGCCGACATCGACGCCGCGATGAGTGGCAACGTGTGCCGCTGCGGCACCTACAACCGCATCCGCGCCGCCATCAAGCTGGCCGCTTCGCGCAAGGGAGCCTGAGCATGAGCGCGCTGATGAACACCCTGCCCCGCCGCAGCTTTCTGAAGTTCGGCGCCGCCGCCGGTGGCGGCCTGATGGTGAGCTTTGCGTTGCCGCTGCGCGCGCAGACCGACCGCAAGGAAAAGCCGGCCGAAGCCGCCGTCGGCCACGCCGCCGAAAAGGCCACCGGCGAAGCCGGCGCGCTGGCCCACAACGCCTTCATCCGCATCGACCGCGAAGGCGTGGTCACGCTGGTGATGCACAAGGTGGAGATGGGCCAGGGTACCTACACCTCGATGCCGATGCTGCTGGCCGAAGAGCTGGAAGTCGACGTCACCAAGGTGAAGCTGGAACATGCGCCGCCCGACAACGAACGCTACGGCGACCCGCTGCTGGGCGGCCAGGTGACCGGCGGTTCCACCTCGGTGCGTGGCGCCTGGGTGCCGCTGCGCAAGGCGGGCGCCAGCGCCCGCACCGTGCTGGTGGCCACCGCGGCCGACCGCTGGGGCGTGCCCGCGGCCGACTGCAGCGTGCGCAACGGCGTGGTGACGCACACCGCCAGCGGCCGCAGCCTGCACTACGGCCAGCTGGTGGACGAAGCGGCCCGCCGCCCGGCCCCGGCCGACGTCAAGCTCAAGCCCGCCAAGGACTTCAAGCTCATCGGCACGCCGGTCAAGCGACTGGATTCGCCCGAGAAGGTCAACGGCCGCGCGCACTTCGGCATCGACGTGCGGCTGCCCGGCATGCTGGTGGCCACGGTGGCTGCTTCGCCGGTGGTGGGCGGCAAGCTCAAGAGCGCCGATGACGCCAAGGCGCTGGCCGTCAAGGGCGTGCGCCAGGTGCTGAAGATCGACAACGCGGTGGCGGTGGTGGGCGACCACATGTGGGCCGCCAAGCAAGGCCTGGCCGCCCTGGCCCCCACCTGGGACGACGGCGCCAACGCCGGCTTCACCAATGCCAAATTGGTGGCCGACATGCAGGCCGCCGCCGCCAAGCCCGGTGCCGTGGCCCGCAACGACGGCGATGCCGGCCAGGCCTTTGCACAGGCACAAGGCCGCAAGCTGGAAGCGGTGTACGAGCTGCCCTTCCTGGCCCACGCCACGATGGAGCCGATCAACACCACGGTGCTGCTGCAGGCCGACGGCTGCGACATCTACGTGGGCACGCAGGTGCCCACCATCGCGCAGGGCGCGGTGGCCCAACTCACCGGCCTGCCGCTGGACAAGGTGCGCATCCACAACCACCTGATCGGCGGCGGCTTCGGCCGCCGGCTGGAGGTGGATTCGGTGGTGCAGGCCGTGGCCTTTGCCAAGAAGGCCAAGCCGGGCACGCCGATCAAGTTCGTGTGGACGCGCGAAGAAGACATCCAGCACGACATGTTCCGCCCCTACTACTACGACCGGTTGCAGGCCGCGCTCGATGCGCAGGGCCGGCCGGTGTCGTGGTCGCACCGCATCACCGCCTCGTCCATCATGGCGCGCTTTGCGCCGCCGCTGGTCAAGGACGGCGTGGACCCCGATGCGGTGGAAGGCGCCAAGGACCTGCCCTACCAGATCCCGAACGTGAAGGTGGACTACGTGCGGCATGAGCCGCCGGTGCCCACCGCCTTCTGGCGCGGCGTCGGCCCCACGCACAACATCTTCGTGGTGGAAAGCTTCATGGACGAGCTGGCCGCCGCGGCCGGGGCCGATCCGTTCGAGTACCGCCGCGGCCTGCTGGCCAAGGCCCCGCGCGAGCTCCGGGTGCTGGAGCTGGCGGCCGAGAAGGCCGGCTGGAAGACACCGCTCAAGCCCATCGAAGGCAAGCGCGTGGGCCGTGGCATCTCGGTGCAGTTCGCCTTCGGCAGCTACATCGCCCAGGTGGCCGAAGTGGCGGTGGACGGCGAAGGCAATGTGCAGGTGCTGCGCGTGGTGTGCGCGGTGGACTGCGGCCAGGTGATCAACCCCGACACGGTGCGCGCGCAGATCGAGAGCGGCGTCAACTTCGGCATCACCGCCGCGCTGTGGAGCGAGATCACCTTCGACCAGGGCCGGGTGATGCAGAACAACTTCACCGACTACCGCATGCTGCGCATGAACGAGTCGCCGACGATCGAGGTGCACATCATCAACAGCACCGAAGACCCGGGCGGCATTGGCGAGCCCGGCACCTCGGCGCTGGCCCCGGCCGTCACCAACGCGGTGTTCGCGGCCACCGGCCAGCGCATCCGCAAGCTGCCCATCGGCGAGCAGCTGGTCAAGAAGGCCTGATCAGGGCTGCGCGAAGAAGTCGAGGATGGCCGTCATCGCCGGCAGGCGGTAGCGGTCGGCCTCGACCAGCAGCTCATGCCGCGCGCCTTCGATGCGCAGCGGGCACGGCTGCGGCCGCACCGCCGGCTGCAGCCCGGCGCAAAAGGCGGCCTGGCCAGCGGCCGTCACCGCGGTGTCTTCCCCGGCCTGCAGCACCAGCAGCCGGGCATCGATGCGGCCGGCGCCTTCGATCAGCGCGTCCGAGGCCTGGCAGGCCGCCCGCGCCCAGCCGCGCGTGGGGCCGCCCAGCGCCACTTCGGGCCGCTCGGCGATCACCTGTTCCACGATGCCGTGGCGCACGGCCGAATGCGTGAGTTCGTTGCGGCTGTCGTCGAAGGTGCTGGCCTTCCAGCCGGCGTCCAGCAGGCCGGCCCAGCAGGTGGGGCACAGGCCACCGGTGGCCTTGAACCACAGACAGCCGGTGGTCGCGCTGAACAGCACCTTGGCATTGGGCGCATGCATGGGCGAAGACAGCGCCGCCGCGCGGATGACACCCGGGTGCCGCTCCAGGTACAGCGAGGCGATGCCGCCGCCCATCGAGTGCGCCAGCATCAGCAGCGGCCGGCCTGGCGAGCGGGGCTGCACCACCCGGTCGATGAACATCGACAGGTCGGCCACGTAGTCGTCGAAGCTGGCCACATGGCCCTTGTGCGGCTCATCCGGCAGCAGCCGCGGCGACAGGCCCTGGCCGCGGTGGTCCAGCACATACACCGCATAGCCCTGGCGCCACAGGTCGTGCATCACCTCGGCGTACTTCAGCAGCGTCTCGGTGCGGCCGTTGACGATGACCACGCTGGCGCGCGGCTGCGGCGGCTCGGCCAGCGCATAGGCCAGCATCAACCCGCCGGCGCCGGCCAAGCGGCCCTGCTGCACCTGCTGCTGCCAGAAGGGCTGGATCTCGCGGGCCATGCGGGCGGGCAGCTCGGCCTCGGTGGCCAGGCCGTAGGGGTTGGGCGGCAGTGGCCCGGCCGGCTCGGGCGCGGGGGTGGCGTGCTGGCAGGCCGCCAGCGCTGCAGCCAGGGCCAGCACCCACACCTGCCTGCACGCCAGCGCGCCCAGGTGTGCCCACAGACGGGCGCTTGCATCGGTCCACGGCGTCATCGCAACACTCCTCAATCCGGGCGGATCGGCTTGCCCTCGTGCACCAGCGCCAGCTTGCAGGCCATCTGCGCCATGTTGTGCTGGCGTATCCAGCTGCCGCGGCTCAGGTTCACCACGTCGCAGTGCACGCCGGGCCCGCCCTCGGCGCCCCACAGCGGGCCGGGTGTGCAGCCGCTGAAGCGGCTGAGCACCTCGCCTTCCTCGTGCATCTGGAAGATGGCGGCCTGCGCCGGCGCCTGGCCGCGCTGACCGGCGT
>CAKZXL010000924.1 GCA_937883885.1 uncultured Aquincola sp. | reverse complement strand
TTTGCCCGCATCGACAGCAGCCAGCCGCGCGAAGCCGTGTGGCAGGACATCCTGCGCGTGTTGGAGCAGCGCACATGGTGATCGGCCCCGACGGCGAACTGGGCCTGCCCTGGCTGCGGCCGGTGCTGGACCAGGCCCTGGCCAGCGTGCGCGGCCATGCCACGCTGGTGCATGGCCCCGGCGGCGTCGGCCAGTTTGAACTGGCGATTGCGCTGGCCCAGGCCTGGCTGTGCGAAGCGGCCGAGCCCGGCCCGCGCCCCTGTGGCCGTTGCGCCGCCTGCCACCTGATGCAGGCCCGCATGCACCCCGACTTCCATCTGCTGATTCCTGACGCGCTGCGTGAGCCGCTGGGTTGGCAGATGGACGGCGAGGGCGCCCGCGACAGTGACGCCAAGAAGGCCAAGCCCAGCCGCGAGATCAAGGTGGAGGCGGTGCGCACCGCCATCGACTGGAGCCAGCAGACCTCGTCGCGCGGGCGCGGCAAGGTGGTGGTGATCCACCCCGCGCAGGCGATGAACCTGGTGGCCGCCAATGCCTTGCTCAAGACGCTGGAAGAGCCGCCCGGCAACCTCAAGCTGCTGCTGTGTTCCAGCGACCCCGAGGCGCTGCTGCCCACGCTGCGCAGCCGCTGCCAGCGCCTGCTGCTGCCGCGGCCCGAGCGGGCGATGGCGCTGCAATGGCTGGCCAGCCAGGGCGTGCAGGAGGCCGAAGTGCTGTACGCCGCCGCCGGCGAGCAGCCGGTGGAAGCGCTGGCGATGCTGCAGGCCGGCATCGACGCCGCGCAGTGGCGGCGGCTGCCGCAGGCGCTGCGCGCCGGCCAGGCGGCGGCGCTGACGGCCTGGCCGCTGCCGCGCGCCATCGACGCGCTGCAAAAGCTCTGCCACGACCTGACGGTGGTGGCCGTGGGCGGCGAGCCTCGCTACTTCGAGGCCACGCAGCTGCCGCCGGGCGCGCAGCTGCCGGCGCTCAATGCCTGGCAGGCCACGCTGCGCCGTGCCGCGCGGCATGACGAGCATCCTTGGAATGCCTCGCTGCTGATCGAATCGCTGGTGCTGGAAGGCCGCGGCGTGTGGCCGGCGGCGGCTCCGGCCCCACGGGGCGGTGGCCGGGGGCGCGTCGGTACACTCTGAGCACGATGAACGAACCCGCTGCACGCCCCGGCGCTGCGCCTGGCGCCACTGCCACACCGGTAACCGCGCCGATGACGCAGGGCACCGCGCCCGCCGCCAGCGGCCGGCCCAGCGTCATCCAGCTGGTGTTCCGCGACAAGGCTTCGCTGTATGCCGCCTACGTACCGCTGTTCTCTGACGGTGGGCTGTTCGTGCCCACCACGCGCGACTACAAGCTGGGCGACGAGATCTACCTGCTGCTGTCGCTGCCCGACGACCCTCAGCGCTACCCGGTGGCCGGGAAGGTGGGCTGGATCACCCCGGCCAATGCCTCGGGCGGCCGCACCCAGGGCGTGGGCGTGCGTTTTCCCACCGACGAAAAAACCCGCGTGATGAAGCTGAAGATCGAGGAAATCCTCGGCACCTCGGTGCAATCGGCCAAGCCCACGCAAACCATCTGACCCGTGTACGTCGATTCGCATTGCCATCTCAGCATGGCCGACTTCGCCCCGCGCATGCCCGACATCCGCGCCGCCATGGCGCAAGCCCAGGTCGACCGCGCGCTGGTCATCTGCACCACGCTGGAAGAGTTCGACGCGGTGCATGCGCTGGCGCTGCAGTACGACAACTTCTGGGCCAGCGCCGGCGTGCACCCCGACACCGAAGGCCTGCGCGAGCCCAGCTACGAAGACCTGATGGACCTCGGCAGCCGCCCGCGCGTGGTGGCCATCGGCGAGACGGGCCTGGACTACTACCGCCTGAACGGCCGCAGCATCGAAGACATGGCCTGGCAGCGCGAGCGCTTTCGCACCCACATCCGCGCGGCGCGGACGCTGGGCAAGCCGCTGGTCATCCACACCCGCAGCGCCAGTGACGACACGCTGGCCATCCTGCGGGAGGAGGGCGCCGGCCCGGGTGAAGCCCCGCGTGGCGTGTTCCATTGCTTCACCGAGACGGCCGAGGTGGCGCGTGCGGCGCTGGATCTGGGCTTTCACATCTCGTTCTCGGGCATCCTCACCTTCCGCAATGCGCAAGACCTGCGCGAGGTGGCGCGCTGGGTGCCGATGGACCGGCTGCTGATCGAGACGGACAGCCCCTACCTGGCGCCGGTGCCGTTCCGCGGCAAGGTCAACCAGCCGGCCTATGTGCCCCACGTGGCCGCCCAGCTGGCCGAGCTGAAGGGCTGCAGCGCCGAGGAAATCGGCCGCGTGACCAGCGAGAACTTCGAGCGGCTCTTCGGGGTGGCCGCATGAGCCTGCCATTGCACACCGCCATGCACCGTCGCCTGCTGCTGGCCGGCGCCGCCTCGCTGGCCGGCCTGGCCGCGCTGCCCGCGCGTGCCGGCTCCTACGAAGACTTCTTCCGCGCGATCAACATCGACGCGCCGGACATCATCCGCGACCTGTTGGCGCGCGGCTTCGACCCCAATGCCCGCGACCCGCGCGGCCAGGTGGCGCTGTCGCTGGCCTTCAAGGACGAATCGCTGAAGGCGGCCGAGGCCCTCTTCGCCCATCCGCAGCTGGACGTGAATGCCGAGAACCCGGTGGGCGAAACCCCGCTGATGATGGCCGCGATGCGCGGCTACCTCGACTGGGCGCAGCGGCTCGTCAAGCGCGGCGCTAAGGTCAACAAGCCGGGCTGGTCGCCGATGCACTACGCGGCCATCGCGCCCGACCACCGCATGTTGCAGTTCATGCTGGCGCAGGGCGGCGATGTGTCGGCCCTCAGCCCCAACGGCACCACGCCGCTGATGATGGCCGCCCGCAATGGCGACGAGCGCACCGTCGACCTCCTGCTGGCGCGCGGCGTGGACGTGAAGGCCAAGAACCAGGCCGGCTACACCGCGGCCGACATGGCCCGCTCGCAGGACCGCGACAACCTGGCCGACCGGCTGAAGTCCCTGATGCGCTGACGCCCCTGTCAGCGATCTTCCGACGCGGGCTTTGGCCCGAGGACGACTGTTGCGGCGTTCGGCTGCTTCGTAAAGTTCTTTCATCGCGGGCATGGTGCCGGCGTCTGGAGAGAACGATGATCAAGACGGCTGCCGCCAATCCTTTTGCCCTGATGATCAACCCCGACGTGGTGCTGCGCGCCGTCGAGCGCTCGGAGCGCCTGGCCCGCCTGAGCAGCCGCATCTGCCGCCCGCTGGACAAGCCGCTGATTCCGAAGAACGACGACATCGACTACGGCGACGATGACGCCGAAGACGGCGAAGTCTGAACCCCGCACCCAGCCGCCCACAGGGCGGCTTTTTGTTGTCCCAGGCTCGCTGATTGCCCAGGCCCTCCCGCAGGAGGGATCATGACAGTAGCAAGTGCAGACATCGCCGAGGGCGAACAGCTCGAGCGGATACCCACCGGCATCCCCGAACTGGACCTGGTGCTGCGAGGTGGCGTGGGCAAGGGCAGGGTGCACCTGGTGGAAGGCCGCCCCGGCACCGGCAAGACGACGATGGCCACGCAGTTCCTGGTGGCCGGCCGCGACCGCGGCCTGCGCGGCCTGTATGTGGCGCTGTCGGAGACCGCCGAGGAACTCGCGGCCAGCGCAGCCAGCCACGGCTGGCACTTGAAGGGCATCGAGGTGCTGGAACTGGCGCCCGAACAATCGCGCCGGGGGCTCGACCAGAGCATCCTCGAGCCCAGCGAGCTGGACCTGGGCGAGACCATCGACCAGATCGTCGATGCGGTGGCGCACACCCAGGCCACGCTGGTGGTCATCGATTCGCTGGCCGAGGTGCGGCTGCTGGCCACCGAGCCCAACCGCTACCGGCGGCAGATCATGGCCTTGCGCCGCCAGCTGCTGCAGTCGGGCGCCACCGTGCTGCTGCTCAACGACATGACCGAGGGCGGCGACTACGACCTGCAGGCCATGGTGCACTGCGTGGTCAGCCTGCAGATGACCGAGCGCAGCTATGGCGCCGCGCGGCGCCGGCTGCGGGTGGTGAAGATGCGCGGCGGCGACTTCCAGAGCGGTTGGCACGACTTCGTCATCCAGCGCGGCCAGCTGATCGTGTTTCCCAGCCTCATTGCGCAGGAGCACGAAACCGGACATCCGCGCGAGGTGCAGTCCTGCGGCAGCGCCGAGCTGGACGCGCTGTTCGGCGGTGGCCTGTCGCGCGGCAGCACCACGGTGCTCACCGGGCCTTCTGGCGTCGGCAAGTCGACGCTGGCGATGCAGTTGCTGCAGGCCGCGGCCCGCGGGGGGCAGCGCAGCGCCTACTTCTCGTTCGACGAGGCGCAGGCCAGTGCGCAGGAGCGCGCCGAGCACCTGGGCTTCGACTTCAACGCCCTGGTGGCCAGCGGCGCGATGCACTGGGAGCGCGCCAATCCCACGCGCATCTCGCCCGGTGAATTCGTGTGGAAGGTGCGCCGCCAGGTGGAGGACAACGGCGCCTCGATGGTGGTGATCGACAGCCTGAACAGCTACCTCGAGACCATGCCCGAGGAACAGGCGCTGATGCTGCAGCTGCACGAGCTGCTGACCTACCTGTCGCACCAGGGTGTGGTTACGCTGATGGTGCTGGCCGAGCGGGGCGTGGTGGAGCCGCTGGAGTCGCCGATCGACCTGTCCTTCTTGAGCGACGCGGTGGTGCTGATGCGCTACCACGAGGCCGGCCACGACCTGCGGCGCACGATCACCGTCATCAAGAACCGCACCGGCCGCCATTCCAGCCGGGCGCATGCGTTCACGCTGGCGCGCGGCGGCCTGCACATCGGCGATGCGATGCAGGCCGACCTTGCGGCGACCCTGCCTGCCTGCTGACCATGCAGGAACGCCTGCTCATCCTCACGGGCTCGCGGCACGACGACGAGGTGCTGGTGGAGGTCGCGGCCCACCTGGAGCTGCGGGCCGTGTGCTGCACCACGGTGGAAGAAGTCTGCGAAGCGGTCGGCCGCGAGGCCGGCGCGCTCGTCATCACCGAAGAAGCCTGCGGCCCGGGGCCGGTGGAGGTGCTGGCCAGCTGCCTGGCGCAGCAGCCGCCCTGGAGCGACCTGCCGGTGATCGCGCTGACCTCGCGCCGCGTCAGCGGCACCGCCACGCAGCGGCAGGCCTTGTTCGACCGGCTGGGCCACGTCACCCTGCTGCAGCGGCCGCTGCGCTGGGAAACCTTGCTCAGCGCCGTGGCCGCCGCGGTGCGCAGCCGCCGGCGCCAGCATGTGCTGGCCGACCACATGGCGCGGCTGTCGGCCTCGGCCGAGCACCTGGAAGACCAGGTGCGCCAGCGCACCCGCACGCTGCGCAAGACGCTCACCCAGCTGCAGGAAACGCAGCAGCAGCTGGTGGAGTCTCAGCGCATGGAAGCCATCGGCCAGCTCACCGGCGGCGTGGCGCACGACTTCAACAACCTGCTGCAGGTGGTCAACAGCAGCGTGACGCTGGCGCAGCGGGCGCAGGCGCGGCCGGAGCTGCAGCACAAGGCGCTGACCACCATCAAGCAGGCCACGGCGCGGGGCAGCAAGCTCACGCAGCAGCTGCTGGCCTTTGCCAGCCGCCAGCCGCTGGTCGAACAGACGGTGGACCTGGCCAGCGTGATGGCCGCCTTCGGCGAATTCCTGCAGCGTGCGGTGCGGCAGGAAATCCGGCTGACCGTGCGTGTGGCGCCGGGCACCTGGCCGGTGACCATCGACGTGGCCCAGCTGGAAATGTCGGTGATGAACCTGGTGGTGAATGCGCAGGACGCGATCCACGGCCCCGGCACCATCGACGTGGCCGTGGCCAATGCCGACGAGCCACCCCCCGCCCTGGCCGCCGCCCTGGCCAGCGGCGGGGAGGGCGCCCGGCCGGCGGACGAGGCTTTCGTGTGCATCGAGGTGCGCGACTCCGGCAGCGGCATGAGCGAAGACACCGCGCGCCAGGCGTTCGAGCCCTTCTTCACCACCAAGGCGCCGGCCAAGGGCACCGGCCTGGGCCTGAGCCAGGTCTACGGCTTTGCACGCCAGAGCGGCGGTGCGGCTGCGGTGCTGCGCACGGGCAGCACTGGCACCACCATCGGGCTGTGGCTGCCACGCGCCGCCACCACCGACCGCCCGGTGGTGCAGCGGGGCAGCGAAGCGCCGGCCGCGGCGCCCGCGATGGACCGCCCGCGTCGGGTGCTGGTGGTGGAAGACGACCCGGCGGTGGCCGAGGCGGTGGAGACCATGATCCGCGCGCTGGGCTTCGAGACCAGCAGCGCCCGCTCGGCCGCCGAGGCGCTGAAGGCCGACCTCACCGGCCACGACCTGGTGTTTTCCGACGTGCTGATGCCCGGCGGCATGGACGGCGTGGAACTGGCGCTGCGCCTGCGCGAACTGCACCCCGGACTGCCCATCCTGCTGACTTCCGGCTACGCCGGCGCCCCCGAGCGCGTGAGCCAGGCGGGCTTTCCGCTGCTGAGCAAGCCCTACACCGAAGAGGCCTGGCTGGCGGCGGTGCAGCGGTTGTTGAAGGTGGGTGTCGGACCGTGAGGGCGGGCGAGCTGGAGAGCAGCGTCGTTCGCCAAGTCTTTGAT
>CAKZXL010000923.1 GCA_937883885.1 uncultured Aquincola sp. | reverse complement strand
GCCGATGGCTGGCGCTACCAGGGGCTGCCGTGGCAACAGGACTGAACGACGAGCCGTCACCCGGCGCGCTGGGGGTTCCGGGCATCGTCGCCGAGCTGCGCGCCGCGCGCGAGCGCTGGCGCACCGCGCAGAACCGGCTGCAGGAAGTGGGTGGCCGCGAGCTGCCCTCGCGCGAGGCGCTGGCTGCCGTGGTGGGCCAGCTGCGGGGCGCCTTGTTCCCGATGCGGCTGGGCCCGCCCGACCTGCGCCAGGAGCATGAGGACGACTACATCGCCCACACGCTGCAGCAGGCGCTGGCCGAGCTGCT
The DNA here is from genome assembly GCA_937883885.1 of uncultured Aquincola sp. The sequence continues at coordinate 2,782 of CAKZXL010000923.1, read as the reverse complement.
GGTGCAGGTGCGGCTGGAGCTGCGCCACCCCGCGCGCAGCGCCGACGGCACCCGGTCAGCGGCCGCCGATGAAGACGCCGATGCGCGGGCGCTGGCCGTGGTGCGCGCCTTCGGCCAGTCGCTGCCCGGCATCCGCGCGCTGCTGGACAGCGACGTGCTGGCCGCCTATGAGGGCGACCCCGCCGCACGCAGCGTGGACGAGGTGCTGCTGTGCTACCCCGGCATCCAGGCCATGATCCACCACCGCATCGCCCACCGGCTGTACGAGCTGGGCACGCCGCTGCTGGCGCGCATCGTGGCCGAGCTGGCCCATGGCGAGACCGGGATCGACATCCACCCGGGCGCACGCATCGGCGCGGGCTTCTTCATCGATCACGGCACCGGCGTGGTGATCGGCGAAACCGCCGAGATCGGCCGCCACGTGCGGCTGTACCAGGCGGTGACGCTGGGCGCCCGCCGCTTCGAGACCGACGAAGAAGGCCACATCCAGAAGGGCGGCGCGCGCCATCCGCTGCTGGAAGACGACGTGGTGATCTATGCCGGCGCCACGGTGCTGGGCCGCGTGACCATCGGCCGCGGCTCCACCATCGGCGGCAACGTGTGGCTCACGCACAGCGTGCCGCCAGGCAGCCGCATCACGCAGGCGCACCCTACCAGCACCGGGCCAGGGGTGGCGTGATGGCCAACGATGCGCTGATGCCCGGACGCCCGGCCACCGAGCTGCCGCCGCCCACGCTGGCGGTGGGCCGCTTCGGCGCCGTGGTGCGCCAGCTGCGAGAAGGCCGGGGCTGGTCGCAGGAGCGGCTGGCCGGCGAGGCCGAGCTCAACCGCTCGTACATGGGCGAGGTGGAACGTGGCGTGGTGATGCCCTCGCTGGCCACTGCGGCCAAGCTGGCCGCTGCGCTGGGCGTGCCGCTCTCGCGCCTGCTGCAGCACTGCGAGCAGAGCCACGCCGACCGCGCGGCCGAGGCCTTTCGCTGGCTATAGCCGGTTGATGCGGTGAGGGCCGCAGGGCGATAGTCGGTTTCGTACTTTCGTTATTCACAACAAGCAGTTCCGTCTCAGGGGGTTTTCATGTCTGAAGCATCCGCCGCGCCGCAATTGGCGCTGGGCGACAACGCCGCGCGCCAGCTGGCCAATGCCACCAAGACCGCGCCGGTCCTGTCCACCATCAGCCCGCGCTGGCTGACGCACCTGTTGCAATGGCTGCCGGTGGAAGCAGGCATCTACCGCCTGAACAAGGTGAGCAACCCCAACGACGTGCTGGTGGCGTGCACCCAGCGCGACGAATCGCGCCTGCCCAGCACCTTCGTCAACTACGAAGAGCAGCCGCGCGAGTACTTCCTCAATGCCGTCAGCACCGTGCTCGACGTGCACACGCGGGTGAGCGACCTCTACAGCAGCCCGCACGACCAGATCAAGGAACAGCTGCGCCTGACGATCGAGACGATCAAGGAGCGCCAGGAAAGCGAGCTGATCAACAACCCCGACTACGGCCTGCTGGCCAGCGTGCACCCCGACCAGGTGGTGTACCCACTGACCGGCGCGCCCACGCCCGACGACCTGGACGAGCTGCTGAGCAAGGTGTGGAAGGAGCCCGCCTTCTTCCTGACCCACCCGCTGGCCATCGCCGCCTTCGGCCGTGAGTGCACCCGCCGCGGCGTGCCGCCGCCGACCGTGAGCCTGTTCGGCAGCCAGTTCCTGACCTGGCGCGGCCTGCCGCTGATTCCCAGCGACAAGGTGCCGGTGGCCGACGGCAAGACCAAGATCCTGCTGCTGCGCGTGGGCGACAAGCGCCAGGGCGTGGTGGGCCTGTACCAACCGGGCCTGGCCGGTGAACAAAGCCCGGGCCTGAGCGTGCGCTTCATGGGCATCAACCGCAACGCCATCGCTTCGTACCTGATCTCGCTGTACTGCTCGCTGGCGGTGCAGACCGACGACGCGCTGGCGGTGCTGGAAGACGTCGAGATCGGCAAGTACCACGACTACCCCGACACCTACAAGTGACCACCGGCATGAGCGTGGACACCCTTCTCGACAACGTGGCCCACCCGGTGCCGCCGCCGGGCCTGCCCGACGCGGCCGCGCTGGCGCGGCTGGCGGGCGAGTTCTTCGCGGCGCTGCCGGGCAGCCAGCCCAACCCGACGGTGGGCGGCGTGCCGGTGCCGGCCAACGTGCAGCCCGCCGGCCTGGCGCTGCCGCCCGGCAGCCACGGCCCGGCCACGCCTTCGCTGCAGCCGCTGGGCGCCACCGCCCCGGGCGCCAACCTGCTGCCCAGCTCGCCGCAGGCGCCGGCCAACGTGGCGGCGCAGGCGCCTTCGTTGCTGCCGCATGCACAGGCGCCCAACGGCGTGCCCGACCATGCACTGGTGGCCGCGCCGGCCTACGACGGCCGTGCCGGCAGCCAGCTGCTGGGCGTGCCTCAGTTGCCCCAGGTGCCTGCGCTGCAACTGCCCGGCCACCCTGGCCATGGCGGCTTGCCTGCGGGCGGCGTGCCGGCGCCCGCGGGCGCCACCGGCTACTACTTCATCGATGGCCCGGGCACGCGCGCACCGGCGGCTGCGGCCCCGGCCACACCGGCTGCGACACCGGCCTTCGACGTGCACGCGGTGCGCCGTGACTTCCCCATCCTGCGGGAGCGGGTGAACGGCAAGCCGCTGGTGTGGTTCGACAACGCGGCCACCACCCACAAGCCGCAGGCGGTGATCGACCGGCTGGCGTACTTCTACGCGCACGAGAACTCCAACATCCACCGGGCGGCGCACACGCTGGCCGCCCGTGC
>CAKZXL010000922.1 GCA_937883885.1 uncultured Aquincola sp. | reverse complement strand
CTGCGGGTCGCGGCCGAAGGCATCGGCGTACAGCGCCGAAGCCTGCGCATCGCCCTCGCCCTTGATCTTCTGCGCGTCGCGGTAGGCCTCGGCGATGATCACCTCGCGCTGGCGGTCGGCGTCGGCGCGGATCTTCTCGCCATCGGCGGCGCCCTGCGACCGCAGCTCGTTGGCCACCTGCTTGCGTTCCGATTCCATGCGGCGGTAGACGGCGTCGGTGATGTCGGCCACGAAGTCCACGCGCTTGACGCGCACGTCCACGATCTCGATGCCGAAGGCCTTGCTTTCGTCGGCCAGGCGCTCACGCACCGCCTGCATCACCTGCTCACGCTCGGTGGCCAGCACGCCGCGCACGGTGCGCCGCGTGACCACCTCGTTGAAGGCGGCCTGCACCACCGGCGCCAGCCGGCTTTCCAGGTTGCGGATGTCGACGCCGCTGTTGCGGATGAACTGGCGCGGCTCGACGATGCGCCACTTCACCAGCCAGTCGATCACCACGCTCTTTTTCTCGGCGGTGAAGATGGGGCGGGTCTCGGGGCTGTCCAGCGTCTGCACGCGCTTGTCCAGGAACACGACGTTCTGGAACGGCGGCGGCAGCTTGAACTTCAGGCCCGGCTCGGTGATGACTTCCTTGATCTCACCCAGCGCATACACCACCGCCACCTGGCGCTGGTCGACGATGAAGAGCGTGGAGCTGGCGAGCATCAGCAGGATGAGCGCGCCAGCGACGATGGCTCCGATACGGTTCATTGTTGTTGTCTCCTGCGATCAGCGGACTTCGCGGTCACGGCTGCGCTGGTTCTCGCGCGAGCGCGAATCGGCGGTCGAAGCGCCGGTCGGCACCCCGTCCATCGGCGTGGTGGGCGTGGCCACGCCGGTGTTGCCGGTGGAGGCGGGCGCCGCGGCGCCGCTTTGCTGGATCAGCTTGTCCAGCGGCAGGTACAGCAGGTTGGAGCCGTTGCGGCTGTCCACCATCACCTTGCTGACGTTGCTGTAGACCTGCTGCATGGTCTCGAGGTAGAGGCGGTCACGGGTGACGGCCGGTGCCTTCTGGTACTCGGCCAGCACCGAGCGGAAGCGCTGCGCATCACCTTCGCCCTGCGCGGTGACGCGGGCCTTGTAGCCTTCAGCCTCTTCGCGCAGTCGCGCGGCCGTGCCTTGCGCCTTCGGGATCACGTCGCTGGCGTAGGCCTGGCCTTCGTTCTTGAAGCGGTCGCGGTCGGCACCGGCCTTGACCGCGTCGTTGAACGCGGCCTGCACCTGCTCGGGCACCTGCACGTTCTGCACGTTGACGTTGGCCACGATGATGCCGGCCTTCAGCCGGTCGAGCTGCGCCTGCACCGACTTGGCCAGGTCGGTGGCGATGGCGTCGCGCTGCTCGTACAGCACCTGGTCGATGCGGCTGCGGCCGACGATCTCGCGCACCGCCGATTCGGCGGCCTGCACCACGGCTTCGTCGGGGTTGCGGTTCTCGAACAGGAACTCGCGCGCGTCCTTCAGCCGGTACTGCACGGTGAAGCGGATGTCGACGATGTTCTCGTCTTCGGTGAGCATCGACGAATCGCGCAGGCCGGTGGCCTGCACCACCGTGTTGCGGCCCACTTCCACCGAGCGCAGCTGCGTCACCGGCACGGTTTCATGCGCCTGGAACGGGTACGGGAAGCGCCACTGGAAGCCGGCCTCGGCGGTGTAGGCATAACGGCCGAAGGACGTGACCACCGCCTGGTGGCCTTCCTGCACGATGAAAAAGCCGCTGGCCAGCCACACCAGCACCACCACCACGCCGATCAGGCCGACGCCGATGCCGGCGCTCTTCATGTCGGGGCGGAACTGCGGGCCGCCGCCATCGCCGGGGCCGCGGTTGTTGTTGCCACCGCCGCCCTGCTTGCCGCCCAACAGGCCGCTGAGCTTGCGGTTGAAGTCGCGCCAGAGTTCGTCGAGGTCGGGCGGGCCGTCGTTGCGGCCGTTGTTGAGCACCAGCGTGTCGCTGGCGGCACCGCGGCGCCGCGGCCAGGCGGATCGAACCAGGCCGGCCAGGAGCGCACGGCTGGCCTGGGCCACGGCCGACAGGCTGGAACGCTCGGGGTACGAATGGCGCATGTTCATGCTTGCATGGATCGGGTGACGGGAGCCTCGTCGGCTTCCGGAGAGGGCGGCTCGTCAGAGCCGGTGGGGCGGTCTTGGTCGTCGGCGTCGGCCGCTGGTGCGGCCCACGCGTCGGCCGTGCCGGCAGCCGCGCCGGCGATGGCCTCGCGCAGCGCATCCAGCCCGGTGCCTTCGATGGCACTGAGGAAGATGCGCGGCACCCGCAGGCCCGGCGCACGCTCGACCGCATCGACCAGCACGCGCGGGCGGCTGGCGTCGTCCAGCCGGTCGAGCTTGTTGTAGACCAGGATCTGCGGAATGCGTTCAGCGCCGATCTCGGCCAGCACGCGGTCCACCTCGTCCATCTGCTCGGCCAGCAGCGGGCTGGAAGCATCGACCACGTGCAGCAGCAGGTCGGCCTCGGCCGCCTCCTGCAGCGTGGCGCGGAAGGCCTCGACCAGCTTGTGCGGCAGGTCGCGGATGAAGCCGACGGTGTCGGACAGCGAGACCGTGCCGCCCAGCTGCTGCAGGTACAGCTGCCGCGTGGTGGTGTCCAGCGTGGCGAAGAGCTGGTCGGCCGCATAGGTGCGCGCCTTGACCAGCGCGTTGAACAGCGTGGACTTGCCGGCGTTGGTGTAGCCCACCAGCGAGACGCGGAAGGTGCCGCTCTTGTCGCGCGCGCGGCGCTGGGTGCCGCGCTGGCGCTGCACCTTCTCGAGCCGCTGCTTCACGGTCTTGATGCGCTCGCCGATCATCCGGCGGTCGAGTTCGATCTGGGCCTCGCCCGGGCCGCCGCGGGTGCCGATGCCACCCTGCTGGCGCTCCAGGTGGCTCCAGCGGCGCACCAGCCGGGTGGCCACGTACTGCAGCCGGGCCAGCTCGACCTGCAGCTTGCCCTCGTGGCTCTGCGCCCGCTGGGCGAAGATCTCGAGGATGAGCGCGGTACGGTCGGCCACCTGCACGCCGATGTGGCGTTCCAGGTTGCGCTGCTGCGCGGGGCTGAGGGCCTGATCGAAGATCACGCCGGTGGCGCGGTGTTGCAGCACCAGGGCCTTGATCTCGTCGGCCTTTCCGCTGCCGACGAAGAGCGCGGCGTCGGGGGCCTTGCGGCGCGCGATCAGGCGCGCCACGGCCACGTCGCCTGCCGACTCCGCCAGCAGGGCGAGTTCGTCCAGCGTGGGGTCGAAGGAAGACGACGGGCCGAGGTCGACACCGACCAGCACCGCGCGGGCACCATCGGCCGCCGGCGCGCCGGACGGAAAGACGTCAGAACTCAAGGCAGGGACTGCCAGCTCGGCCGTCAGGCCGCATCACCGGGTTCTTGCGCGTGGAAATTGACCGCGCGGCCCGGGACCACCGTGGAAATGGCGTGCTTGTAGACCATCTGGGTCACGGTGTTGCGCAGCAGAACGACGTACTGGTCGAAGGATTCGATATGGCCCTGCAGCTTGATGCCATTGACCAGGTAGATCGACACCGGAACATGTTCCTTGCGCAGCAGGTTCAGAAATGGGTCTTGTAGCAATTGCCCTTTATTACTCACGACATTCTCCGTGTCTGTTTCAGATGCGTGCCACGTTAGCACAGGGTTGCCCCTAGTGGCAGGCTGGCGGCGGGACAACCTTTCCCGCCTCTTCAAGCCTTAGGAGGCCTTGTCGTCGAAAGGGTTCCGCGACGATTTCATTTCTATCCGCAAAGGCGTGCCGGTGAGCTTGAAATGATCGCGGATGCGGCCTTCCAGGAAGCGTTTGTAGGCGTCGGTGACGTGTTCCAGCGAATTTCCGTGGACGACCACCACCGGGGGATTCATGCCCCCCTGGTGCGCATATCGCAGCTTGGGCCGGAAATGACCGGCACGCTTGGGCGCCTGGTGTTCCACCGCCTCATGCACCAGGCGCGTGAGCACCGGCGTGGTCATCTTGACGGTGGCCGAGGCATGGGCGTCGGCGATCGTCTTCCACAGCGGGCCCAGGCCCTGGCGCTTGAGCGCCGAGATGTGCACGATGGGCGCGAACTTCAGGAAGGCCAGGCGGCTGACGATCGATCGCTCCAGCAGCTCGCGCTGGTAGCTGTCCACCGCGTCCCACTTGTTGACGGCCAGCACCACCGCACGCCCGGCATCCAGGATGTAGCCGGCGATGTGGGCGTCCTGCTCGCTCACGCCCTGTGTGGCGTCCAGCAGCAGCACCACCACGTTGGCATGGTCGATGGCCTGCAGCGTCTTGACCACCGAAAACTTCTCGATCGCCTCGAACACCTTGCCCTTGCGGCGCAGGCCGGCGGTGTCGATCAGCTCGAAGCGCTTGCCGTTGCGCTCGAAGGGCACGTGGATGGCGTCGCGCGTGGTGCCCGGCATGTCGAAGGCGATCAGCCGCTCTTCGCCCAGCCAGGTGTTGATCAGCGTGCTCTTGCCCACGTTGGGGCGGCCGGCCACCGCCAGGCGGATCGGGCGGTCTTCGCCATCGGCGGCTTCGTCCTCGTCCTCGGGCCAGGTGAAGCTGTCGAGCACGGCTTCCACCAGGCTGCGGATGCCCTGCCCGTGCGCGGCGCTGATCGGATGCGGCTCGCCCATGCCCAGCTCGAAGAACTCGGCCAGCATCGGCGATTCGGCCATGCCCTCGGCCTTGTTGATCGCGATGAACACGCGCTTGTTGGCCGCGCGCAGGTAGCGGGCAATGTCCGCGTCCTGGCCCGACAGGCCCGAGCGGATGTCCAGCACGAAGATGACGGCATCGGCCTCGGCCACCGCCTGCTTGGTCTGCTTGGCCATCTCGGCCACCACGCCGGTGGGCTTGTCGGGCTCGAAGCCGCCGGTGTCGATGACGATGAACTCGCGGCTGCCCAGCCGCGCGTCGCCGTAATGGCGGTCGCGTGTCAGGCCGGCAAAGTCCGCGACGATGGCGTCGCGGCTCTTGGTGATGCGGTTGAAGAGCGTGCTCTTGCCGACGTTGGGGCGGCCCACCAGGGCCACGACCGGTTTCATGTGTGCTGCCTGTTCGCTGTCATTCCGGCCGGAACGCGAACACGCCGCCATTGCGGGTGGTCACGATCACGGTGTTGCCCCACCGCACCGGCGCACCCACCACGGCCGAGCCGTCGGTGGGCAGGCGCAGCAAGGTGTTGCCATTGGCGCGGTCGAGGAAGTGCACCTGGCCTTCGGCGTCGCCGAAGATCACGGTGCGGCCCACCACCAGCGCACCGCTGAGCTGGCGGTACAGCAGCCGCTCGCTGGTCCAGGCCACGTCGCCGTTGGCGGCGCGCCAGGCGGTGATGCGGTCGCTGGCATCGGCGCCCACCACCAGTTCGGTGTCGCCGCCCACGGCCTGCACGCCGCCGACGTTCTTGCTCCACTGCAGCGTGCCGCGCTCGGCATTCACGCAGCCGGCGGCCGACTGGAAGGCGCGCATGCACACGGTGTCGCCCAGGCGCACCGGCGGGCCGATCAGGTCGGCCAGGCGCTCCACCTCGTTGGTGCCGCGCGGGGTGGCCACGGCCACGTCCCAGCGGGTGCTGCCGCGCAGCGGATCGAGGCCCACCAGGCGCGGGCCCTGGCCCACCAGCAAGGTGTCCTTGAAGGCCGACAGCACGCTGGCCTGCGACAGCGTCAGCGCATCACCCGGGCGCTGGAAGCGCCACAGCGGCTTGCCGTCGAGCGCGTCGAAGGCGTTGACGATGCGGTCCACGCCCATCACGAACACCCGCTCGCCGGCCACCAGCGGCGGCGTGGCCACGCGGGCATTGAGGCGGGTGCGCCACTTGACGGCGCCACGCTCCATCACCACCAGTTCGTTGTCGCGGGTGACGACGGCGGCCATGCGGCCATCGGTGCCGACGCCGGCCACGATGGGTGCGCCGGCATTGCCGCGCCAGAGCTCGGCGCCGGTGTCGGCCTGCAGCGTGACCACGTTGCCGTTGCCCGAGGCCAGCGTCAGCTCGCCCTCGCGCACGGTGGGCACCATCGGGAAATCCAGCTTGTCCAGCCGCGTGCTCCAGACCTGGCGGCCGGCGATCTGCGGCGAGTAGCTTTCGAGTGCGGTGGGCTTGGGCTTGTCGGTGGACGAGCAGCCGGCGGCCAGCGCCGCCACCAGGGCCAGGGCGCCGAAGCGCAGCAACGATGAACGCGCGCGCATCACTTGGCCACCTCGCTGGCCGCGGGCGCGGCGCCCAGGGCGGTGAGCTTGGCTTCCACCAGCTGCCGGTATTCGAGCTTGCTGTCCATCGTCTTCCAGGCGGTCTGGTAGGCGGCCTTGGCCTCGTCCTTCTTGCCTTGCGCCATCAGCACGTCGCCGCGGCGGTCGGCCACCAGCGCCTCGAAGCCGGCAGCCTTGGCGCCGTCCAGCTGGCGCAGCGCCTCGTCGTACTGCTTCTTGTCCAGCAGCAGGCCGGCCAGCCGCAGCCTGGCCACGGTGCGGTATTCGTCTTCACTGGCGTTGTCGGCCACCCAGCCCAGCGTGGCGGCGGCTTCGTCGGCCCGGCCCTTGCCGAACTGGGCTTGTGCCGCCAGCAGGCCGCCCTGGCCCGCGTAGGCGGTGCGCGGGTAGTTGCTCTTCAAGTCGCCGAACACCTG
>CAKZXL010000921.1 GCA_937883885.1 uncultured Aquincola sp. | reverse complement strand
TCAACCCCCGTGGCGATGCCGCATCGATGAAAGCGCGACATGCGTGAAGTGACGCTGCCGACCGGCGAACACGTGCCGGCGCTGGGCCTCGGCACCTGGAAGATGGGCGAAGCGCCGCGCCAGCAGGCGGCCGAAGTGGCCGCCGTGCGCATGGCGCTGGAGATGGGCTACCGCCTGATCGACACCGCCGAGATGTACGGCGAAGGCGGGGCCGAGACCGTGGTCGGCCAGGCGCTGGCCGAGGCGCTGCGCGCGGGCACGGTGGCGCGGCCAGACCTCTTCATCGTCAGCAAGGTGTACCCGCACAACGCCAGCCGTGCCGGCGTGCAGGCCGCGTGCGAGCGCAGCCTGCGCCGCCTGGGCCTGGACCAGCTGGACCTGTACCTGCTGCACTGGCGCGGCGGCGAGCCGCTGGCCGAGACGCTGGCAGGTTTCGAGGCGCTTCAGCAGCGCGGCCTCATCCGCCATTGGGGCGTGAGCAACTTCGACCTCGACGACCTGGAAGAACTGGCCGCGCTGCACGGCGGCGCTGCCTGCGCGGCCAACCAGGTGTACTACTCGCTCAGCCAGCGCGGCATCGAATTCGACGTGTCGCCCTGGCAGCGACGGCACCACATGCCGGTGATGGCTTATTCGCCCATCGACCAGGGCGCGCTGGCCGCGCAGCCTGGCCTCGACGCCATCGCCCGCCGCCTGCAGGCCACGCCGGCGCAGGTGGCGCTGGCCTGGCTGCTGGCGCAGCCGTGCACCATCGCCATCCCGAAGGCCGTGCGCGAGGCGCACCTGCGCGAGAACCTGGCCGCGGCCGACCTGCCGCTGTCGCCCGACGATCTGGCTCAGCTGGATGTCTTGTTTCCCCCGCCGCGGCGCAAGCAGCCGCTGGCCATGCTTTAACCCTTGAACCTTCTTGCCATGACCGTCACCCTCGGCACTCCGCTGTCCCCCCACGCCACCAAAGTGATGCTGCTCGGCAGCGGCGAGCTCGGCAAGGAAGTGCTGATTGCGCTGCAGCGCCTGGGCGTGGAAACCATCGCGGTGGACCGCTACGACAACGCGCCCGGCCAGCAGGTGGCCCACCATGCGCGCACCATCACCATGAGCGACCCCGCGCAGCTGCGGGCGTTGATCGAGGCCGAGCAGCCGCAGCTGGTGGTGCCCGAGATCGAAGCCATCGCCACGCCGGTGCTGGAAGCGCTGGAGGCCGAAGGCCCCGTGCGTGTGATTCCCACCGCCCGCGCCGCCCGCCTGACCATGGACCGCGAAGGCATCCGCCGGCTGGCCGCTGAAACCCTGGGCCTGCCCACCAGCCCCTACAAGTTCTGCGATTCGCAGGCAGAGCTGCAGGCCGCCATCGACGGCGGCATCGGCTACCCCTGTGTCGTCAAGCCGGTGATGAGCAGCTCGGGCAAGGGCCAGAGCAAGCTCGATGGCCCGGCCGACGTGGGCCCGGCCTGGCAGGCCGCGATGGCCGGTGGCCGCGTCAGCCACGGTCGGGTGATCGTCGAAGGCTTCATCGACTTCGACTATGAGATCACGCTGCTGACGGTGCGCGCCCAGGGCGCCGACGGCCACGTGCAGACGCATTTCTGCGACCCCATCGGCCACATCCAGGTCAGCGGCGACTATGTGGAAAGCTGGCAGCCGCACCCGATGAGCCCGGCCGCGCTGGACAAGGCCCGGCAGATCGCCCAGGCGGTGACCGGCGACCTGGGCGGCCAGGGCCTGTTCGGCGTGGAGCTGTTCGTCAAAGGCGACCAGGTGTGGTTCAGCGAGGTGAGCCCGCGCCCGCACGACACTGGCATGGTGACCATGATCACCCAGCACCAGAACGAGTTCGAGCTGCATGCCCGCGCCATCCTGGGCCTGCCGGTGGACACCACGCTGCGCACGCCCGGCGCCAGCGCGGTGATCTATGGCGGCGTGGAAGCCGCCGGCATCTTGTTCGACGGCGTGGACGAGGCGCTGCGTGTGCCGCGCACCGAGCTGCGCCTCTTCGGCAAGCCCGAGAGCTTTGCCAAGCGCCGCATGGGTGTGGCCCTGGCCTACGACGCCGATGTGGAGCAGGCCCGAGCCAACGCCAAGCAGGCCGCCGCGCGGGTCAAGCCGCGCCAAGCGTGAACCTGCCCTCAGGCTCGCTTCGCTCGCTGCATTGAACCTGCTCGCCTTCCTGCGCGAGAACGCGCGCTGGCTGGCGCTGGGCGGGCTGCTGCTGTTCTTCGGCGCCGTCGGCCAGACCTATTTCATCGCGATGTCGGTGGGCGACCTGCGGCGCGAGCTGGGCTGGTCGCACGGCGC
>CAKZXL010000920.1 GCA_937883885.1 uncultured Aquincola sp. | reverse complement strand
TCGTCCGTCGCACCCTGCTCCGCCCGCCGCATCGCCTGCTGAAAGCGGCGCTGCGCCTCATTGCCGGGGCCCTGGCGCGGTGATGCACGTTCGGTATCAGCGGGCCGACGCGCCTCCTGCGGTGCCGGCGCGGGCACACGCTGGGTCATGCGTTCGTTCGTCCTCATGCCCAGGCTCCGGTGAGCGGATGGCGGCGCTGCGGTTCCAGCTCGCGTTCCAGCTGCTGGTCCTGCAGCCGCAGCAGCCGGCGCCTGGCGTCGGTGCGCAGGTCCTGCACGGCCTGGCATTGGGCGCTGCAGCGGCGCAGCGCGGCCTCGGCTTCGGCCAGCCGGGCCTCAGCGGCTTCCAGCGCGTCTTCGTCGTCGATCAAGGCGTACTCGGCCCGCTCCAGCCGGTCGTCCAGCCATTCGCGGTGGGCAGCAGCCATGCCTCTCAGCTGCGGCAGCGCGATGGCGCCCTCGCCCACCAGGTGGCGGGCCTGGGCGGCGATGTCGCGCCGCAGCAGGTGAATGGCCTGCTGGCGCTGGGCGATGGCCACCACGGCTTCGTCGCGGGCGCGGCGCAGCTCGGCGCAGGCGCGGCGGGCTGCGGCCTCGCGCAGCTCGCGCAGGCGCTGCAGCTGGGTCAGGTCGTGCAGGTCGTGGGCGGGTGTGTTCATCATGTGCTCCGGTTCAGGCCACGGCCTGTTGCAGCTGCTGCAGCGTGGCTTCCCATGCCGCGGCCTCGTCGGGCCGCTGGCGCAGCAGCGCCTGGATGTCGGGCCAGCGGGCGATGGCCTCGTCAGCCAGCGCATCGGCGCCGCGCTGGTATTCGCCCACCTGCAGCAGCAGGCGGATCTCGGCTTCCTTGGCCATCAGCGCGCGCAGGCGCAGCGCCGCAGCCTGGTGGTCGGGGGCGGCCACGCGGTTGAATACGCGGCTGGCGCTGGCCGGCACGTCGATGGCCGGGTAGTGGCCGGCCTGCGCCAGCGTGCGCGACAGCACGATGTGGCCGTCGAGGATGGAGCGCACTTCTTCGGCCACCGGGTCGCTGCCGTCCTCGTCTTCGGCCAGCACGGTGTAGAAGGCGGTCATCGAGCCATGGGCATCGTTGCCCGCACGCTCGAAGAGGCGCGGCAGCTCGGCGAACACCGAAGGCGGAAAGCCCCGGCGCACCGGCGGCTCGCCCACCGACAGGCCGATCTCGCGCAGCGCGCGGGCATAGCGGGTGACCGAGTCCATCAGCAGCATCACCCGCGCGCCCTGGGCACGAAAGCCCTCGGCGATCGCGGTGGCGGCCTGGGCCGCCCGCAGGCGCTCCATCGCCGGGCGCTCCGACGTGGCCACCACCACCACTGAGCGGGCCAGGCCGGCGGCGCCCAGGCTGTCGTCGAGAAACTCGCGCACTTCGCGGCCGCGCTCGCCGATCAGCGCCACCACGTTGACGTCGCTCTCGGCCTGGCGGGCCAGCATGCCCAGCAGCGTGCTCTTGCCGCCGCCGGCGGTGGCGAACACGCCCACGCGCTGGCCTTCGCCGATGCTGAGCGCGGCATCGATGGCCTTGACGCCGGTGGCGAACACCTGCTGCACCGGCAACCGCTGCAGCGGGTTGGGCGCAGCCGCCTGCACCGGGCGCCAGCTCAGCCCCTGCGCCGGCAGCGGCCGGCCGTCCAGCGGCTGGCCGAAAGCGTCCAGCACCCGGCCCAGCAGCGCGCTGCCGCAGGGCACGGCGGGTGCATCGGACACCACTTCCACCCAGGCGTCGGCGGCCACATCGTCCAGCCCGCCCAGCGGCACCAGGATGGCTTCGCCATGCGACAAGCCCACCACTTCGGCTTGCAGCCGGGCGCCGCGCGCGTCCCACACCAGGCATTGCTGGCCGATGCGGGCCTGCAGGCCGCTGACGCGCAGCGTGGTGCCGAAGGCCTGCACCACCCGGCCACGCTGGCCCAGCGGCCGGCCCTGCTGCAGCGCCTGCCACACGGCCGGACCCAGCAGCGCGCTGGCGGGCGGCGGCTTCACTTGTCTAGACAGGTCGTCGATCATGCGGTCTCCTGCGCCGCGGCGGCCTGCAGCTGCTGGCCCAGGCGCTGCAGCTGGTGCTGCAGGCTGGCGATCAACTGGCCGGCGGGCGTATCGAACACGCAGTCTGTCGGCGCCAGCGTGGGGTCAGGCCGCAGCTGCAGGCGCTGCGCGGCGGCCGGCGCTGCCAGCGCGGGCTGGGCCGACAAGGCGTGCGCCACCTCGGGATGCAGGCGCAGCACGGCCGGCTGCTCGGGCGCCAGCGCCTCGGCGGCGCGGCGGGCCAGCGCGGCCACCACCTGTGCCGGCGCCAGATCGGCGGCGATGCGCTCGACGATCTGCAACGCCAGCGCCACCGCGGCCTGGCGCAGGTCGGCGGCCTGCAGCGCCGCGTCGTCCGCCGCCTGCTGCCAGGCCTGGACCAGTTGCGGGCCGGCCTGGCGCAGCGCTTCGGCGTGGCCAGCGCCCCACCCCTCGGCGTGGGCGGTGTCACGGGCGGCCTGCAGCTCGGCCTCGCGCCGGGTGGCCAGGGCCTCCAGCCGCGCCAGCAGCGCGGTGGCGCTGTGGCAGGCCGTCAGCTCCTCGGCCGACAACCAGGCCTGGCCCATGCTCAGGCTGCCCAGCGCGCTGCGGTGCACGGCGATGAAGGGTGGCGCAGTCATGCGGGCAGTGGCTCCGAGGCCGCAGCCACGGCGGCCAGGGCCGTGGCGGTGTCGATGGCGGGCAGCGGCGCCAGCGTGTCGGGCCAGAAGGCTTCGCGCAGCACCAGCCGCAGCACCGGCGAAGGCACGGCGGCCAGCGCGGCTTCGCGGCCTGCCTCGGCCACCAGCGCGGGCAGCGTGGCGGCGGTGGGTTGGCGGCCGATGGCGGACGCATTGGCCGAAGGCTCGTCACCGGCCTGCAGCAGGCGGGCCGCCGCTTGCGCACCGATGAGCACGGCCAGCTGCTGCAGCACGCGACCGTCGATGCACTGGCGCAGCGCGGGTGCCTGGGCCCAGGCGCCGACCTGCAGCAGCCAGGCCTGGCGCGCCGCCTCGGGCTGGTCGGCCCAGGCCGGCCAGACCGAGAGGTCGGCCCAGCCCAGCTGTGCGCGGCGCGGCGCATCGGCCAGCGCACGGGCGGCGGCCGCGCGGCGGGCGCGGGTGGTGGTGGCGGTTTCCAGCAGGGCGGGGTTCATGGGCTTCAGGCCGCGCGGCGCAGCGTGGGGGTGTCGGCTGCGGGCACGATGACGGCCGCCGTTTCGGGCTGGGCGACTACACCCGGCGTGGCCGGCATCGCCAGCCCGGTGCCGGGCCGCGGCCGGTGCCACACCCACCAGCCCACCGCGCCGCTGAGCAGCGCCACGCCGCCCAACGCGCCGGCCAGGGCTGCCCAGGCCCGGCCATCGCCCAGCCAGCCGGCCAGGCCCTCGGCCGGCGCGGCGCGCACCGGCCCGGGTTCGGCCGGGAACAGCGCCACCGTCACGTTGTCGTAGGGCAGGCCTTCAATGGAGTTCACCACCAGTGCCTTGATCTGCCCGAGCCGGCCACTCATGTCCACCTGCGGCCGGTGCTTGATGAAGACCGAGGCCGAAGCCGGCGGCGGCTTGTCGGCCAGCGGGTCTTTCTCGGGCACGGCCAGATGCACCCGCGCCACCACCACGCCGTCGATGCTGTGCAAGGTGTTGGCAATTTCCTGCGACAGCGCATAGTTCAGGCGCGCCCGCTCTTCCAGCGGCGAAGAGACGAAGCCCTCCTTCTTGAACACCTGGCCCAGGCTGTCGAAGCCGTCGCGCGGGTAGCCGCTGGCGTTGAGCGTGGCAATGGCGCGCGCAAAGCTGTCCTTGGGCGCGGTGACGGCGAAGCTGCCGGCCTCGCGCCCGGCCTTGTCGGCTTCGATGCCGGCCTGGCGCAGCACCGACACCATCTCGTTGGCCTGCCGCTCGCTCAGGCCGCCGTACAGCTCCTGCTCGCCGCAGCCGGCCAGCAAGGCGCCGGCCAGCGCGCAGGCCCAGGCCGCGCGACGGGGGAATGAAGGCATGGGATGAGGCATCGAAGGAACTCCTGCGCGGGCCGTTGGCGCTCAGGCCTGTTGGCGGAACAGTTGCTGCAGCCCGTCGGAGGTGCGGTTGGCCGCGTTCGACATCAGCTGGCAATGGAACATGAACTCATGGCAACGCACGGTGAGCTGCACCATCTGGCCGGGCGACATCGGCTGGCCGCCGGCCACCGCGGTGTTGGCCGCCTGCTGCAGGCCCGTGGCCTGGGCATTGATGGCTTCCAGCGGCTTGAAGAGGGCCTGCATGCCGCGGCCCGGCGCCTGGGTGTGGGGCGCCGGCTGCACCGTGACAGGCGTGCCCGCGGCCGCGCCCTGCGCCCGGCTCATGGCCTGCGCAAAGGCGCCCATGTCGCCCAGCGAGACGCCGTAGCCCGCCCGCAAGGCAGGCGTGGCCCCGGCCATGCCGGCGGCCTCCATGCCGGGCAAGGGAACGAGGGAAGCGTTCAGCATCACCCGCCCCGTCAGTTCTTCTGCGCCATGGTCTTGAGCGCTTCACCGGCCGAGGTGATGGTCGAGTGCGAGCTGGTGGACAGAAAGCCCATCTGCATGGCCTGCGTGCTCAGCATCGTCACGGTGGCGGGCTTGTCGTCGCCTTCGATGATGCGGCCCGAGATGGATTCCAGGTCGGCGGCCTTGCGGTCCAGCGTCTGGCCCCAGGCGGTGGCCATGGCTTCGTACCAGCTGCCTTCGCGCGACTTGCCGCTGCCGGTACTGGTGCTCAGCGGGGCCAGGGCCACCATGCCCATGGGATCGATGGAATTGCTCATTGCTTGCTCTCCTGCATGTGCCCGCTGAAGCGGGCGGGTTGTCAGAACACGAGCGGCGTGACGGCGCCGTCCCGATCCAGCAGCACGCGGTGCCGCTCGATGCCTGCGATGCGGTGCCCCGTGGGCAGCAGCGCACCTTCGAAGTAGCGGGTGCCGTCGGCAGTCACCACGTAGGGCGGCTCACCGGGCACGATGGACGCGAGCCGCTTGCCCGGGTCGTCCACCACCGGCATCGGGCCGGGCGGTGCCGGCGGCGGCTCATTGCGGGCCTCGATGGCGGCCAGGCCGGGCACGTCGCGGCGCGCGGCATCGCGCACCCGGTCCAAGCGGCTGGCATCGGCCTCGTGCGTGGTCACGGCCACGGCGCCCTCGCCCACCGCGCGGGCGCGGGCCGGCACGCCGTTGATGCGGTAGACGTCGGCCACCGCATCGGCCACCTGCTGGTTGACATGCACCTGCCAGCGCGCCGGCAAGGGCTGCGCGGCCAGCAACTGCTCGGCCTGTGCACGCTGGGCGCCGGTGTCGAGGTAGCCGGTGACCAGCAGGCCGCTGCCTTCGGCATCCGGCCGCACCCGCAGCTGGCCCAGGCCGGCCGCCTGCAGCGTGGCCTGCGCCTGCTGGGCCAGCGGCTCACGCGCGGGCGCTGATACCGGCTGGGTATAAGCCGAAGCCAGCATGCCCACCGACACCGCGGCCAGCGCGCCACCGCCAGCCACCAGGGCCTGCCAGCCGCGGCGGCCGGCCCACCAGCGGGACCGGGCCGGGGCGGTGGCGGGCAGGCGGGCGGGCGCGTCCAATGGCGCATCGGCGGTGGCGGGCGCGTCTGGCGCGATGGATGTGCCTGTGGTGCTGCCGTGGTCGGCGCCACCCTCGGTTGCCATCGCCGCCACCAGGCCGATGCGCACCGGCCCCAGCACCAGTTCGGCATCGGGCGCGCAATGTGTCTGCTGACCCGCGACCAGCGACTGGCCGGCCACCTGCAGCTGCCCTTGCAGCACCTCCACGCGCAAGGCCTGCGGCTGCAGGCACAGCCGCACGGCCAGCGGCAGGCCGGCCAGGCCGCGCAGCACGATGTCGCAATCGGCGCTGCCACCCAGGGTGAAGGGCAAGCCCTGCGGCACCGCAGCGCGGGCGCCTTGCTGCGGGCCGGCCAGCACCTGCAGTTGCAGGCCGGGGGCGGCTGCATCAGCCGTTGGCAGATCGTGATCGACGGGCGCTTGCATGGTCAGCGGTTGGCAGGTGTGGCGGGCAGCGGCTGGGCCGGCGGCAGCGCGCCGGGGACCACCGGGGCGGGCACGGCGGGTGGCGCCGGAACGGGCGGGGCCGGCACGGCAGGCGCGGTTGCGGGCGCCGACGTCGCCGGCGGCACCGCCGCCCTCGCCTGCCGGCCGGCCGACAGCCGCGGCGAGATCAGGAACATGCGCTCGACCCGGCTGCTGCCCTGGCTGGTGTTGCGGAACAGGTGGCCCAGCACCGGCACGTCGCCCAGGCCGGGCACCTTGGTCACGCCGTCGTTGCTCGACTCACGGGTGATGCCGCCCAGCAGCAGGCTTTCGCCTTCGAAGATCAGCGCCTGGGTGTTGACGGC
Source organism: uncultured Aquincola sp. (assembly GCA_937883885.1). Next base: position 810 of record CAKZXL010000920.1, on the reverse strand, counting down.
CGACCGCTCGACCACCGGCAGCGTGTCGACCACGCGGGTGCTGGACAAGGCGCCGTCCTCGATCGAGACCAGCATCTTGATGCGCACCTCGCCGTTGTCCTTGAACACATGCGGCGTCACGCGCAGCGTGGTGCCGGCCGAGACGTTGAAAAGGTCCACGTCTTCACGCCCTGCCACCCGCACATAGAAGGTGCTGCTGTTGTCGAACACCGCTTCCACGTTCGACAGCGTGAGCACCTGCGGGCTGGACACCACCTTGGCCGCGCCCTGGTCTTCCAGCAGGTTGACGCGGGCGATGAACTCGCGCGCATCGCCCAGCACGGCCGAGACAAAGCCGCCACGGCCGATGGGCGTGATGTCGGCCGGCGCGGTGCCCGGTGCCAGGCCGCGGTCGCTGGCATCGCCACGGCCGAACAGCAGCGAGCTGCGGCCGCGCGAATAGCGCCAGTTGATGCCCAGCTCCTTCAAGCGCTCGGTGTTGACGTCGATGATGGTGGCTTCGATCTCCAGCGTCTGCGGCTCGATGTCCAGCGCGGCGATCAGCTGCTCGTACTGGGTCAGCCGGTCGGGTGCATCGCGCACGATCACGGCATTGAGCCGGGCATCGGCTTCCACCCGCACCATCACGCCATCGGCCAGCGACAAGGCCTGCGGCACCAGCGGCGGCAAGGCCGATCCGCCGGCAGCATTGGGCTGGGCACCGGGTGCAGCGCCACCATAAGCACCCATGCCCGCACCCGCCGCGCCATAGGCCGCGGCCAGCACCGGGCCCGAGGCCATGGCCGCATCGGCCTGCGCGCCGCCCAGGGT
>CAKZXL010000919.1 GCA_937883885.1 uncultured Aquincola sp. | reverse complement strand
GCCCGCGACCGCGAGGCCTACACCCGCCAGATCGAGCGCCTGTGCCCGCCGCAGAGCACCTGCTTCCTCAACTTCCACACCAACAGCAGCGGCGCACCGCTGGCGGTGCCGCTGCCCGATGCCATCGCGCAGGAATCCACCGCCGTGTTCCGCCGCTCGGTCAAGCAGGGCGGCGAGTACTTCCGCTGGAGCTGCCGCATGGGCATGGACGCGGCGAACTGTTTTTGACCGGCGCGGCCGCTCAGTACGGGCCGCGCGGGGCAGCGGGCGCCGGGCCCAGGTCGAACTCGCTGGCCAGGCGGCGCGTGGCCTGCGCCAGCAAAATGGTGTCGATGCCCACGGCCACGAAGCTTGCGCCCAGCGACAGGTAGTGGCGCGCCAGCGTGGTGTCGCCGGTGAGCGTGCCGGCTGCCTTGCCGCTGGCGGTGATGCGGCGAATGGCGTCGTCGATCGCGGCTTGCACCTGCGGGTGGCCGGGCTGGCCGCGGTGGCCCATGGAGGCCGCCAGGTCGGCCGGCCCGATGAACACGCCGTGCACGCCGTCCACCGCGCAGATCTCGTCCAGGTTGCGCAGCGCGGTGGCCGTTTCAACCTGCACCAGCAGGCACACCTCGTCGTTGGCCTCGTCCAGGTAGCCGGTGCGGGCGCCCCAGCGCGAGGCCCGGGCCACCGCCGCCCCCACGCCCCGCACGCCTTCGGGTGGGTAGCGGGTGGCAGCCACCAGCGCACGCGCCTGCTCGGCGGTGTCGACCATGGGCACCAGCAGGGTCTGCACGCCGATGTCCAGCATCTGCTTGATCAGCGCCGTCTCCCCTTGCACCACGCGCACCACCGAGTGGCTGCAATAGGGCGCGACCGCTTGCAACTGCGCCAGCGTGCTGCGCACGTCGTTGGGCGCATGTTCGCCGTCGATCAGGCACCAGTTGAAGCCGGCGCTGGCGCACAGCTCGGCCGTGTAGGCCTGCGCCAGCGACAGCCACAGGCCGATCTGCGGTCGGCCCTGCTGCAGGGCCTGCTTGAAGGTATTCATGCCAATCCTCCCTGGCACACGTACTTGATGTGCTGGTAGTCGTCCAACCCGTGCACCGAGCCTTCGCGGCCGTAGCCCGAATGCTTGACGCCGCCGAAAGGCGCTGCTTCTGCGGCGAGCGCGCCTTCGTTGATGCCGACGATGCCGGTCTCCAGGGCATCGGCCACGCGCCAGATGCGCTGGGCATTCTGCGTGTAGAAGTAGGCTGCCAGGCCATAGGGCGTGGCGTTGGCTTCGGCCACGACGGCGGCTTCGTCGGTGAAGCGGGTGACGGGCACCACCGGGCCGAAGGTTTCTTCGCAGGCGCAGGCCATGTCGGGCGTGGCGCCCACCAGCACCGTGGGCGCATACCAGTGGCCGCTGCTGCCGCCCACCTGGAGCCGCCGCCCGCCCACCACCACCTGGGCACCGCGGGCCACCGCGTCCTGCACATGGCGCTCGATCTTGTCGACTGCCCGTGCGTTGATCATCGGCCCGATCTGCGACGAAGGGTCGGCGGCGGGGCCCACGCGCAGGGCCCCCACGCGCGCGGCCAGCCGCTCGACGAAGCGGTCGTGCACGGCGTCGTGCACATAGACGCGGTTGGGGCAGACGCAGGTCTGCCCCCCATTGCGGAACTTGGCCTGCATCAGGCCTTCCACCGCGGCGTCCAGGTCGGCGTCGTCGAACACGATGAACGGCGCATTGCCGCCCAGTTCCAGCGACAGCTTCTTCAGCGTGTCGGCCGAGCGGCGCGCCAGGTGCATGCCCACCGGCGTGCTGCCGGTGAAGCTGAGCTTGCGCACCCGGTCGTCGTCCAGCCAGGCGTCCACCACCTCGGGCGTGCGCTCTCGCGAAGCCGTGACCACGTTGAGCACGCCGGCCGGCAGCCCGGCCTGCTGGGCCAGCGCGGCCAGCGCCAGCGCGGTCAGCGGCGTGTCCTCCGCCGGCTTGGCCACCACCGTGCAGCCGGCGGCCAGCGCCGGGGCGATCTTGCGGGCAATCATCGCGGCCGGAAAGTTCCAGGGCGTGATGACGGCGACCACGCCCACAGGCTCACGCAGCGCCATCAGACGCCTGCCGCGAACTGGTGAAGGGATGACCTCGCCATTGGCGCGGGTGGCCTGCTCGGCGAACCATTCGATGTAGCTGGCCGCATAGGCCACTTCGCCCTGGCCCTCGGCCAGCGGCTTGCCCTGTTCGCGCGAGATGAGCCGGCCCAGGTCATCCTGGTGGGCCATCACCAGGTTGTGCCAACGCTTGAGCAGCGCGGCGCGTTGCCGGGCCGGCACCTGGCGCCAGCCGGCAAAGGCCGCATGGGCGGCGTCGGCGGCGGCCCGGGCATCGGCCGCACGGCCGTCGGGCACGTGGGCGACGAGGCTGCCGTCGGCAGGATCGGTCACCTCGTGGGTCGGCTCGCCGCACCAGCGGCCGTCGATCAGGTGGCTGCTGCGCAGCAGTTCAGTGTGATGCAGTACCAGTGTCATGGTGGGTGTGGTCAGCTCGTGATGCCCAGGTGCCAGGGCACGAATTCATGGTCGCCCAGGCCCAGGGCTTCGCTCTTGGATTTCTCGCCGGAGGCGGTGCGCAGCAAGTGCTGGAAGATGCGCTCGCCCATCTGCGCCACGCTCAGCTCGCCGTCGATCACCAGGCCGCAGTTGATGTCCATGTCTTCTTGCAGCCGCTGGTACATGGGCGTGTTGCTGGCCAGCTTGACCGTTGGCGCCGGCTTGCTGCCGAACATGCTGCCGCGGCCGGTGGTAAAGCAGATGAGGTTGGCGCCGCTGGCGATCTGGCCGGTCACGGCCACCGGGTCGTAGCCCGGCGAGTCCATGAACACGAAGCCGGCCTGGTCGATCGGCTCGGCATAGCGGTACACCGCCATCAGCGGCGTGGTGCCGCCTTTCATCGCCGAGCCCAGGCTTTTTTCGATGATGTTGGCCAAGCCGCCGGCCTGGTTGCCCGCGCCCACCACGCCGTTGAACTGCGCGTTGTGGCCACGGGTGTACTGCTCCCACCAGGCCAGGCGGTCCAGCAGCTTCTGGCCCACGTCGGGGCTGATGGCACGGCGCGTCAGCATGAACTCCACGCCGTGGATCTCGGGCGTTTCGCTGAGGATGGCAGTGCCGCCATGGCGCACCAGGATGTCCATCGCCGCGCCCAGCGCCGGGTTGGCGCTGATGCCCGAGAAACCGTCGGAGCCGCCGCATTCCAGGCCGATCTTGAGGTGCGCGGCGCTCACCGGCTGGCGGCGCACCGCATTGGCCAGCGGCAGCATCTCCTCGATGGCAGCGATGCCAGCGGCGATGGTGGCGCGGGTGCCGCCGGTGTCCTGCATGACGAAGCTGCGCATCAGCGGTCCGAGCTGCAGCCCCTGCGCAGCCACCAGGTCGGCCACCTGGTTGCGTTCGCAGCCCAGCCCCACCAGCAGCGCGCCACCCAGGTTGGCGTGCGTGGCATAGCCCGCGATCGTGCGGCGCAGCAGGTCGAAGTGCTCGCTCGGGCTGGACATGCCGCAGCCGCTGGTCTGCGCAAAGGCCACCACGCCGTCCACGTGCGGGTAGGCGGCCAGCCGCTCGGGCGTGAAGTGCGCGGCGATCTGCTTGATGACGGTGGCCGAGCAGTTGACCGAGCTGATCAGCCCCACGTAGTTGCGGGTGCCCACGCGGCCGTCGGGTCGCACGTAGCCCATGAAGGTGGCGCGGTCGCGCTCGGGCAGCAGGGCCACGGGCTTGACGTCCAGGCCGAAGCCAGGGTCGCGATGGTCGTCCACCATCACCAGGTTGTGCCCGTGCACATGCTCGCCCGCTTCGATGTCGCGCGCGGCGGCACCGATCACCACGTTGTACTTGCGCACCCGCTCACCGGCGGCGATGGGCCGCGCCGCGATCTTGTGGCCGGCGGGCAGCTGCGCGCGGGTGCGCAGCCCGAATTCGGGCAGCTCCTGGCCCAGCGCCAGCGGCTGGCGCACCACCAGCACGTTGTCGTCGGGGTGCAGCCGGATGAGGGGCGAAGCTCCGTTCACGATGCTCAACCCTTGGCCAGCAGCTCGCGCAGCTTGAGTCGCTCGATCAGCTGGGTGTCCTTCTGGTAGACGTGGGCCACGTACTTCTCGTAGTCGGGCGCGTCCAGGTACATCAGCGGCGCGTCGATGCGGCTGCAGGCAGCGGCGAAGTCGGGGCTGGCAGCCGCCACCTTGAAGGCTTCGCGCAGCCGCTTGTGCACCGCCGGATCGAGCCCGCGGGGCGCGCCCACGCCGTTGGGCGCATCCACCACCAGGTCGTAGCCGCTGTCCTTGAGCGTCGGCACGTCCGGGAAGTCGTGGGTGCGCTTGTCGCCCCAGGTGGCCAGCAGCCGCAGCTTGCCCGAGGTGACGTGCGGCGCCCAGGAGCTGGAGTCGGCCAGCGCGTCGATCTGGCCGCCCAGCAGGTCCTGCAGCGCAGGCGCGCCACCCTTGTAGGGGATGTGATTGAGCTGGATGCCGGCCACCAGCGCAAATTCCTCCATGCCCACGTGCGTGGCACCGCCGATGCCAGCGCTGCCGTAGGTGAGCTTGCCCGGCGCCGCCTTGGCCGCGGCCACGAAGTCCTTCAGCGTGGTCCAGGGCGAGTCGGCGCGCACTGCGATGCCGAAGGTCTGGCCCGAGGTGCGGGCGATGAAGCTGAGGTCCTTCAGCGGGTCCAGCTGCACCGTGCCCAGCTGCGCAAAGCGCGTGACAGAGATCGGGATCTGGCCGATGGTGTAGCCATCGGGCCTGGCGGTGGCCAGGGCCTTCAGGCCCAGCATGCCCGAGGCGCCGGCCTTGTTTTCGACCACCACCGTCTGGCCCAGCGACCGGGCGGCAACGCCGCACAGTGCACGCATGGTCATGTCGGCGGTGCCGCCGGCCGGCCAGGGGCAGATGAAGGTGATGGGCCGATCGGGCCAGCTGTTGGCGCGGGCCAGGGCGGGCAGGCCCGTGGCGGCCAGCCCCAGGGAGCCCAGGACCAGGCGGCGTCGTTGGATGCGCATGCTTGTCTCCTTCGTTGGTCTGAGCGGATTCTTGCGAGTCTGACCATCACCAACCAATGAAGAAGTGGACAGGCTACATTCCTTTTTCTTCATGTATCAGGGATCCCCCGCATGAGCGACATCGACCGTGTGCTGCGCTCCAACCTCAAGCTCAAGCACCTGCAACTGGTGGTGGCGCTGGACCAGTTCCGGCACCTGGGCCGTGCCGCCGAGTTCCTCTCGCTCACGCAGCCCGCGGTCAGCAAGTCGCTGGTCGAGATCGAGCGCATGTTCGGCCTGCCGCTGTTCGTGCGCTCCACACGCGGCACCGAGCCCACGGCCTACGGCGAGAAGGTGGCGCGCTTTGCGCGCTCGGTGCTGGCCGACTACGCCCGCACGCGCGAGGACATCGCGGCCATCGGCAGCGGCGGCGCCGGCCACATCCGCGTGGGCGCAATGGTGGTGGCCACGCCCAGCCTGGTGGCACCCGCAGTGGCACGGCTCAAGGCCGAGTCGCCGCGCTGTGTGGTGTCCATCGAAGAGGGAGACCTGTCGCGGCTGCTGCCGCGGCTGCGGGTGGCCGAGCTGGACTTCATCGTCGGCCGGCTGGAGCCGGGCTATGCCGCGCCCGACCTCGAGACCGAAGCGCTGTACACCGAATCGATGGCCGTCGTGGTGGCACCGGACCATGCGCTGGCCAGCGTGCGCCAGCCCGCCTGGGCGCTGCTGGCGCAGCACCCGTGGGTGGTGCCGCCGGCCTGGGCCTCATCGCGCATCAAGCTCGACCAGATGTTCTACAAGCACCGGCTCGACCCGCCAGGCGACATCATCGAGTCGGCTTCGTTCCTGATGACGCTGACCTTCCTGCAGCAGCGGCACTGCGTGGCCTTCGTGGCCAGCGAGGTGGCACGCCATCTGGCGCAGCAAGGCCTGGCCGTGACCTTGCCGGTGGCGGTGCCGATCGAGCTGCCGCCGGTGGGCTTGCTGCGTCTGCGCACCGGCTTGCGCACGCCGGCCGGCGACCGGCTTCTGGACTTGCTGCGGCAAGTGGCGGCCGAACGTGTGCCGCACGCCGCCGCCAAGCGCAGCCGGCGGCGCTTGGCGTGACGCCTCGGCGGCAGACCCCATTCACTTCCAGGCGAAGGTGGGCTGCTCGAAGTGCGACACCCGGGTCGGCAGCCCGCGCAAGCACACCTCGCGGAACTGGTACAGCACCGCCGCGGTGGGCGCGGCGATCCAGCTGCTGCCTACCGGCATGCGCAGCACCGGGTGCACGCTGGAGTCCACGGTCTCCAGCAGCGGCGCGTCGGGCCGCAGGAACTCGCTCACCGGGATGCGGTGGATGCTGTCCACCTCACCCGGGTTGGCCACCAGCAGTTTCGCCGGCCCGGCCCACACCACCACCGGTGTGATGACGAAGCCCGAGCGGGTGCTGAAGTC
>CAKZXL010000918.1 GCA_937883885.1 uncultured Aquincola sp. | reverse complement strand
TGGCCGACCACAGCAGCAGGCTGCTCAGGTGGTTGGGCTGCCGCAGATTGCCCACGGCGCGCCCCAGCAGCCCGGTGCGGGCCACCACGTTGCCATCGGCCAGCTCCGGCGCAAACACCTGCACCACGCCGATGGCGGTGCTCAGCACCCCGACCAGCAGCCAGGCCACGAACACCGCCGGCAACACCCGACCCTGCCCCCGGGCCATCGCAGCCCACCCCGCCCCCACCATCACCAGCGCGCCCAGCAGCGACAGGGCGGACAACCGGCCCAGCGTGATGGGCAGGTGGCCCCAGACGGAAGAAGCCAGCGACGAGCCGGTCAGCAGCAGCAGGGGCACGGCCAGCGGCCACAGCGCGGCCCATGGGGACCGGCGCGGACCGGCAGAGCCGGCTCCGGGGCCGGCAACGCTCAGCGCGGCGAACAGCCCCCACAGCACAGCGGCTGCGGCCTGGTTGTAGAAGGTGGAAGAAGGCGGCTCATTGAACGCGATGAGCGCAGGCACCACAGCCGCCGGCAAGGCCAGCCAGCCGGCGCCCTGAAGAAGCGGGCGCTGGTTCACCGGTGGCCGAAAGGAAAGAGGAAATGCGTGCGCGCCATGGACGGTGGTGCTGTGCGGAAAGCGGGGACTTTCGCACAGGTGGGGCAGGTGCCGAACGCTGACAGCCCGCGGTTCACGGTGCAGAAGCAAAAAGGGTCCGCATCAGCGGACCCTTCTGGTCTTGCATGTGCGGCGGGCCCTCGCGAGGCCACGTCGCCGTCAACATCCTTACATGTTGTTCTTCTGAATCAGCGCGAGGGCTTCGGCCTGAGTGACCGTCGTGGTGTTGTTCCAGGTGATGGCGCTGGTGCCAATCGTGGGCGTGAAGGTGATCGTCTGGCCATCCACACCATTGCCGATGCCAGTGGCCAGGGTCAGCACGATGACGCCGTTGGTAGTCGTTGCCGAGGCCACTTCCTTGGTGGCGGTGAAGGCAGGAACGCCCAGAGCACCGGCGTTGCAGCCGGTGGCGATGCCCCCTTGTTCCTGGATGCACACACCCACGGCCGTCTTGACCGAATCGGCGGCGCGCAGCGCATTGCCGACCTTAGCCTTGATCGTGTAGTTCTGGTAAGCCGGCAGCGCCACGGCAGCCAAAATGCCGATGATCGCCACGACGATCATCAGTTCGATGAGGGTGAAACCTTGTTGGACGCGCTTCATGGGTGTTGCTCCTAGGGAAGATGGCGGGGTGACTTGAGACCGCAGTCGAGACTCCTGTTTGCAGCCACCGTGCCGGGCCTGCGAAAGCGCTGGCAGGGCGCCCGATCGTGCGGTTCCGCACATGGCCTGACATTTCTGGTCACCCGGGTGAGCCGCGTTGCGGCAGCAGGTGACGCAAAACGTCAGTCTTCAGCCCAGATCGATCTCCTGGCCGGTACGCAGGGCGTTGAGCTCGTGGCGGCTGCCCAGCTGCTGCACCTGCGCCATCACCGGCTCCACCTCGCCGGGCTTGATGTGGGTGATGTGCACGCTCACCCGGCCGGGCAGCTGGGCCAGTTCCTGGCCGAGGGTCTGGGGGCACAGGTGGCTGCTCAGTTCGGCCAGTGCCTGCTCGTCGTCGCCGAAGGCGGTTTCGATGACCAGGTGGCCGATGCGGCGGCCGCGCAGCGTGTGCCACAGCTGCGGGTTGGGGCCGGTGTCGCCGGTGAACACCCAGCGGGCGTCGCGGCTCGGCGCGTCCTGCAGCAGCGCATAACCCACCGCCGGCACGGTGTGCTCGGCCGGCAGCACCTCGATGCGGCGCGTGCCCAACGTGAGCACGTCGCCGGTGACCAGCGGCACCAGCGCCAGGATGGGCTGCTCGGGTCGCGGCAGCTGGGTGAAGTCGGGCCAGATGACACCGTTGAACACATGCTGGCGCAGCGCGTCCAGCGTGGGGGCCAGCGCATGCACCTGGATCGGCGGCCGGCCGGCGGCGGTGCGGCGGCGCATCACGCTGTCGGCCAGCAAGGCAATGGCCAGGATGTGGTCCAGGTGGCTGTGGCTCACCAGCACGTGGTCGATGCGGGCCAGCTCGTCCAGCGTCAGGTCGCCCACGCCGGTGCCGGCATCGATGAGCACGTCGTCGTCCAGCAGGAACGAGGTGGTTCGGCTGCCGGCGGCAATGGAACCGGAGCAGCCGAGGACACGGATCTTCATGGGGCGGGACGGGGCAGGGGTCGGGTGGAGGGGCGCCGCCTCAGGGGCGGGTGGGGTGCTGGGCCAGCGCCTGCTGAAGGTGCCACAGCAGGTCGCCTTCGGAAACGCTGGCTCGCAGTGCGGCGCAGTGGGTGTCGGCTTCGGCCCAATGTTGCGAGCGCGCCGCAGCCAGCGCAAGCTGCCAATTGCGCAGTTGCGTGGCCCGCGCCGAGCCCGGCGCTGCCGGCCTGCCGTCGAGCGTGAACAGGTTCACGGGTTGCTGGCGCCCCTTGACCTGCACCTCGCCCACCTCCACCCACGGCAGGTCGGCTGCGGCCGCCGGGTCGGTGCCGATCACTGCCTCGCGGGTGGCGGCGCTGACCAGCAGGTCGACGCCGTAGCGGCGGGTGAGCCCTTCGATGCGCGAGGCGAGGTTCACGCTGTCGCCCAGCGCGGTGTAGGCGCGGCGCAGGTCCGAGCCCATGTCGCCCACGCAGGCGACGCCGGTGTGCAGGCCGATGCCCATCGACAGCGTGGGCTGGCCGCGGGCGCGCAGTTCCGCGTTCAGCGCGGCCAGTGCGTGGCCCATGGCCTGCGCGGCCTGCAGCGCCAGTGCGGCATGGCGCGGCTCGGGCAGCGGCGCGCCCCAGAAGGCCATCAGCGCATCGCCGATGAACTTGTCCAGCGTGCCGCCATGGGCGTGGATCACGGCCGTCATGCGAGAGAAGAACAGGTTCAGCAGCTCGCGCAGCGCCAGCGGCTCCAAGTGCTCCGAGAGGGTGGTGAAGCCGCGCAGGTCGCAGAACAGCAGCGTCAGCTCGCGGTTTTCGGCCAGCAGGGCGGCGCTGGTGTAACGCTCGGGTTCGCGCGCCATGCGCCGCACCAGCTCGCGCGGCACGTAGGTGCCGAAGAGGCGCACCAGGCTGCGCCGCGAGCGGCCTTCCACCAGGTAGCCCCAGGCCATGACGCCCGCAAAACCGGTGAACAGCAGCACCAATGCCGAGGCCAGCGGCAGCGCCAGCCCCTGCGCCTGCCAGGCGTACAGGTTGGTGCACAGCAGCACCACCAGCACGCCGACGCTCCAGGCCACGCTGCCCAGGGCCGTCAGCCGCCGCAGGCCGAGACCCAGTACCAGGGCGGTGGCCAGCAGCAGGCACACCTCGTAGCCGGCCGCCCAGTCGGGCCGCACCGGCAGGCGGCCTGCGTCCAGGCCGGCAAGCAAGGAAGCGTGGATCTCCACGCCCGGTTGCGCCGGATGCACCGGGGTGGCCCGCAGATCGCCCAGCGCGGGCACCGTGGTGCCCACCAGCACACGGTAGCCGGCCAGGCGACCCGCGGGCAGCCGGCCGGCCAGCACGTCGGCGGCGCCGTGGCGCTCGAAGGCGCCCGACATCGGCCCCGCGTGGCGGCGAAAGGGCACCTGCACCGCGCCGCGCTCGTCCACCCCGATGCGCCGTGCGCCCAGGTGCAGCGCCACCAGCGCCGGGCCGCTGGGTGAGGCGGCCACTTCCAGCGTGGGCGCCGCGGCCTGCTCCCCCAGCCGCCACACGGCCAGGGCCAGCGACTCGTACAGGTGCGGCGGGCCATCGCCGTCGGCATAAGCGGCCACCAGCAGCGCCGAGCGGATCAGCCCGTCGTCATCCGGCAGTGCGTTGATGAAGCCGCCGGCCGGCGCGGCCGCAGTGAGTGCCGCCAGGCTGGCGCCATGGCCGTTCCAGCGCGGCAGGCCGGCCGGCACCGGGTCGGGCAGCGGCGTGGCCAGTGGCGGCGGCAGCTGGCCGCTGCGGGCGCCGGCGCGGTCGCTGGTCAGGTAGAAAGGCAGGGCCACCGGGCGCTGGGTGAGTGCACGGGCCAGCACCGCGTCGTTGTCCAGCTGACGCCGCAGCGCCGGCAGGCGGGCGGCCAGGGTCTGGTCGTCCAGCGCCAGCTGCTGCAGCGCGGCCACCGGTCCGGCATCGGGCTCGGCCAGCACCAGATCGAAGCCGACCGCCGCCACCTGCTGCCGCTCGAACAGCTCGTCGGTCAGCCGCGCCAGCCGCTCGCGCGGCCAGGGCCAGCGGCCCAATTCGGCCAGGCTGGCTTCATCGATGTCGATGATGGCGATGCGCGGCGGCACGCCGGGCTGCGCGGTCCAGCGGGTGCGGGTGTCGGCCAGCGCCTGGTCCAGCCGCTCGATCAGCTCCAGCGGCAGCAGCCGGCTGGCATGGCCGATGCCCAGCAGCAGCAGCACGGCCCAGAAGGCCGTGGCAACCAGCGTGGTGCGTCGGCGGCCGTTCACGGCAGAAGCAGCGCGCGCCGGGCGCGCCGCTGTGCGATCAGGCCTGGATGAACTGCATCTGGGTGCCGGCCAGCTCGATCACGTCGCCGTTTTTCAGCGGCACCGATTCGCCCACCAGCGGCACGCCATTGACCGTGGGGCGCGAGCTGCCTTCCACGTGCGCCAGCACATAGCCGCCCGGCCGCTTGGTGATGGAGGCCACCTGCACGCCGGGCTTGCCGACGGTGGTGACCACCTTGGTCAGCGTGACTTCACGGCCGGCCGCAGCGCCATTGAGCACCTTGATGGACGCCGTGCCCACCGCGCCGCCCAGGTTGCCGAAGCTGGACACCGGCGCTGGCGCGGTCTGCGCGTAAGAGGGCGAGACCCCGGGCACCGTGCCGCCGGGGCGCACGACCATGGTCTTCTCGTACTCGTTGCCTTCTTCGACCAGGTACTTGATCTTGTACTTGCCGATCTCGACCGTGTCGTTGTGGGCCAGCAGCTGCTTCTTGATGGCCTTGCCGTTGATGTAGGTGCCGTTGGTGCTGTTCAAGTCTTCGATGAAGACGTCGGCACCCACCATCTGCAGCACCGCATGCTCGCCACTGACCGCCAGGTTGTCGATGACGATGTCGTTGTACGGGCGGCGGCCGAGGGTGGTCTTGTCCTTGGTGATCTGGACTTCCTTGATGACCACGCCATCCAGCGAAACGACCAGTTTGCCCATGCTTGACCTTGTGTTTGACGTCTGCCGGCAGACGCGGCTGACCGGCGTGTGAATGGTGATGCGGTGAGGCCTAGCGTTTGAAGCGCCACCAGGGGCGCGAGGCACCGGCGGCGCCGTCCTGAACGCGGACCAGAATCACGGCAATATTATCCTTTCCACCCGCCTCATTGGCTGCGTCGATCAGGCCGCGGCCGGCGGCCGGCAGCGACTCGTGCGACAGCAGCACCTGGGCGATGCGGGCGTCCGGCACCATGTCCGACAGTCCGTCGGAGCACATCAGGTACAGGTCGCCCGGCTCGGTGGCATGCAGGTGGGTTTCCAGCAGCACGGTGTCTTCCACGCCCACGGCGCGGGTCACCAGATTCTTGTTGGCCGAATAGGCCGCCTGCTCGGGCGTGATGAGGCCGGCGTCCAGCTGCTCCTGCAGCAGCGAGTGGTCGCGCGTGAGCTGCGCCAGCCGGCCGGCGCGCAGCCGGTAGGCGCGCGAATCGCCCACGTGGCCCAGCAGCAGGCGCTGCTCGCGGAACACCGACAGCACCAGCGTCGTGCCCATGCCGGCGTACTGCGGGTTGGCATTGGCGGCGTTGAAGATGGCGCGGTTGGCGTTGTCCACGCAGATGTCCATCGCCCGGCGCACGTCGGCATCGGAGGCCTGCGCGCTGGCTTCATGGAGCCAACGGCCCAGTTCGGCCTGGATGAAGGTGGTGAGCATGCCGCTGGCCACTTCACCGGCGTTGTAGCCGCCCATGCCATCGGCCAGGACCGCCAGGGCAGCGCGCTCGTCCAGGGCCACGGCATCTTCGTTGTTGCTGCGGGCCCGACCGGTGTCGATGGCACTGAAAAACTCGATGGGCATCTGGGCGCGCTGCGGCGGTGAATGGGGTCGGCGGATTGTGCTCTTTTGTCACTGGGCGTGGTCAGCGGGTGAAGCTGGCGGCACCTTTTGACACGAGCCGCGCAGGCCAGCCGGCAGCCAGCTCGCGCAGCTGCCGCGCGATCAGCAGGCCATCGGCCGGGCGGGCGCGGGGTGTGCGGTCTAGCAGGCGCTCGCTCAGGCTGGCCAGCTCGGCCGGCAGGTCAGGCCGCAGGCCGCGCAGCGACTGCGGCGGGCCGCCGGCGATGGCGCGCAGCAGCGTGCCCATCGACTCGCCTTCGTAAGGCAGGCGCGCGGTGAGCAGCTGGAACAGCAGCACGCCCAGCGCATACAGGTCGCTGCCCGGGTGCGGCGGCGCGCCGGCCAGCAGCTCGGGCGCCATGAAGGCGGGCGTGCCCAGGACCAGCCCGGTGCGCGTGCGGGTGCCGTCGGTCAGCCGCGCCAGCCCGAAGTCGGTGATCTTCACCCGCCGGGTCGGCAGCTCCACCATCACGTTGGCGGGCTTGATGTCCCGGTGCACCACGCCTTGGGCATGGGCGTGGGCCAGGCCGTCGGCCACCGACGCGGCCAGCTGCAGCGCGAGCGGCTCGGGCAGCAGGTGGCGGCGCTGCGTGTAGCGCTCCATCGTGCAGCCGGGCAGCGCCTGCATCGCCAGGTAGGCCAGGCCGCGGCGCTCGCCGCAGCCGTACACGCGCACGATGTGCGGGTGGCGCAGGCGCGAGGTGGTCAGCGTCTCCAGCGCCAGCCGCTCGCGGGCCAGCGGCAGTTCGTCGCGCTCGAACTGGCGGGCCAGGTCGATGGTCTTGAGCGCCAGCAGCTTGCCGCGCCGGTTGGACGCCAGGTACACCGTGCCGATGGCGCCACGGCCGAGCACACGGTGGATGCGGTAGCCGTCGAACTCGCTGTCCCGCTGCAGCAGCCGTTCACTGCCTTGGGCGGGGCCGATCGGCCGCTTCGTCGAATCCCCCATGCCCTGACAAAACCCGTGTCCATCCTTTTGGGCGCGGACCTTAGCACGGCGGCGCCGATGGGCATCGACGGAAATGGTGGGGCGTCAGGCCGCGCCGGTGTGCGCCTCGGCGCGGCGGGCCATCATGCGGCCGGCCAGCAGCACGCCGGCGATCACCACGGCGTAGACCGCCCAGCGCGCGACCTCGTTGGGGTCGAACACCGGCTTGAGCAGCGGCTCACCGACGATCATCTTGGCGGCGGTGAAGGCCAGCACGCCGGCGCCCAGATAACTGATGACCGGGAAACGGTCGACCAGCTTGAGCACCACGCTGCTGCCCCACACCACGATGGGCACGCTGATGAGCAGGCCGATGACCACCAGGTCGAAGGCGCCATGCGCGGCACCGGCCACGCCCAGCACGTTGTCCACGCCCATCAGCGCATCGGCCACGATGATGGTCTTCATCGCGCCGAAGAAAGTGGTCGCGCCGGCGCCGCCGTGTTCTTCATCGCCGCCGGGCACCAGCAGCTTGTAGGCAATCCACACCAGGCCCAGGCCGCCGGCCAGCATCAGGCCGGGGATCTGCAGCAGCCACACCACCACCAGCGTCATCAGCGAACGCACGACGATGGCGCCCACGGTGCCCCACAGGATGGCCTTTTTCTGCAGGTGGGTGGGCAGGCTGCGGGCGGCCAGCGCGATCACGATCGCGTTGTCACCGGCCAGGATGAGGTCGATCAGCACGATCGACGCGAGGGCGGACAGCCATTCGGGAGACAGGAAGGTCATGGGCAACTCCTAGGTGCGGACAGGGATCGTCGAGATCGTCCGCAGCCGGGTTGCCCTTCGAAGGCGGCTGGGGCACCGGGTGAGGGTGCGTGCAAGCCTTCGAGCGCCAACCGCCGCAGTGCGGACGGAAACGTCGAAGGTCTTGCTCGGCAGGCCTGGGCTGGCACTGCCCGACAGACCGGAAGCCTTCCCGGCTTCGTCTTGACGATCTGTCGAAGGCGCCGGCGGTATCACCGCCTGGCGCCGGAGCTACTCCCCTTCAGCGGAAAATTCTAGGTGAGCGTTACAAAATCAGGTGGCCGAAGCCGCTGCCTGCGCCGAATGCCGGCGCTTGAGGTACAGGCCCAGCACCACCACCAGGATGGCGCCGATGGTGCCGGCGGCGTTGACGGCCAGGTGCGACTGGTGGCCGAAGTAGGTGTCCACGGCCGGGTCGGTCAGCGTCATCTCGCCGGCCAGGAAGCCCAGCAGCGCCGCGCCCAGCGTGATGATCAGCGGGAAGCGCTCCATCACCTTGAGCAGCATGGTGCTGCCGAAGATGATCAGCGGAATGCTGATGCCCAGGCCCAGCACCAGCAGTACGGTGTCGCCCTTGGCGGCGGCGGCCACGGCCAGCACGTTGTCCAGGCTCATCACCAGGTCGGCCACCAGGATGGTGCGGATGGCGGTGAGCATGCTGGAATGGCCGGCGCCCGCGCCTTCGTCTTCACCGCCGTCGTCTTCCACCAGCAGGCTGACGCCGATGTACACCAGCGCGATGCCGCCGATGATCTTGAGGTAAGGCAGGGCCAGCAGCTTGACGGCCAGCAGCGTGAGCGCGATCCGCATCACGATGGCGGCGGCGCTGCCGAAGAAGATGGCCTTTTTCTGCTGGTGCGCGGGCAGCGAGCGGGCGGCCAGGGCGATCACCACGGCGTTGTCGCCCGACAGCAGGACGTTGGCCAGGATGATGGAACCCAGCGCGGCCCAGAATGTGGCGGAGGCGAAGTCCATGGGAAGCAATCTCCGAAGGGCGGCGAGAAAAGCAAAAGGCCCGATGCGTGAGCATCAGGCCCCGGGGTGCGGGGGCGCCGGCACAAGGCGCCAGCGCTGATTCCGCAGTTTAGGCTTTGGTTCCGTGGCGCGCGTACGTAGCTCTACGCACGGCGCAACGGGTGCCGCCCTGGCAGGTTTACAGCAGTGCCTTGAGCAGCTTGCCCATTTCCGACGGGTTGCGGGTGACCTTGAAGCCGCACTCTTCCATGATCGCCAGCTTGGCGTCCGCGGTGTCGGCGCCGCCCGAGATCAGCGCGCCGGCGTGGCCCATGCGCTTGCCCGGAGGCGCGGTGACGCCCGCGATGAAGCCGACGATCGGCTTCTTCATGTTGTCCTTGCACCAGCGGGCGGCTTCGGCTTCGTCCGGGCCACCGATCTCGCCGATCATGATCACCGCGTCGGTGTCCGGATCGTCGTTGAAGGCCTTCATCACGTCGATGTGCTTCAGGCCGTTGATCGGGTCGCCACCGATGCCGACGGCGCTGGACTGGCCCAGGCCGATTTCGGTCAGCTGCGCCACGGCTTCATAGGTCAGCGTGCCCGAACGGGACACGACGCCGATGCGGCCCTTGCGGTGGATGTGACCGGGCATGATGCCGATCTTGATCTCGTCCGGCGTGATCAGGCCCGGGCAGTTGGGGCCCAGCAGCAGCGTCTTCTTGCCGCCGGCCGCTTCCTTGGCCTTCATCTTGTTGCGCACTTCCAGCATGTCGCGCACGGGAATGCCTTCGGTGATCGCGATCACCAGGTCCAGGTCGGCTTCCACCGCTTCCCAGATGGCGGCCGCGGCGCCCGCGGGCGGCACGTAGATCACGCTGACGGTGGCGCCCGTCTGGCCCGCGGCTTCCTTGACGCTGGCGTAGATGGGAATACCTTCGAACTTCTCGCCGGCCTTCTTGGGGTTCACACCCGCAACGAAAGCGTTCTTGCCGTTGGCATAGGCCTGGCAGCCGAGCGTGTGGAACTGGCCCGTCTTGCCGGTGATGCCCTGGGTGATGACCTTGGTGTCTTTGTTGATGTAGATCGACATGAATCTGCTCCCGTCTTACTTCACGGCGGCGACGATCTTCGTCGCGGCTTCGGCCATGGTGTCGGCGCTGATGATCGGCAGGCCGGACTCGGCGAGCAGCTTCTTGCCGATTTCCTCGTTCGTGCCCTTCATGCGCACGACGAGCGGCACGCTCAGGTTCACGGCCTTGCAGGCGGTGATCACGCCCGTGGCGATGGTGTCGCACTTCATGATGCCGCCGAAGATGTTCACCAGGATGCCCTTGACCTCCGGGTTCTTCAGCATGATCTTGAAGGCTTCGGTGACCTTCTCGGCGGTGGCGCCACCGCCCACGTCCAGGAAGTTGGCCGGCTCGCCGCCGAACAGCTTGATGGTGTCCATGGTGGCCATGGCCAGGCCGGCGCCGTTGACCAGGCAGCCGATGTTGCCGTCCAGGCTGATGTAGGCCAGATCGAACTTGCTGGCTTCGATCTCGGCCGGGTCTTCTTCGTCCAGGTCGCGGTAGGCGACGATTTCCGGGTGGCGGAACAGGGCGTTGGAATCGAAGTTGAACTTGGCGTCCAGCGCGATCAGGTTGCCCTTGCCGTCACGGTTGAGCGGGTTGATCTCGACCAGCGAGGCATCCGTCTCCATGTAGCAGCGGTACAGGTTCTTGAACAGCGTGACGGCCTGGTCCACGGTGTGGCCTTCCATGCCGATGGCCTTGGCCACCTTCGCGGCCTGCTCGTCGGTCAGGCCGGCCAGCGGGTCGATCATCTCGGTGATGATCTTCTCGGGGGTGGAGTGGGCCACTTCCTCGATGTCCATGCCGCCTTCGGACGAGGCGATCAGGGCCACCTTCTGGGTGCCGCGGTCGGTCACCAGCGAGACGTAGAACTCCTTCTGGATGTCCGCGCCTTCTTCGATGTACAGGCGCCGGACCTTCTGGCCTTCGGGGCCGGTCTGGTGCGTGACCAGCTGCATGCCCAGGATCTCGCCCGCCAGCTTCGTCACGTCTTCCATCGAGCGGCCCAGCTTGACGCCGCCGCCCTTGCCGCGGCCGCCGGCGTGGATCTGCGCCTTGACGACCCAGACGCTGCCGCCCAGTTTCTGGGCCGCTTCAACGGCTTCCTGCACGGTGAACGCGGGGTAGCCGCGCGGCACCGGAACGCCGAACTGGCGCAGCACTTCTTTGCCTTGGTACTCGTGGATCTTCATAGGCTTGTCTTGGAGGGGGGGAAGCGGACAGAGCGGTGCGCTGCGGGCGGACGGGGCCGCGGTCAGCGCGCCGCGACGGGCGGGAAAGGCGGATTGTCGGCCGAATTGCCGACAGCGGGCTGACGCCCGCCCGCGGTGCCGGCCTGCGCCGCGCCCAGGCTCACGCGCTGGCCCGGCGCATGCAGCGGCCGGAGACGGGCGGTGGGGTCGAGGAGGAGCGGAGAGGCCATGGACAGCGGGCAGGTCTGCGGCCCGGGGCCGCCATCCCACGGCGCGCAGGCACCGAGGAAACCGCGGGAATGTAGCATCTTGCGCTGCAGCAACACTGCGGCTACCCGCAGGCGTCTTCGTCCAGGCCCTGCACCACGCGCCGGATGGTTTCACCGGAAAAGCCCCGGCCGGCCAGGAAACGCATCTGCTTGGCCCGGCCCGCCGGGTCGGTGGCGGGGCTGCCGAAACGGCGCTGCCACAAGGCGCGGGCGCGTTCGAGTTCGGTGGTGCGCAGTTGGGCGGCCTGCTCGGCATCCAGCGCCAGGCCGTGCTGCGCCAGTTCCATCTTGATGCGGCTGTTGCCGAAGCGCGCCGACCGCGCATGCAGGCGGGACTCGACGAATCGCTCTTCGCTGAGGTAGCGGTGGGCCTGCAGCCAGTCGAGCAGCTTGTCCAGGCACTGGTTCGGCGTGTCCAGCGGCTCGGCGGCTGGCGGAACACCCGCTGGCGCCGCTTCCAGCGCCTCGTCGCGTGCCTGGCAAAAGGCCTGCGCATGCGGCAGCAGCTTGCGGCGAAGTTCCAGCCGGCTGTGCTCGCGCTGCGCCAGGAGTTTGAGCGCCCGCGCTTTCAGGGAAAGCCGGGCGGGCGCTGCCGCCATGCTGCGGCTTACTTGGAGGCTGCCGCGGCCGGTGCTGCGCCGTCAGCCTTGCCGGGCAGCAGGGGGATGCCCAACGCCTCACGCACCTTGTTCTCGATCTCGACGGCGACGTCGGCGTTTTCGCGCAGGAACTCGCGCGCGTTGTCCTTGCCCTGGCCGATCTTTTCGCCGTTGTAGGCGTACCAGGCGCCGGACTTGTCGAGGATGCGTGCCTCCACGCCCATGTCGATGATTTCGCCTTCGCGGCTGATGCCTTCACCGTACAGGATGTCGAACTCGGCGGTCTTGAACGGAGGCGAGACCTTGTTCTTGACGACCTTGACCTTGGTTTCGCTGCCAATGACTTCTTCGCCCTTCTTGATGCTGCCGGTGCGGCGGATGTCGAGGCGGACGGAGGCGTAGAACTTCAGCGCATTGCCGCCGGTGGTGGTTTCGGGGTTGCCGAACATCACGCCGATCTTCATGCGGATCTGGTTGATGAAGATGACCATGGTGTTGGTCTTCTTGATCGTGCCGGTGAGTTTGCGCAGGGCCTGGCTCATCAGCCGGGCCTGCAGGCCGGGCAGCGAGTCGCCCATTTCACCTTCCAGTTCGGCCTTGGGCGTGAGCGCGGCCACCGAGTCGACCACGATGAGGTCGATGGAGCCGGAGCGCACCAGCGCATCGACGATTTCGAGCGCCTGTTCGCCGGTGTCAGGCTGGGAGATGACCAGGTCTTGCAGGTTCACGCCCAGCTTTTGCGCGTACTGCGCGTCCAGCGCGTGTTCGGCGTCGATGAAGGCGCAGACGCCGCCGAGCTTTTGCATCTCGGCGATGACCTGCAGCGTGAGCGTGGTCTTGCCCGAGGATTCAGGGCCGTAGATCTCGACCACGCGGCCGCGGGGCAGGCCGCCGACGCCCAGCGCGATGTCCAGGCCCAGGGAGCCGGTGGACACGACCTGGATGTCTTCCACCACCTCGCCGTCGCCCAGGCGCATGATGGAACCCTTGCCGAATTGCTTCTCGATCTGGGCGAGTGCGGCTTGCAGGGCTTTGGCTTTTTCAGTGTTCAGAGCTTTGACGGGTGCGTCCATGGCGTTCTCCGGGCAATGCCGCGATGATACCCGAAGCTGGATATTCGTACAGTACTGATAAAGCCCCCGTTGGCGGGAGATGGCATACCTAGAATCGAGTGATACAGGAGACAAAGCCGTGCGCATTCTCATTGCCGAGGACGATCAGGTGCTGGCCGATGGTTTGATCCGCTCGCTGCGCAACACGGGCTATGCGGTCGATCAGGTCGGCAGCGGCAGCGAAGCCGACGCCGCGCTGGCCGCGCACGAATTCGACCTGCTCATCCTCGACCTGGGGCTGCCCAAACTGCACGGGCTGGAGGTGCTGCGCCGCCTGCGCGCCCGTGGCTCCAGCGTGCCGGTGCTCATCCTCACCGCGGCTGACAGCGTGGAGCAGCGCGTCAAGGGCCTGGA
Source organism: uncultured Aquincola sp. (assembly GCA_937883885.1). The sequence continues at coordinate 30,940 of CAKZXL010000918.1, read as the reverse complement.
CCTGGGCGCTGACGACTACATGGCCAAGCCGTTTTCGCTGGCCGAGCTGGAGGCACGGGTGAGGGCGCTCACCCGCCGCGGGCTGGGGTCGGCGTCCACCGTCATCAAGCACGGGCCGCTCAGCTTCGACGCCACCGGCCGCGTGGCCTACCTGAATGACCAGATGGTCGACCTGTCGGCGCGCGAGTTGTCGCTGCTGGAAGTGCTGCTGCAGCGCGCCGGCCGGCTGGTGAGCAAGGACCAGCTGGTCGAGCGCCTGTGCGAATGGGGCGAAGAAGTCAGCAACAACGCCATCGAGGTATACATCCACCGCCTGCGCAAGAAGATCGAGCAGGGGCCGGTGCGCATCGCCACGGTGCGCGGGCTGGGCTACTGCCTCGAGAAGATCCCGGGCTGACGGCCACGCCGGCTGACGGAGGCGATCGACCGCATGCCCGGCTCCCTGCGCGAACAGCGCTCGCTGTTCGGCGAGATCCTCGACTGGATGCTGGCGCCGCTGCTGCTGCTGTGGCCGATCAGCGTCGCGCTCACCTGGCTGGTGGCGCAAGGCATTGCCAACCGGCCCTACGACCGCGAGCTGGGCGAACTGGCGCGCACGGTCGCGCGCCGGGTGTCGGTGGAGAGCAGCGAGTTCGTCGCGCCGCTGGTCAAGGTGAAGATCCCCGAGGCCGCGGCCGAGATCCTGCGCAGCGACGACAGCGACCAGGTCTTCTACCAGGTGCTGGGCCTGCGCGGCGAGTTCCTGGCCGGCGACCGCGACCTGCCGGTGCCCGACGAAGAACGCGCCGCCCCCGGCGAGCTGCGCTTTCGCGACGACCTGGTGCTGAGCGAGCCGGTGCGCATCGCCTACATGTGGCTGTCCGATGCCAATGCGCCCAAGGACAGCGTGCCGCTGGTGCAGGTGGCCACGACGCTGGACAAGCGCTCGCGCCTGGCCACCGAGATCTTCCGCGGCGTGATCCTGCCGCAGTTCGTCATCCTGCCCGTGGCGGTACTGCTGGTGTGGCTGGCGCTGGCACGCGGGCTGGCGCCCCTCAATGCGCTGCAGCGGCGCATCCGCGAACGTGAGAGCCATGACCTGTCGCCCATCGAAGAACGCGATGCGCCCGACGAGGTGGCGCCGCTGGTGCGCGCCATCAACGACCTGCTGGCGCGGCTGGACCTGTCGATCAGCGCGCAGAAGCACTTCCTGGCCGATGCGGCCCACCAGCTGAAAACCCCGCTGGCCGGCCTGCGCATGCAGGCCGAGCTGGCCCAGCGTGAGCTGGACAGCGGCGGCGACGTGGCTTCGGTCAAGCGCTCGCTGCAGCAGATCGCTCGCTCCACCCAGCGGGCGGCGCACATGGTCAATCAGCTGCTGGCCATGGCCCGGGCCGAGGACAAGGAACAGGCGCGCAAGACGCAGGAAGTGAGCCTGCCGCGCCTGGCGGTGGAGACGGTGCGCGACTTCGTGCCGCGTGCGCTGGAAAAGCGCATCGACCTCGGCTACGAAGGGCCGGACGCGCACGCCGGCGGCCCGTCGGCCCGCATCCAGGGCCAGCCGGTTCTGGTGCGCGAGCTGGTGCGCAACCTGGTGGACAACGCGCTGCAGTACACGCCTTCAGGCGGCGCGGTGACGGTGCGTGTCGTGGCCGATCCGTTCGGCCAGGTGGTGGTGCTGCAGGTGGAAGACACCGGCCCCGGCATTCCCGAGGCCGAGCGTGATCTGGTGTTCCAGGCCTTCTACCGCGCGCTGGGCACCAACGTGGATGGCTCCGGCCTGGGCCTGGCCATCGTGCGCGAGATTGCGCTGCAGCACAACGCGGTGGTGGCGGTGGAAGACGCCCACCCGCGCAGCACGCCGCCGGGCACCCGCTTCACCGTGCGCTTCCCCGTGGCTCCTTAGTGGGGCCGGCCGAGGCCAGCGCCGGGCCGCTCCCAAGCGGCCTCGGCACCCTCTCGGAGGGTGGCGCTCCGCAGGAGCGCCGGGTGCTCCAGCTAGCTTTGCATCAACCGCCGGCTCTTGGCGATGGACATCAGCATGCCCAGCCCCAGCCCCATCGTGACCATGGCGGTGCCGCCGTAGCTGATGAAGGGCAGCGGCACGCCCACCACCGGCAGGATGCCGCTGACCATGCCCATGTTCACGAAGCAGTAGGTGAAGATGCTGAGCGACAGCGCGCCAGCCAGCAGGCGGGCGAACATGGTGGGCGCTTCGGCCGCGATCATCAGGCCGCGGAACAGCAGGAAGGTGAATCCCACCAGCAAACCCGCCACGCCGGCCAGACCGAACTCTTCGCTGAAGGCGGCGAAGATGAAGTCGGTGGTGCGCTCGGGGATGAACTCCAGGTGGGTCTGGGTGCCGTTCATGAAGCCCTTGCCATGGATGCCGCCCGAGCCGATGGCGATCATCCCCTGGATGATGTGGAAGCCCTTGCCCAGCGGGTCCTGCGTGGGGTCCAGCAGCGTGCACACCCGGTGCTTCTGGTACTCGCGCAGCACCGGCCACACCACGTCGGGCTGGCAGATGGCGTCTTCCGACAGCACCAGCGCGGTGACCGCCGCAGCCCCCACCAGCAGCACCGGCAGGATGAGCTTCCAGCTCAGCCCGGCAAAGAACATCACGTACAGCCCGCCCGACAGGATGAGGATGGCCGTGCCCAGGTCGGGCTGCTTCATCACCAGCCCCACCGGAATGGCCAGGATGAGCCCGCCGACCGCGAAGTCCAGCGCGCGCAGCTGGCCTTCACGCTTCTGGAACCACCAGGCCATCATCAGCGGCATGCCAATCTTCAGGATCTCGCTGGGCTGCACCACGATGCCCACGTCCAGCCAGCGGGTGGCGCCCTTCTTGGTGATGCCGAACACCGCGGTGGCCACCAGCAGTGCCACGCCCACGGTGTAGACGGGCACCGCCAGCATCATCAGGCGCTGCGGCGGCACCTGCGCCACCAGCAGCAGCACGGCCACGCCCAGCATCATGTTGCGGCCATGGTCCACGAAGCGGGTGCCGTGGTCGAAGCCGGCCGAATACATGGTGACCAGGCCCGCGCCCGCCAGCAGCAGGATGGCCACGATCAGCCAGTAGTCGTAGCCCACGAACAGCGGCCGCAGCCGCAGCCACAGCGAGGGGCGTTCGATCACCGCGCTCATCGGGCCCCCCGTTGTGCGGCCACCGCCGCCTGTGCCAGTTGTTGCGGGCCCGAGGCCGGCACCGGCGCCGGCGCGACCGGCCCTTCGGGCACCGAGGGCATGGGCGACGGCGCACCGCGCTCGCTGCCCACGTCCAGCGCGATGCCCGGCAGGCCCGCCATCGCCAGGCCGCCCGGCAGCGGCACGTCGGACGCGCGGCGCGGCGTGCCCATGGGCGCCACCGACTTGCCCTGCTGGGTGGCGGCCATGTCCTCGTCGCTGGGCCACAGGCCCAGCAGGCTGTAGTCGAACACCCGGCGCGCGATGGGCGCGGCCGCGGCGGCGCCCCAGCCGGCGTTCTCGACGATCACCGCCAGCGCGATGGTGGGGTTCTCGAGCGGCGCGAAGGCCATGTACACCGAGTGGTCGCGCTGGTATTCGCTGAGCTTGGCGGCGTTGTACTTCTCGTTGGCCCGCACGCCCACGGCCTGCGCGGTGCCGGTCTTGCCGCCGGTCTTGTAGGGCGCGCCGGCAAACACCGGGGTGGAGGTGCCTTCCTGCGTCACGCCATGCAGCGCGCGCAGCACCAGCGCAATGTGCTCGGGCTTGTAGGGCAGCGGGGCCAGCGGCTGGCCCGAGACGCGGCGCTTTTCGTGGGTGACCACGTTCTCGACCTCGCGCACCAGCCGCGGCTCGAAGCGCTGGCCGCCGGCCACCAGCGTGGCGGTGGCGCTGGCCACCTGCAGCATGGTGAAGTTGTTGTAGCCCTGGCCGATGCCCAGCGAGATGGTCTCGCCGGAGAACCACTTCTGCTGCTCGGGCCGCTTGTAGGCCTTTTTCTTCCAGGCGGTGGAGGGCAGAAGGCCGGTGCCTTCGGCTTCCAGGTCGATGCCGGTGCGACGGCCGAAGCCCAGCGGCGACAGCTGCTCATGCATCAGGTCCACGCCCATCTCGTTGGCCAGCGAGTAGTAGTAGACGTTGCTGGACTTGACGATGGACCGGTACATGTCCACCGGCCCCAGGCCCTTGTCGCCGTGACTGCGGAAGGTGTGATTGCCGAACACGAAGCTGCCGTTGTCCTGGATCACCAGGCTGGGGCTGCGCTTGCCGGTGTTCAACGCCGCCAGCGCCATGAAGGGCTTGAACGTGGAGCCCGGCGGGTAGGTGCCCCGCAGCGCGCGGTTGAGCAGCGGGCGGTCGATGGATTCGTTCAGCTCCTTCCAGCTGTCGTAGTCGATGCCGTCGACGAACAGGTTGGGGTCGAACGTGGGCTTGCTGACGAAGGCCAGCACCTCGCCGTTGCGCGGGTCGATGGCCACCAGCGCGCCGCGGCGGTCGCCGAACATCTGCTCGACCAGCGCCTGCAGCTTGATGTCGATCGACAGCACCAGCGTGTTGCCGGGCGTGGAAGGGTGGGTCTTGAGGCGCCGCACCGCGCGGCCGCCGGCACTGGTTTCCACTTCTTCGAAGCCGGTCTGGCCGTGCAGCTCGCGCTCGTAGCTCTGCTCGACGCCCAGCTTGCCGATCACCTCGGTGCCACGGTAGTTGGCCTGGACGTCTTCGTCCCAGTCTTCCATGGCCTTTTTCTCGGCCTGGTTGATGCGGCCGATGTAGCCGATGACGTGGGCGCCGACGTCGCCCAGCGGGTAATTGCGGAACAGCCGCGCCCGCACGTCCACGCCCGGGAAGCGGAAGCGCTGCGCCATGAAGCGGGCCACCTCGGCATCTGTCAGCTTGGTGCGGATGGGCAGCGACTCGAAGCTCTTGCTCTCGTCCATCAGCCGCTTGAAGCGGCGGCGGTCACGCTGCTGGATCTCGACCAGGTGCGACAGCGCATCGATCGTGGCTTCCAGGTCGCCGGCCTTGGACGGCGTGATCTCCAGCGTGTAGGCCGAGTAGTTGGTGGCCAGCACCACGCCGTTGCGGTCGACGATGAGCCCGCGGTTGGGCACCACGGGCAATACCGCGATGCGGTTGGCCTCGGCCCGCGTGGCCAGCTCTTCGTGCCGATAGATCTGCAGGTAGACCATGCGCGTGGCGATGAGCCCGAAGCCCAGCAGCACGAACAAGCCAGCCGCCACCAGCCGGCCGCGAAAGCGGCTGATCTCGCGTTCGAGGTTCTTGATCTCGGTCACAGCGGCCGATTCTCGTCCGGATCGGGGGCGCGGCGCTGCGGCGCCAGCAGCAGCCATGTCGCCGGCAGCCACAAGGCCGATTCGAGCACCGGCGCCCACAGGATGGGCCAGCCCGGCAGCATGCCGCCGGCCGCCAGCCGCACGACGATGGACACCAGATGCGCCGCCGCGAACAGCGGCAGCACATGCAGCGCCTGCGCCGGCAGGCCGAACCAGCGCAGCCGCCGGTGGATGGTGATGGCGAAGAACGACAGCAGCGTGTAGGCCAGCGCATGCTGGCCCAGCAGCGCGGCTTCGTGCACGTCCATCAGCAGGCCGAAGAAGAAGGCCACGCCCACGCCCACGCGGCGCGGCTGGTGCACGTTCCAGAACACCAGCACCAGGGCCAGCAGGTCGGGCACCGCGGGTTCGCGGCCGAACGGCAGCAGGTTGAACACCAGCGCGAACAGCAGCGTGAACCAGACGAAGAAGGGGTTGGCCGGCAGCAGCAGCTGGTCCGAGCCGCGGGGCATGATCATGGCTTGCGCTTGCTCCGGGGATCGACCGCGGGCGCCGGATCGGGCGCGGGGGGCGGTGGCAGCTGGGCGCTCAGGGGCTCCAGCACCATCACATGGCGCACGCCGTCCAGCACCGCCGCGGGCTTGAGCACGATGCGCGCGAAGCCGGCTTCGGACTGCCGCTCCACCACCGCCACCGTGGCCACCGGCAGGCCGGCCGGGTACACGCCGTCCACGCCCGAGGTGGTGAGCACGTCGCCCACCTTCACGTCGGAGTTGGCGGCCATGAAGCGCAGTTCCACCGTGGCGCCGGGGCCGCCGAAGGCGGCGCTGCGCTGCTGGGTGCGGGTGTTGAGCACCGGAATGGCGGCGTCCTTGTCGGTGAGCAGCGTGACCTCGGCCGTCAGCGGATACAGGCGCGTCACCTGGCCCATCACGCCGCCTTCGTTGATCACCGGCGAGCCCAGCACGATGCCCTGGCGCTCACCGCGGTCGATGAACACCTTGCGCGAGAAGGGGTCGGCCGCCTCGTACATGACCTCGGCCGGGGTGGAGCGCACGGTCACGGCCGGGCGCAGTTCCAGCAACGCACGCAGGCGCTTGTTCTCGCGCTCCAGCAGCGCCACCTGCGACACCCGCTCGGCCTGGCGCACCATCTCGATGCGGGCGGCGTTCTCGGCCGCGCGCGCCTGGGCGATGCCCTGCAGGTAGTCGCGGCCACCGGCCAGCATCTCGCGCGGCACCATCAGCGCCCGTTCCACCGGCAGCAGCACGGTGGCCAGCACCGCCCGTGCGCCCACCACCAGCTGGAAGCGGCCGTCGGCCACCATCAGAAAAACGGCCAGCGCCGCGAAGAACAGCAGCTTGGTGAGCGCGGACACGCCCTGCCGGAAGAAGGGCGGCGGTGTGCGGTCTAGGGTGCCCAGCTGCATGGTGTCGGCTCGGGGCTCGGCGGCGGCTCAGATGACGAAAGGCCGGCCACGTCTTGCACGCGCCGGCCCGCGGTGGAAGAAGACCCGGATTATTCCGAAGTGAAGATGCTGCCCAGGCGCTCCATGCGCTCCAGGGCCATGCCGCAGCCGCGCACCACGCAGGTCAGCGGGTCCTCGGCCACCAGCACCGGCAGGCCGGTTTCTTCGGCCAGCAGGCGGTCCAGGTCGCGCAGCAGCGCGCCGCCGCCGGTCAGCATCATGCCGCGCTCGGCGATGTCGGCGCCCAGCTCGGGCGGGGTTTGTTCCAGCGCGTTCTTGACGCTGGAGACGATGTTGTTCAGCGGGTCGGTCAGCGCTTCGAGGATCTCGTTGCTGCTGATGGTGAAGCTGCGCGGCACGCCTTCGCTGAGGTTGCGGCCCTTGACCTCGATCTCCTTGACCTCGGAGCCGGGGAAGGCGCTGCCGATGTTCTTCTTGATCGCTTCGGCGGTGGGCTCGCCGATCAGCATGCCGTAGTTGCGGCGGATGTAGTTGATGATGGCTTCGTCGAACTTGTCGCCGCCCACCCGCACCGAGCCCTTGTAGACCATGCCGCCCAGCGACACGACGCCGACCTCGGTGGTGCCGCCGCCGATGTCCACCACCATGGAGCCCGAGGCCTCGGACACCGGCAGGCCGGCGCCGATGGCCGCGGCCATGGGTTCTTCGATCAGGTACACCTCGGAGGCCCCGGCGCCCAGCGCGCTTTCGCGGATGGCGCGGCGCTCGACCTGGGTGGAACCGCAGGGCACGCAGATGATGATCCTCGGGCTGGGCTTGAGCACCGAGCGCGGATGCACCATCTTGATGAACTGCTTGAGCATCTGCTCGGTGACGGTGAAGTCGGCGATCACGCCGTCCTTCATCGGGCGGATGGCTTCTATGTTGCCGGGCACCTTGCCCAGCATGGCCTTGGCTTCGGCGCCGACGGCCTGGATGGTCTTCTTGCCGTGGGGGCCGCCTTCATGGCGGATGGCGACCACCGAGGGCTCGTCGAGGACGATGCCCTTGCCGCGCACATAGATCAGCGTGTTGGCGGTGCCCAGGTCGATGGCGAGATCGGTGGAAAAGTAGCGGCGAAACGATTCGAACATGGCGGGGGGAAGGGTGTGCACTCAGCGGTCGCGCGCATCGACCGGACCACCGGGCCCGGGACGCATCGCTGCAGCGGCTGGCGCATCAAGATGGAGTGTTGTTCGTTCGGAGGTCGTGGCGCCGGGCCCGCTCGGGGCAGGGCGGCACGGGAAAGTCTGGCCCCGTCACAAGCGGCCCGGCACCCGGTGCGCCCGGGTACGGCCAGCTGGCGTGCCTGCGCGGGGCAAACACGTCTGACGGGCCGTAGGCCTTGTGGGGAACGGGCGATAATACCCCATCAACCCCCGCCTTCTGGTGGTTTGGCACTGCGTTTCGCAGCCAGCTTTACCCGCCCGGCGACAACCCCGACAAGCCCCGACCGATGGCCCTGACCCCCGAGGACGTGAGCCGGATCGCGCATCTGGCGCGCCTGGAACTCAAGCCCGAAGCCCGTTCCGAGCTGCTGGACCAGCTCAACGGTTTCTTCGGCATCGTCGAACGCATGAGCGCCGTGGACACCAGCGGCATCGAGCCGCTGTACACGCCGCTGTCCGCTGTGCAGGCGGTGCAGCTGCGGCTGCGCGAAGACGCCGTGACCGAAGCCGAGGACCGCGAGGCCAACCAGCGCAGCGCGCCCGCCGTGCAGGACGGCCTCTTCCTCGTGCCCAAGGTGATCGAATGAGCGGCGTTGATCTGCACACCCGTGGCGTGGCCGCGCTGTCGGCCGCACTGGCGGCCGGTGAAGTCTCCAGCGTCGAGCTGACACAGGCCTTCTTGGCCCGCGCGCAGGCCCATGAGAGCCTGGGCAGCTTCCTGCACCTGGACGCCGACAACGCGCTGGCCCAGGCCCGCGCCGCCGACGAGCGCCGCGCCGCCGGCCAGGCCCATGCACTCACCGGCGTGCCCATCGCGCACAAGGACGTGTTCGTCACCGCCGATGCGCCCACCACCGCCGGCTCGAAGATGCTGGCCGGCTACCGCAGCCCGTTCGACGCCACCGTGGTGGCGCGCCTGGGCCGGGGCGCCGATGGCGTCACCGGTGCCGGCATGGTAAGCCTGGGCAAGCTCAACTGCGACGAGTTCGCGATGGGCTCGGCCAACGAGAACTCGGCCTACGGCCCGGCCCGCAACCCCTGGGACACCACGCGCGTGCCCGGCGGGTCGTCGGGTGGCTCGGCCGCCGCGGTGGCCGCGCGCCTGCTGCCGGCCGCCACCGGCACCGACACCGGCGGCTCCATCCGCCAGCCGGCCAGCTTTTCGGGCGTCACCGGCATCAAGCCCACCTACGGCGTGTGCTCGCGCTACGGGATGATCGCCTTCGCCTCCAGCCTGGACCAGGCCGGCCCGCTGGCCCGCAGCGCCGAAGACTGCGCGCTGCTGCTGTCGGCGATGAGCGGCTTCGACCCCCGCGACGCCACCAGCGCCGAGCGCCCGCCGCAGGACTTCCATGCGCAGATGCGGGCGCCGCGCGCCGGTGCCACCGCCGCCCAGCCGCTGAAGGGCCTGCGCGTGGGCCTGCCCCAGGAGTTCTTCCCGCAGGCGCTGGCCGCCGACGTGGAGGGCACCGTGCGCGCCGCGCTGGCCGAGCTGGAAAAGCTGGGCGCCACGCTGGTGGACGTGAGCCTGCCGCGCACCGAGCTGTCCATCCCGGTGTACTACATCATCGCCCCGGCCGAGGCCAGCTCGAACCTGAGCCGCTTCGACGGCGTCAAGTTCGGCCATCGGGCCGACAAGTACGCCGATCTGCTGGACATGTACAAGAAGAGCCGGGCCGAAGGCTTCGGCCCCGAGGTGCAGCGGCGGATCATGATCGGCACCTATGTGCTGAGCCATGGCTACTACGACGCCTACTACCTGCAGGCGCAGAAGCTGCGCCGCATGATCGCCGACGACTTCCAGGCCAGCTTCCGCGACTGCGACGTGATCGCCGGCCCGGTGGCGCCCAGCGTGGCCTGGCACCTGGGCGAGCAGGGCAACGACCCGGTGGCCGCCTACCTGGCCGACATCTTCACGCTGCCCGCCAGCCTGGCCGGCCTGCCCGGCATGAGCGTGCCGGCCGGCACGGGCGCGGGTGGCATGCCGGTGGGCCTGCAGCTCATCGGCAACTACTTCGCCGAAGGCACCTTGCTGCAGGCGGCCCACGCCTTCCAGCAGGCCACCGATTGGCACACCCGCGCGCCGGCGGGCTTCTGAAACCGGGCCACCCCATGTCCACAGCATCCCTGATCCGCGGCTACGAGGTCGTCATCGGCCTGGAGACGCACGCGCAGCTTTCCACCCAGAGCAAGATCTTCAGCGGCGCCAGCACGCAGTTCGGCGCCGCGCCCAACACCCAGGCCTGCGCCGTCGACCTGGCGCTGCCCGGCACGCTGCCGGTGATGAACCGCGGCGCGGTCGAGCGGGCCATCCGCTTCGGCCTGGCCGTGGGCGCCAAGGTGGCGCCGCTGTCCATCTTCGCGCGCAAGAACTACTTCTACCCCGACCTGCCCAAGGGCTACCAGATCAGCCAGTACGAGATACCGGTGGTCCAGGGCGGGCAGATCAGCTTCTTCGTCGGTGAGCAGCGCAAGACGGTGCACCTGACCCGCGCCCACCTGGAAGAAGACGCCGGCAAGTCGCTGCACGAGGACTACCACGGCCAGACCGGCATCGACCTCAACCGCGCGGGCACGCCGCTGCTGGAAATCGTCTCCGAGCCCGAGATGCGCTCGTCGGCTGAGGCTGTGGAGTACGCGCGCACGCTGCACGGCCTGGTCACCTGGCTGGGCATCTGCGACGGCAACATGCAAGAAGGCAGCTTCCGCTGCGACGCCAACGTCTCGGTGCGGCGGCCGGGCCAGCCCTTCGGCACGCGGCGCGAGATCAAGAACCTCAACAGCTTCCGCTTCCTGCAGCAGGCGATCGACTTCGAGGTGCAGTGGCAGATCGACCAGATCGAGGACGGCCTGCCCATCGTGCAGGCGACGGTGCTGTTCAACCCCGACACCGGCGAAACGCGGTCGATGCGCACCAAGGAAGACGCGCACGACTACCGCTACTTCCCCGACCCCGACCTGCCGCCGCTGGTGATCGCGCCCGAGTGGGTGGAACGGGTGAAGGGCGAGATGCCCGAGCTGCCGGCCAAGATGGCCGAGCGCTTCCAGACCGCCGACGGCCTGCCCGCCTACGACGCGACGATGATGACGCAGAGCCTGGCGCTGGCCCGGTTCTACGAGACCGCGCGGGATGCGTGCCAGCAACCGAAGCTGGTGGCCAACTGGCTGATGGGCGAGGTCTCGCGCCGGCTCAATGCCGAAGGCAAGACCATCGACGACTGCCCGGTGCCGGCCGCCACGCTGGCGCGCTTGATCGGCCGCATCACCGATGGCACGGTGTCGAACAGCGGTGCCCGCCAGGTGTTCGAGGCGCTGTGGGCCGGTGAGACCGACGTCGACGCGGTGATCGAGGCCAAGGGCCTGAAGCAGCTGAACGACACCGGCGCGCTGGAAGCCATCGTCGCCGAGGTACTGGCCGCCAACCCCAAGTCGGTGGACGAGTTCCGCGCCGGCAAGGACAAGGCCTTCAACGCGCTGGTCGGCCAGGTGATGAAGGCCAGCAAGGGCAAGGCCAATCCCGCCCAGGCCACCGAGCTGCTGAAGAAGAAGCTCAGTTCCTGACGCCGGCGCCGGGTGTCGCGGTCAGCGGGTGTCGCTGGCCGGCAGCGTGGGCACTCCGCCCAGCGAGCCGGCCGGCGCGCCGGCCCACAGCCGGCGCAGGCGGTTCAGTTCCAGGTCGTAGTTGCGGTTGATGCGGTCCAGCTCGGCGGCCTGCGTCTGGGCGGCGGTTCGCTGGGCTTCTGCCGCGGCCTCGTTGGCGTCCAGCTGCTGCTTCAGCAGCGCAGGCAGCGTGCGGTCGCGGTAGAACTCCGCTTCCGACAGCAGCGGCTTGCGCTCTTCGGCCAGGCGCTTCAGGCGCTGGTCGGTGGCGCGGATGGCCAGGCGCACCGTGTCCAGCGCCGCTTCGCGCGCCTTGCGGTGGGCCGCTTCGTCGGGGTAGCGGTTGAGCAGGTTGCGGTCGCGACGCACCGCGTCGAGCTGCGCGGTACGTTCGGCCTGCGCGCGGCGCTCGGCCGCTTCGCGCAGCGCGCGCTCTTCGGGCGTCAGCGACGGCGGGTGGATGCGTTGCAGCGAGCCATCGCTGTTGAGCACCCGCTGCTCCTGCCCGTTGCAGGCCGGGATCGGGCGGTCGGACGTGAAGCGCCGGCCGTCAGGCGTGGTGCAGGTGTAGATGCCCGCGGACGAAGACGCCGGGCTTTGGGGCTGCGCAGCGGCGGTGGCACAGGTCAGGGTCATCGCCAGGGCGGTACTCAGCCATCGTGCGGTCGCCAGCCGGTGTCTCGTTCGTTGCATTCAAATCCCGTAACGCGCCCGGTAGCCGGCCACGCTGTCTCCGTGTGCCGCCAGGGCGGCGTCGCTGGTCGTCGCCAGATAGTCCAGCAGATCATGCAGTGTCGCAATTGACACCACGCTCAAGTTGAAACGCCTGGTGACGTCCTGTACCGCCGACCACGGCACGTCGGCGCCGTTTTCGGTGGCCTTTTCCTGGCGGTCCAGTGCCAGCGCCACGCCCACCGGCTGGCCGCCGGCGGCTTCGATCATGGTGATGGACTCGCGCACCGAGGTGCCTGCGGAAATGACGTCGTCGATGATGAGAACGCGGCCACGCACCGGCGCGCCGACCAGCGTGCCGCCTTCGCCATGGTCTTTGGCTTCTTTCCGGTTGTAGGCAAAGGGCTTGTTGTGGCCCAGGCGTGCCAGCTCCACGCTCACCGCGGCGGCCAGCGTGATGCCCTTGTAGGCGGGGCCGAACAGCATGTCGAACTGCAGACCCGAGGCCAGCAGCCGGCGTGCATAGAATTCCGCCAGGCGGCCCAGCTTGGCGCCGTCATCGAACAAGCCGGCGTTGAAGAAATAGGGCGACAGCCGCCCCGCTTTGGTCTTGAACTCGCCAAAGCGAAGCACACCGGCCTTCACCGAGAACTCGACGAACTCTTGGGCCAGCGGGTCGGTGTGTTCGTGGGTGCTCATGAAGGAAGGTCCTGAAGGTATGTTTCGGCTCGTCACCCTCAATCTGAACGGCATCCGGTCGGCGGCGACCAAGGGTTTCGAGGCATGGGCCGCAGAAACGGCGGCAGATTGTATGGGGGTGCAGGAAGTCAAGGCCCAGGCGGACACCGTGGGCGGACGCTTCGACACCCTGGACGGCATGGCCGGCCATTTCCACTATGCCGAGAAGAAGGGTTACTCGGGCGTGGGCCTGTACTCGCGCAAGCCGCCCACCGACGTGATCCTGGGTTTCGACCCCGACGAATTCGACGCCGAGGGCCGCTACGTGGAGGCGCGCTACGACGTGGGCGGCCGCAAGCTCAGCCTGATCAGCTGCTACTTTCCCAGCGGCAGCAGCGGCGAGGAACGGCAGGCCGCCAAGTTCCGCTTCCTGGCCAAGATGTACCTGCATCTGGTGCGGCTGAAGTCAGAGCGCGAATTCATCCTGATGGGCGACATCAACATCGCCCACAAGGAAATCGACCTCAAGAACTGGCGCAGCAACCAGAAGAACAGCGGCTTCTTGCCCGAGGAGCGCGCCTGGATGACCCGGCTGCTCGACGAGGCCGGCCTGGTGGACGTGTTTCGCACGCTCAACACCCAGGCCGAGCAATACACCTGGTGGAGCAACCGCGGCCAGGCCTGGGCCAAGAACGTGGGCTGGCGGCTGGACTACCACCTGGCCACGCCCGGCGTGGCTGCGGCCGCCCGACGCGAGCACATTTACCTGGCGCAGCGCTTTTCCGACCATGCGCCGCTGGTGATCGACTACGACTTCAGCCTCTGACCTGCACGGCCCGGGCGCGGCCGAATGGTGAATTTTCACCGGTTGCTGCCCGTGCAATGAAGGAGGCCACCTCGACAGGCCGGCGCTACCCTGGTGCGCTGCGGTTCGGCCCTGTCCTTCGAGGAAGTCGATGTTGCTTGAATTTGCGTTGCCGTCCGTGCGCAGCCACGCCTACAGCGGCCCGGAACGCCGGGGCGATGTCGCGGCGCAAACGCTGCGTGCCGTCATGGACGAGATCGACTACGGCGTGGTGGTGGTCAGCCACCTGGGCCGCGTCATCCACATGAACCATGCCGCGCGCCAGACGCTGGCGGGCGACCATCCGCTGGAAGTGGTGGGCAGCCAGCTGCGCGCCCGCCTGCTGGAAGACGACCTGCCGGTGCGTGAAGCACTGGCCGCCGCGGCGGGCCGCCACCGACGCTGCATGCTGAACCTGGGCCCGGCCCGCGCGCGTGTGAGCGTGGTGGTGGTGCCGTTGCCGCAGTCGGCGCAGGTGCCCGAAGGCGCCACCTTGCTGATGTTCAACAAGCGGCAGGTGTGCGAAGAGCTGTCGGTGGAGGCTTTTGCCCGCGGCCACCGGCTGACGGGCACCGAAACCCAGGTGCTCAAGGCCTTGTGTGCCGGCGCGCGACCGGCGGAGGTGGCGCAGACCCAGGGTGTTCAGCTGTCCACCGTGCGCACGCAGATCGGCAGCATCCGCGCCAAGACCGGCGCCGCCACGCTGCGCGACCTGGTGCAGCAGGTGGCCCGGTTGCCGCCGATGACTACCACGCTGCGCGTGTTGCCGTAAGACCCACGTCAGCATTCCGAAGCGTTGTGGATTCAATATGTAACGGTTTGCTTCCGCTGGCCGCTTGGCGCCGCTAGCATGCAACGACGAGCAGAGAGCTCGTGTGCCCAGCATGTTGAATCACGACCGCGAAGAAGAAACGTCCGCCAATTTCCTGAGTCCCTTGTTGCAACGCCTGGCACAACGCGGTCAAGTCTGTCATTACCGCACGGGTACTTTGCTCATCCAGGAAGGCGAACGCGATGATGCCATCTACATCCTGCTTTCGGGCCGGGTGCGCGCCTATTCCGTGGGCGACAAAGGCCAGGAGATCACCTACGGCGTCTACGGCCCCGGCGAGTACATGGGGGAGTTGAGCCTGGATGGCGGTGCCCGCTCGGCCAGCGTCGTCACCATCGAGCATTGCACTTGCGCGGTGGTCAATCGGCAGGCGGTGCTGGAGCACATTGCGCAACACCCTGAATTTGCATTCGAATTGCTTGCCAAGGTCATCCGGCGTGTGCGCAGTGCCACCAACAATGCGCGCCAGCTGGCATTGAACGATGTCTATGGCCGGCTGCTGCACATGGTCAACACCATTGCAGAGCCTGGCAGCGACGGCACCCGCGTGATCCATGAACGGTGGACGCACAAGGAAATGTCCAGCCGCCTGGGCTGCTCGCGCGCGATGGTCAGCCGCTTGCTGAAGGACCTGGAGACCGGCGGCTACGTGCGGCTGGAAGCCGAGCGCTTCGTGATCTGCAAGCCCCTGCCCGGCCGCTGGTGATGGCGCCGCGCGGCGCCCGCTGGCTGGCCTTGTGCCTGCTGCCCGCGCTGGGCCTGCTGGCCTGGGTGATGGAGCCGGTGCTGCCGGTGGAATCCGGCCCCGGCTTGCAGGCGCTGTTCCAGTGGCGCGGCGTGCGCCCGCCACCGGCCGGCGTGGTGGTGGTGGCCATCGACGAACGGTCGGCCGCCAGCCTGGGCCTGCCCGAGCGGCCCCGCGCCTGGCCGCGCCGCCTGCATGCCGAACTGGTGGACCGCCTGCAGGCAGCGGGCGCGGGTCTGGTGGCCTTCGACCTCACCTTTGAAACGCCCGGGCCCGACGACGCGGTGTTCGCCCGCAGCCTGCGGCAGGCCGGCAATGTGCTGGTCACGTCTTCGCTGCGGCGCGACACCTGGCGGCAGGCACCGGGCGAACTGGTGGTCGAGCAGATGCAACCCGCCGTGCCGGTGATCAACGAGGCGGCGCTCGACCATGCGCCCTTCGTGCTGCCCAAGGACGCGCGCATCGACATGTACTGGGCCTTTCGCCGCGATGCGGGCCACCAGCCCAGCCTGCCGGTGCTGGCCTTTCATCTGCAGCACCAGGAAGCGGTGCAGGCGCTGGCCGACCTGGCCTGCGAGGTGACGACCGACGCCACGGCCTGCCAGGTGGCCAGCGCTGCGCCGCAGCCCCCTTCCGGCACGGTGCGGCAGCTGCGCGAACGCTTCATGGCCGATGCGAGCCTGGCCAGCCGCGTGGCCGAGCGCCTGCACGCATGGGCCGACGTGCAGCTGCCGGTGCCACGCGAGCAGATCGAGGCCTTGCGGGCGCTGCATGCCGGGCCCGACGCCGTGCCGCTCAACTTCTACGGGCCGGCGCGCAGCATCCGCACCGTGTCGTACGTCGACCTGCCGGCGGTGCTGGCCGCCGAGCCGGCGTTGTTCCGCGATGCGATGGTGTTCGTCGGTTTTTCGGCCGAATCTTCGGGTGCGCAGGACCGGCTGCGCGACGACTACCGCACCGTGTTCTCCGACGGCTCGGGCGTGGAGATGAGCGGCGTGGAGATCGCCGCCACCGCCTATGCCAACCTGTCCGACGGCCATCGGCTGCAACCCTTGCCGGCGGTCGGCTGGGCGGCCTGGCTGGTGGCCTGGGGCGCCTGGTTGACGTTGCTGGCGCACCTGCGGCGGCCACGGGCGCAGGCGGTGCTGGCGCTGGCCTCGGCGATGGCGGTGGCCGTTGCCAGTGCCTGGGCCTTTCATGCGGATGTGTGGCTGCCCTGGGTGGTGCCGCTGCTGCTGCAATGGCCGGCGGCGCTGGCCCTGGCGCTGTGGCTGCATGCCCGTCACCAGCATGAGCGCCACCACCGCCTGCGCGCGGCGTTCTCGCGCTTCGTGCCCAGCCAGATGGCCGATCACCTGGCCCAGGTGTCGGGCGACCTCACGCACAGCCACCGGGTGAGCCTGGGCGTGTGCATGGCCACCGACGTGGAACGCTACACCGCGCTGGCCGAGGGGCTGCCGGCCGAGGCGCTGGGCGTGCAGCTCAACGCCTATTACGCGCGCCTGTTCGAGCCCATTGCACAGGCCGGCGGCGCGGTGATCGACATCGTCGGCGACGCGATGATGGCCATCTGGGAAACGCAGCCCGACGACACCGCGCGCCGCAACGCGGCCCTGGAGGCGGCGCTGGCCATCCAGCAGCGCATGGCCCTGCCGGCCGACGCCGGCCAGCCGGCCTGGCCCACCCGCATCGGCCTGCATGTGGGCGAGATGCGACTGGGCGTGGTGGGCGCCAGCGCGCTGTACCAGTTCCGCGCCGTGGGCGATGCGGTCAACACCGCGGCGCGGCTGGAGGGCCTGAACAAGACGCTGGGCACCCGCGTGCTGGCCTCCGCCCCGATGGTGCAGGGCCTGCACGACTGGTGGCTGCGGCCGCTGGGCGCCTTCATGCTGGCGGGCAAGCAGGCGGCGGTGGAAGTGGTGGAGGTGGTGGGGCGCCCCACTGCGCCACAGCAGCCGCCCCCGCCGCTGCTGCTGGACTTTGCGCAGGCCCTGGCGCTTTACCGTGCCGGTGAATTGCACGCAGCCATTGCCGCTTTTGCCAATTTGCATCAATCGCACCCCACCGACGGGCCGACGGCTTATTACCTCCTGCATTGCCGCGCTGCGCTCACGCAGCCTGTGCGCCGGGGCGCTCCGTTACCGATTCAGGTGCAATCAAAGTGATGCGGGCTGCAAAGCAGTGAACAAATACGTTAATCTTCACTGTTGAATATTTACGTCTGGTTGCACCGTGGGAAGTGGTGCCACCGACCTTGACAGCGAACGCACTGCCATGAACAGCCGCCTGGGTGGCACCGCCCCCCACTCCCACGCAGTCAGGTTCGCCAAGCTCCGCATCTGTTTCGCCGCGCTGGCCAGCCTGCCTCTCCTGTGTGCACCCGCCCGCGCCAGCGATGTCTGTGCGAGCCCGATGGCCCGCGTGGCCTCGGTCCAGGGCACGGTGGAAGTACGGCATGCCGAGCAAGCGTGGCAGGCGGCGCGGCTGGAACAGGCCTTGTGCGCCGGCGACGCGGTGCGGGTGGGCGAGCGCAGCCGGGCCGCGCTGCTGATGAACAACCAGACCACACTGCGGCTGGACCAGCACTCCCACCTCACGCTGCGCGCGCCCGATGCGCCGCGCGGCACCGTCATCGAACAGCTGCGCGGCATCGTCAACGTCATCACCCGCACGCCCCAGCCCTTCCGGCTGAGCACGCCCTTCGTCAACGCCAACGTCGAGGGCACCGAATTCCTGGTGCAGGTGGGCGAATCGGCCTCCAGCGTGCTGGTGGTCGAAGGCCGGGTGGTGGCCAGCAACGAGGCCGGGCGGGTGACGCTGCGGGCCGGCGAACAGGCCAGCGGCGATGCCGTCACCCTGCCGCGCAAGACGCTGGTGCTGCGCCCGCGCAATGCGGTGCAGTGGGCCGTGCACTACCCCACCGTGCGGCCGCGCGTGGGCGCCGACCTGCCTGCGGTGCGTGCCGCCGCGGCCCTGGCCGCCCGCGGCCGCATGACCGAAGCGCTGGCCGGGCTGGATGCGCAGCCGGTGGCGCAGCGCGCCGGCGGCTTGCGGCTGCAGCGCGCGGCGCTGCTGCTGGACGTCGGCCGCGCCGACCAGGCCCTGCCCGAGCTGCAGGCCATCGAGGCTGGCGACCCGGCGCATGCCGAATCGCTGGCCCTGCAGGCCATGGTGGCGCTGGTGCACAACCAGCCCGAGGGCGCGCTGGCCCTGTCGCAGCAGGCGGTGGCCGCCGATGCCCGGTCCACCGCGGCGCTGCTGGCGGCTTCCTACGTGCACCAGTCGCGCTTCGAGCTGGACCAGGCCACCACCCAGGCCGCGGCGGCCGCCCGGCTGGAGCCCGACAACGCGCTGGCCTGGGCACGGCTGGCCGAGCTGCACCTGCACGCCGGCCGGCTGGTGGAAGCCACCGCGGCGGCCGGGCAGGCCGTGGCGCAGGGCCCGGCCTTGTCGCGTGCCCAGCTGGTGCACGGCTTCACCCTGCTGGCCCATGGCGACAACGGCGGCGCCCGCCAGGCCTTTGAACAGGCGGTGCAGCTGGACCAGGCCGACCCGCTGCCGCGCATGGGCCTGGGCCTGGTGCAGCTGCGCGAGGGTCGGCGCACCGAAGGCCGCGAGCAGATCGACATCGCGGTGAGCCTGGACCCCGACAACGCCTTGCTGCGCAGCTACCTGGGCCGCGTGTATGCACAGGAACGCCGCGGCCCTGCGGCCGAAACGCAGTTCCGCCTGGCCCGCGAGCGCGACCCGCTCGACCCCACGCCCTGGTTCTACGAAGCGCTGTACAAGCTGGTGAACAACCGGCCGGTGGAGGCGCTGGACGACATGGCGCGCTCGATCGCGCTCAACGACAACCGGGCGGTGGTTCGTTCGCGCCTGCTGCTGGACGACGACCGCGCCGAACGCAGCGTGGCGCTGGCGCGCATCCAGGACGAGCTGGGCTTTGGCCGGCTGGGCATCGCGCAGGCCGCCGAGGCGCTGGCCATCGATCCCGGCACGGCGGCGGCGCACCGGTTCCTGGCCGACGCCTACTCCGGCCTGGACCGGCACGAGGCGGCCGTGAGCAGCGAAAACCTGCAGGCGCTGCTGCTGCAGCCGGTGCGTCCTGCGCACCTGTTGCCACACCGCAGTTCCACCGGCGTCATGGGTCTGGTGGACGAATCGGCGCTGGGCATGCCGGCCGACGAGTCACGCTACTTCGAGCGCCAGGGCGCCAGGGCGCCAGCGGCCGGCTGGGCCTGGCCGCTGGCAGCCGCGGGCTCTGGTCGGCCGAAGCCAGCGGCGCCTATGCCGGCTATCGCCTGGCGCTGGACGCCGGCAGCTTCCGCTACCACACCGAGGGCTTCCGCCCGAACTCGCCCATCAGCCACCAGGTGGACGACGTGCTGCTGCAATGGCAGCTGACGCCTGGCTTGCAGCTGCAGGGCCAGCTGCGCTCGCGTCGCTCGCAGTATGGCGATGTGCGCTCCGCCTTCGGCGTGGAGTCCACGGCGCCGGGTGAGCACAACAGCATCGAGGATCGCAGCGCCCGCTTGGGCCTGGCCTGGCGACCCAGCGGCCAGGAAGTGGTGCTGGTGTCTTATGTGCGGCAGCATGAGGAAGAGTCCGTGCTGCTGCCGGGCCGCACGCGCGTGCTGGCCATCGACGCTGACAGCCCGGGGCATGTGCTGGAAGCGCAGTACCAGCGCGCGGTGGCTGGCGGCCACTGGCTGCTGGGCGTCGCCCGGACCCGCTCGACATCGCAGCTGCGGCTGCGGCGGTACGACCCTGCCCTGCCCGTGCCGTCCGGCCCCTGCAGGACGGAGGCGCCCTGCCTGACCGACGACCGGCAAGCGTTGAACCAGGACCAGGCCTATGCGTACTGGCAGCAGCCGCTGGGCGACACGCTCCAGGGCACGCTGGGCCTGGCCCGCCTGGTCGCCGATGAGCCGACCGGCCTGCGCCATCTGTGGCTGCCCAAGCTGGGCTTGCTGTGGCGGCCGACGCCGGAGGCCACCGTCCGCGCGGCTGCCTTCCGCACCTTGCGGCGCGCGGCCGAGTTCGATCAGTCGATCGAGCCGACGTCGGTGGTGGGTTTCAACCAGATCTATGACGATGGCAACAGCGTGGCCAGCGTGGTTCATGCACTGGGCGCGGACGTCGCCCTGTCGCCGGGCCTGAAGCTCTCCGCCGCCTGGACGGCACGCCGCGTGAGCGTGCCAGGCCCGGTGACCACCAGCGGCCAGGGCACGGTCGACGAGCGCTGGAACGAGCAGCAGACGCGCACCGAACTGTTCTGGACGCCGCACCCGCGCATCGCGGTGCGCGGCGGCCTGGTGCTCGACCGCTTCTGGCGCCACCCCCTCTACCAGATACCCATGCTGCTGAACCTGCGGACCGCGTCGGTGCCGCTGGCGGTTCGCTACTTCCTGAACGACGGCTGGTTCGGTGAGGCCGCCTGGACGACCGTGGCGCAGCGTGTGCGCACGCCGGCCGGCATGAACATGCCCGAGGGCTTCGACCGCTTCCGCCTGGTCGACCTGGTTCTGGGCCGCCATGCCGGCGCTTCGCCCACCACGGTGACGCTCACGGTCAAGAACCTGTTCGGCCAGCGCTTCCGGTTCCAGGACGATTCGTTCCGCTCGGGCGACGTTCGGCTGGCGCGTTACCTGCCGGCCCGCAGCGTGGTGCTGGCGGTGCAGACGGTGTTCTAGGGAGCGGCCGCACCTGCTGCATCTGGTTACATTGAGCCACCCCTCAGGAGTGTCTCGATGAAACTGCTTCGCTTATCGGCCATGTGCGGGAAGCTGGCCTTCGCATTGTTGGTGTGCCTGCCCCTGGCCACGCAGGCCGGCGGCGGCGGCGACGACGGCTGTTACTGGGTCGCCGGCCACCTGATCTGCGATTAGCCGACGCCTAGTTGCCCTTGGCCGCCGCGGGCGGCGGCGGGCCGTATTTGCGCGCAGGCTTGTCCGCGCGCGCATACAGCGGCTGCACCTTGGGCAGCTTGGCCTCGATGTCGCGGATGCGGGTCTGGCCGGCCGGGTGGGTGCTCAGGAACTGCGGCGGCGCGCCCTTGCTGGCCTGCAGCATCTTCTGCCACAGGCTGATGCCGGCGCGCGGGTCGTAGCCGGCGCGGGCCGCCAGGTCCATGCCCACGATGTCGGCTTCCGATTCATCGTCGCGGCTGAACTTCAGTGTCAGCAGCTGGCCGCCCATGTTCAGCAGCTGGTCGCCGGCGCTGCCCAGGCCCAGCACGCTGGACAGCAGGCTGGCGCCCACGCGGGTGGCGGCGGTCTTGCCCATGCGCTCGCGCGCATGCTCACGCAGCGCGTGGGCCATCTCGTGGCCCATGATGGTGGCCACCTCGTCGTCGCTCAGCTGCAGCTGCTGCAGGATGCCGTAGTAGAAGGCGATCTTGCCGCCCGGCATGCAAAAGGCATTGAGCTGCTGGCTGCCGATCAGGTTGACCTCCCACTTCCACTGGCCGGCGCGGCGGTTCCAGTCGTCGGCAAACGGAATCAGCCGCTGGGCGATGGCGCGCAGCCGCAGCACCTGGCCGTTGTCGTCGGGCGCCAGTGCACGCTGCTGGGCGGCCTCGCGCTTCATCTGCGTGTACTGCTGCTGGGCCGCGGCCTCCACCTCCTCGGCCGACACCAGCTTGGCGAACTGGCTTTCGCTGCCTACGTCGCCGCGCACGCCTTCGCTGTCTCGCTGGGCCCAGGCGGGTGCCATGGCACCGGCCACCAGGGCACCTGTGAACAGGCGCCGGCCGTGCAGCGCACAGCGGCAGCCGGCGCCGTGCGGCACGGCGATGTCGGCGTCGGTACGGAAGAGCTTGGTCATGGCAGTGGCGTCATACAACGGTTGAACCAGGTCAAAGATGGGGGCGTGCCGGCGGTTTGGCAATCGCCTTGCCTCCAGTTGCGCCGGGCCGCCCCAAGGAACTGGGCTCCCCCTCGGGGGGACGCGAGCGCAGCGAGCTTGGGGGCGGTCCTCAGTCGTCAGCGGCCACCGGCCCTGGTGGCACCTCCAGTGCGCGGATGCTGCCACGCAGCGTCCACAGCATCCCCAACGCGGGCAGCGCCGCCAGCGTGGACACGAGGAAGAAGGTGGGCCAGCCGATGCTTTCGGCCAGCACGCCGGCCAGCGGCCCCACCCACACCCGGCCGACCGACGCAAAGGCCGACAGCAGCGCAAACTGCGTGGCGGTGAAGCGCTGGTTGCACAGGCTCATCAAGAAGGCGACGAAGGCCGCCGTGCCCATGCCGCCCGACAGGTTCTCGAAGGCGATCACCATCAGCAGCCCGCCGTCCACCGGCGTGGCCTGCGCCAGGTGCACGAAGCCCCAGTCGAAGGCCGGGATGGTCAGGCCCGGCAGCACGCCCGCGCCATTGACCGCCAGCCACCAGAAGCCCAGGTTGCTGACCATCTGCAGCACGCCGAACAGCAGCAGCGAGCGCCACAGGCCCAGCTTGAGCATCAAGGCGCCGCCCAGCAGCGCGCCGCCGATGGTGAGCCACAGGCCGATGACCTTGTTGACCACGCCCACCTCGGCCGGGCTGTAGGCCATGGCCTTGAGCAGGAAGGGCGTCATCAGCGAGCCGGCGAAGGCGTCGCCCAGCTTGTACAGCACGATGAAGGCCAGGAAGGCGCCCGCGCCGGCCTGCGAGAAGTAGCTCTGCAGACCCGACAGCAGGGTTTCGAAGCGCGCGCGCCGCGCCGCCCAGGCCGCCAGCGGCAGCGTGACGCCGATGCCGATGAGCAGCCCCAGCAGCTCGGCCCACTTGCCCTGCAGCGCAGGCGACAGGCTGCTGCCCTGCAGCGCCGTGCCCAGCAGCCAGCGGGCCAACGGATTGGCCAGCCGGTCGGTGAACAGCACGCCCACCGCCACCGCCAGCACCACCGCGCCGAAGCCGACCAGGTCGTGCCGCGCGACGGTGCGCGGCACCGGCGCATGCTGCAGCCGCGGCAGCAGCAGGGCCGAGCAGCCGGCGGCGATCAGCATCAGCACCGCCATCAACTGGTACACCTGTGGCCAGGTCCAGCCGAAGGCCGTGCCGGCATTGCTGGGGTCGGTCCAGATCAGCGCCACGCCGCCGGAGACGATCATCGCCAGCCGGTAGCCCAGCACGTTCAGTGATGAGCCCAGGCCGCGCTCGGCCGGTGGCAGCAGGTCGGTGCGGTAGGCGTCGATCACCACGTCCTGCGAGGCGGAGACGAAGGTGGTGAGCACCGCCAGCAGCGCAAAGGTGCGCAGCGCCGCCGACGGCGAGGTGCCGGCCAGCGCATACAGCACGCCGGCCAGCGCCAGCTGGGTGAGCACCAGCCAGCCGCGGCGCCGGCCGAGCAGCGGCAGCTCGAAGCGGTCCATCAGCGGCGCCCACAGGAACTTGAAGGTGTAGGGCAGGCCCACCAGGCTCAGAAAGCCGATGGTGGCCACGTCCAGCCCTTCCAGGCTGAGCCAGGCCTGCATGGCCTGGCCGGTGAGCGCCAGCGGCAGGCCGGAGGCAAAGCCCAGCACCACCACCGCCAGCAGGCGGTGCCAGGCCGCGGCACGCTGGGCGGCCGTGCGCGGAACGGGTCGGGGCGCACGGGCGGCGGAGGCGTGATCGGGCATGCGGGGATTCTAGGCAGCGGCCCCGGGGCCCCGCGGCCACCGGCCGGCTTACTGCGGCTGCTGCTGGTAGATGGCCTCGGCCAGCGCCAGCAGGCGCTCGCGCGGCAGGCTGCCGGCCAGCGCGTAGCCGCAGCCGCCTTCCACCCAGTAAAACAGGCCCAGCTCGCCCTGCTGCTCATAGCGGAAGGAGGCGGGTACCTGCGGATCGGGCTTGCGCAGGTACACCGTCACCCGCTGGCCGCTGGCGTCTTCGTACATCAGCTGCGCGCCGGGGCCGTCGGTGTCGGGCAGCAGGCGGCCACCCACCAGCGCAAAGCCCTGCTGGCGCAGGTCGAACAGCTTGACCGGCAGCTGCGTGCGGCGGGTCAGCCAGCGGGCCAGGTGGTCTTCCTGGGCGCGCACTTCCACCGGGTGGCGCTGCTCGGGCACGTACAGGCTGTGCGCCAGCGCGGCGCGCTGCACCCAGGCCGGCTCGAGGGTCACCGCCGCCACGCCGCCCGCGGCGGCGGCATCATGCTGCTGCCACCAGACGGCGCTGCCGCCGGCCAGCGCACCGGTGACCAGCAGGCCGGCCACCATGGCGGCCCGCGCCCAGGCCGCGCGGCTGGCGCCGCGCCAGGCCTGGCGTTGCAGCGCCGGCGGCACCGGCTCCTGCACCACCGGGCCCCACAGTGCGCGCAGCGCATCGCGGTCGGCGGCCCAGGCCTGCACCCGCTGTGCATCGGCCGGGTGGGCTTCCAGCCAGGCGCTGATGCGGTCGTGCTCGGCCGGCGGCAGTTCGCCGTCCAGCCAGGCGCCCAGCTGGGTGTCGTCGGGGGGCAGGGGGGCGTTCATGGGGGCCATCAGATCAGACCACGCGGCGCAAGGTGGGCGGCAGGTGGCCGGCGGCGGATGATCCACCTTCCAGCGACGCGCGCAGCGCCGCGCGGGCCCGCGACAGCCGCGACATCACGGTGCCGATCGGGATGTTCAGCAGTTCGGCCGCCTCGGCATAGCTCAGCTGCTCCACGCCCACCAGCAGCAGCACCTCGCGCTGGTCGGGCTGCAGCCGGCGCAGCGCCGCCTGCAGGTCGATGCGCAGGCCGGGGTCGTGGGGCGGTGCCGCGGCCTGGTGGGCATCCATCTCGGCGGCCAGATCGGCAGGGTCCATGGCGGTGGTGCGGGCGTCGCGGCGCCGAAAGTCCAGGTGGGCGTTGTGCAGGATGGACAGCGCCCACAGCACCAGGTCGCGCCGCTGGTCGAACTGGTGCCAATGGGCCAGCGCGCGCTCCAGCGCCGTCTGCACCAGGTCGTCGGCCAAGTGCACCTCCATCACCAGCGAGCGGGCATAACGCCGCAGGCGCGGAATGGCGCCCAGCAGTTGCTGGCGGAAGGCGGCGGGAGCGTGCACCTGCTGCTTACGGCTGGTGGGCGGGGTTTATTCCCGCGGCCTGTCGGGCGTTTGCATCCAGGTCCACCCGGTGCCACCAGTCGTTCCAGAACAGCGGCCGGCGGTAGCCGATGACCCACGGGTGCAGCAGGTCGACGCTGATGCGGTGCACCGAGGCCTTGTAGGGCATGTAGGCCACCGACAGCAGCCGCGCCTGCTGGAACAGCGCCTCCCGCTCGGGCCCGTCGGGCAGGGCCGAGAGCCGGTCGTACACCGCATCGAAGGCCGGCAGCTGGAAGCGCGCCAGGTTCTGGCCGCCGGCCTGCGGGCCGTTCAGCCGCTGCAGCACGTCCTGCCCGTCGGGCGAGCTGGCGCTGTTGCCCACCATCCACAGCATCAGCTTGCCGGCGCGGGCCTGCTTGAGCTGCTCCGCGAACTGGCCGGTGAGAAAGCGCACCCGCAGGCCCACGGCCTGCATGTCGCGCTGGAACTGCTCGTCGAACTGGCGGTAGATCTGGTCGGGCTGGGTGGACATCTCCAGCACCAGCGGCTGGCCGTCGGGCTGCTCGCGAAAGCCGTCGCCGTCGCGATCACGGTAGCCGTACACCTCCAGCAGCGCGCGGGCGCGGGCCGGGTCGTGGTCGCCGTTTTCGCTCTTGAAGTGCGGGTCGTAGCCGCTGGCATGCGGCAGCATCACCGATTGCGCCGGCACCGCCAGGCCGCGGCGGATCTGCCGCGCCTCGCGCTCGGTGTCCATGGCCAGGCCGATGGCGCGGCGCAGCGCCACCTTCTCGGGCGCCAGCCCGCCCACCAGCGGGTGCGCCATGTTGAACAGGGTCAGGATGACGTCGGGGTTCACCTGCCGGTGCATCACGATGCCGCGTTTGGCCAGGTGCGGCGCCAGCTGGCCATTGGGCACGGCGGTGGGCGCAAAGCTGCCGGGCAGCGAGCCATAGACGCCGGCCAGTGCGTCCAGCTGGCCGTTGAGAAAGCTCAGCCAGCGCGGCTGCTCCTCGTCGATCATGCTCACCTGCACCTCGTCCACCATCGGCAGCTGGCGGCCCTTGAGCTGCGCCAGCACCGCCTGGCCTGCCGCGTCGTCGGGGGCGGGTTGGGCGTCGTAGCGCACGTCGCGGTAACCCGGGTTGCGCGCCAGCACCACCAGCGAGCTGCGCCGCCACTGCTTGAGCATGAAGGGCCCGGTGCCCACCGGGTGTTCGGTGATGGCGTTGCCGTAGCGCTCCACCACCTCGCGCGCCACCGCGCCGAACACGTCGCTGGCCGCCAGCACATAGGCAAAGCGCGGCCGCGGCTCGCGCAGCTGGAACTGCAGCGTGTAGCGGTCCAGCGCGCGCACGCCGGCAATCTCGCGGTCGTAGTCGAAGGGCTGCTGGCGCTTGAGCGCCCGCTCGCGCAGCTCGGCCAGACCCAGCAGCTGGTAGGTCTCCAGGTAAGACCAGATCGGGCTGGCCGTGGTGGGGTCGGCAAAGCGCTTGAAGCTGTAGACGTAGTCCTGCGCCACCAGCTCGCGCGGCTGCTGGCCGAAGGCCGCATCGGGCGCGAAGTGGATGCCGGGCCGGATCTTCAGCGTCCAGGTGCGGTAGTCGGCGCTGTGCTCGGGCATCGCCTGCGCGGTGCGCGGGCGCAGCAGCGGCGGGCGCGCCAGCGCGTCGTACTCCAGCGGCGCCTCGAAGATGTGGGCGGTGAGCGTGCGCGAGTAGGTGTCGCTGATGCGCGCCGGATCGAAGCCGGTCTCGGCCGAGTTGAAGGCCACGCGCAACACCTTGGCCGGTGGCACGGCGTTGCTGGCCGGCGCCTGCGCGGGCAGCGTGGCCATGACCAGCGCCGCCACCGCCAGCGCATGACGAAGCGCCCGCATCACGGCTTCATCCGCTGGCGTTGCAGGTCGGTGTCGATGTCCAGGTACTGCCAGAAGTCGTTCCAGAACAGCGGTCGGCGGTAGCCGATGAGCCAGGGCTGGGCCACGTCGGTGGCGATGCGGTGGGCCCGGGCCTTGTAGGGCATGTAGGCCACCGCCAGCTTGCGGGCCTGGTCGAACAAGGCCTGCCGCTCGGGGCCGTCGGGCAGCTGGTTCATCTGGTCGTACAGCGCGTCCATCGCCGGCAGCTTGAAGCGGGCGATGTTCTGGCCACCCGACTGCGGCCCGTGGTAGCGCTGGTAGATGCCCAGGCTGTCGGGCGCCGCGGCCAAGCTGCCAACGCCCCACATCATCAGCTTGCCGGCACGTGCGGCCTTCAGGTTCTCGGGCCACTTGGCGGGCTTGAAGTCGATGCGCAGGCCCACCGCGGTCATGTGGCGCTTCCAGAGGTCGTCGAGCTGTCGGCTGCGCTGCTCGGGCTGGGTGGCCATCTGCAGCACCAGCGGCCGGCCGTCGGGCAGGTCGCGCCAGCCGTCGCCGTTCTGGTCGACATAGCCGTACAGGTCCAGCAGCGCCTTGGCCCGCGCCGGGTCGTGGTCGGCGTTTTCGCTCTTGAAGGTGGGGTCGTAGGCATGGGTGTTGGGCGGCACCGGGCTTTGCGCCGCCATCGCCTGGCCGCCGAGCACCAGGCGGATTTCGGCGTCCACGTCCACCGCCAGCGAGATGGCGCGCCGCAGCGCCACCTTGTCGGGCGTATAGCCGCCGACAATGGGGTCGTCCATGTTGAAGAGCGTCAGGCTCACGTCGGACCGCCGGCTGCGCAGCGCCTGCAGCCCTTGCTCGGCCAGGTAGGGCGCCAGCTTGCCGCCAGGCATCGCCTGGTTCACGAACTCGGGCGGCAGCAGCTCGATCAGGTCGGCCCGCTGCTGCAGAAAGCTCAGCCAGCGCGGCTGGTTCTCTTCGACGATGGAGATCTCCACCCGGTCCAGCATCGGCAGGCGGCGGCCCTTGAAGCGCGCCAACAGCGCCTGGCCTTCGGCATCGTCGGCGGCCGGCTCGGCGTCGTAGCGCACTTCGCGGTAGGCGGGGTTGCGTTCCAGCACGATCAAGGAGCTGCGCCGCCATTGCTTGAGCACGAAGGGCCCGGTGCCCACCGGGTGCGCCGGGATGTCGGCGCCGTACTTCTCCACCACCTCGCGCGCGACGGCGCCGATCAGGTCGCCCAGCGTGAGCGCGCTGGTGACGAAGCGCGGCGACGGCTTGTCCATCCGGAAGCGCAGCGTGTAGCGGTCCAGCGCCTGGATGCCTTCGATCGGCTTGTCGTAGTCGAAGGGTTGCTTGTGCTTCAGCGCCTGCTCGCGCAGCGCCTCCAGCCCGATGAAGCCGAACTGCGCCATCCAGCTCCAGGCCGGGCTCTTGGTGGCGGGGTCGGCAAAGCGCTTGAAGCTGTAGACGTAGTCGGCCGCCACCAGCTCACGCCGCCGGCCGCCGAACGCCGGGTCGTCGGTGAAGTAGATGCCGGGCTGGAGCTTGACGGTCCAGGTGCGGTAGTCGTCGCTGTGCTCGGGCATGCCCACGGCGGTGAGCGGTCGCACCTGGGCGGGCCGTGCCAGCGGGTCGTACCGGTAGGGCGACTCGAAGATGTGCGGCGTGATGGTGCGCGAGTACAGGTCGTTGATCTGCGCGGGGTCGAACCCGGTTTCGGCCACCGGGAAGGCGTAGCGCAGCACCTTCTGCGGCGCCGCGGCAGCTGCGGGGGGCTGCTGGGCGCCGACCATCATGCTGCAGGCCAGCAGCAGCGTGGCGACCAGCGCCGACCCGCCCCGCCGCGCGGCAGGCAGCCTCATCGCGCCGCCTCCTGCTGCATGGGATCGATGTCCACGTACTTCCAGAAGTCGCGCACGAAGATGTTGCGGTGGTAGCCGATCAGCCATGGTTGTGCCAGGTCGGTGAAGATGCGGTGCAGGTGCACCTTGTACGGCATGTACACCACCATCAGGTCGCGCGCGCGGGCCATCTCGGCGGCGCGCTCGGGGCCATCGGGCAGCGTGCCCTGGTGTTCGTACAGGCGGTTGAAGGCCGGCAGGTCGAAGCGTGCCAGGTTGGCCGAGCCCTTGTTGCCCACGTAGCCCAGCGCCAGGAAGGTGTCGCCGTCGGGGCGGGTGGCGCTCCAGCCCACGCCCCACATCATCAGCTGGCCGGCGCGGGCGGCCTTCAGGTTCTCGGGCCACTTGGCAGTCTTGAAGCGCATGCGGATGCCCACCGCCCGCATGTTCTTCTCCCACAGCTCGATGAGCTTGCGGCTTTGCTGGTCGGGCTGGGTGGCGTAGTCGATCACCAGCGGCTGGCCGTCGGGCTGCTCGCGCCAGCCGTCGCCGTCCACGTCGCGCCAGCCGTACAGGTCGAGCAGGGCCCGGGCCCGCGCCGGGTCGTGGTCGCCCATCTCGCTCTTGTAGGCCGGGTCGTAGCCCCAGGTCATCGGCGCGATGGGGGATTGCGCCGGCACCGCCTGGCCGCCGCGCACCAGGCGGATTTCTTCTTCCACGTTGAGCGCCAGCGAGATGGCGCGGCGCAGCGCCACTTGTCTAGGCAGGTAGCCGCCGATGACCGGATGCTCCATGTTGAAGTACGACAGCGACGCATCGGCCCGCGGGTAGCGCACCATGGCCATGCCGCGGCGGGCCAGGTGCGGCGCCAGCTGGTTGTGCGGCATGGCCAGGTCGGCGTACTCGGGCGGCAGTTCTTCCAGCAGGTCGAAGCTGCCGGCCAGGTAGCTCAGCCAGCGCGGCTGGTTCTCCTCGACGATGGCAATTTCCACCCGGTCGATCATCGGCAGCCGCCGGCCCTTGAGCTGCTGCGCGATGGCGGTCAGGCGCGTGTTGCCGGCCGGCGGGTGCTCGTCGTATAGCACCTCACGCCAGCCGGGGTTGCGTTCCAGCACGATGCGGTTGCTGCGCTGCCAGCTCACCAGCCTGAACGGCCCGGTGCCCACCGGGTGGGCCATGATCTCGTCGCCATAAGCCTGCACCACCTCGCGCGCCACCGCGCCGCTGAGCGAGGCATCGGCCAGCTCGTACAAAAAGCGCGGTGAGGGCTCAGCCAGCTGGATGCGCAAGGTGTAGCGGTCGAGTGCCTTCAGGCCGGCCACTTCGCGGTCGTAGTCGAAGGGCTGCTTGCGGTCCATGGCCTGCTGGCGCAGCTCCGACAAGCCCAGGATCTTGGCGTTCTCCAGCAGGTACAGCTGCGGGCTCTTCCAGCGCGGGTCGTAGTGGCGCTTGAGCGCATACACATAGTCCTGTGCCGTCAGCTCACGGCGCTGGCCACCAAAGGCCTTGTCGTCGGCGAAGTACTGGCCCGGCCGCAGCTGCAGGGTGAAGGTGGTGTGGTCCTCGCTCACCTGCGGCATCGCCACCAAGGTGTTGGGCCGCAGCCGCGCCGGCTCGGCCATGAACTCGAACTCCAGCGGCGCCTCGAAGATGTTGCTGATGACGATGCGCGAGTACAGGTCGATCACCTGCGCCGGATCGAACCCGGTTTCAGCGATGCGGAAGGCGTAGCGCAGCACCTTCTGCGCTTGCGCGCCGGCAGCGGGCTGGGCCTGGGCAGTGACCGACATCAGGGCACTGGCCAGCAACAACAGGGCCCGGCGGCGAATGCCTGGCCAGGCGGGGGTGGACGGAGGGGCGGCCTTCACGCCCCGCAGTCTATCGAGCGGGCCGTGCAGGCGTCGTGTGACGCCTGAATGACGATCTTGTATCGCGATTGTTAAATGGTTGACTGGATCAACCACCTATACCACGGCGATTATTGCGATGCCGCAAATGGTGCGTTGCCTGCAC
>CAKZXL010000917.1 GCA_937883885.1 uncultured Aquincola sp. | reverse complement strand
TTGGTGGTGAGCTGCTGGGTGCCCACGTAGCTGGCCATCAGCGGGCCGGCCTTGACCTGGCCGACGCTGAGCGTCTCGACCTGGCGCAGGTTGCGCTCCAGCACCACGCCGTGGGTGCGCAGCACCTCGGGGTCGGTCTCGGCCAGCCATTGGCGCAGTTCGTCGATGTGCTGCATCACCTGCTGACCCAGGCCGCCCACGCCGTCGGGCTTTTTCAGCCGCATGCTGCCGTGGGCCAGCAGCCGCTCGGCCGCCACCAGGGCGTCTTCAGCGCTGAAGACCGAATAGCCCGGCAGGGTCACAGACTGGATGGCTTCGCCATGGGCGGCCTGCCAGCCTTCAGGCGCGGTGGCGTTCGGGTGCACCAGGCCATGCGACACCAGCTTGGTGGCCACGAAGTCGCGCGGCACCACGCCGCCGAACAGGTGGTCACCATGCTCGATGCCCAGCTCGCGCGCATCGGCCACGCTGGTGAGGGTTTCGCTGGGCACGAAGAACAGCGGGCCTTCGGGCCGGGCGGCCGAGCGGTAGAAACCGCCGAAGGGCAGCCCCAGCAGGTCGGCCAGCGCATGCGCCACCGAGGCCTTGGTGCGGTGGTCGTGCCCGCCTTCGCGGCAGGGGTCGATGCAGTGAAACACCACCGTGGGCCGCGGCCCCTCGAAGGTGGCGGGCTGGTCGGCGTGCGTCCGCAGGCTGCCTGCGGCGCCAGGGCCCGCGTCGGCGCCAAGGCTGGGTTCTTGCGCAAGAATCATGGTGGGCTCCCGCGATGGGCGGTGGGGATGACCCACTGTGCATGGCGTGCCGGCCCGCGCTTGCCGGGTGGAGGCGCTATCGCTTGTAGGACCGGGCTTGCAAGCGGCTTCAGTCCTGCGTGTGCAGCCGCCGATGGATGCGCCGCGTGGCCTGCCACACCGCCCACAGCACCAGCGGAATCGCGGCCCCGGCGGCCATCTCGGGGTTCAGCGGCAGGCCGGCGGCCTTGGCGGCCTTGCCGCCGTACAGCAGCAGGCTGATCACGTAGTACGAGATGGCGGCGATCGACAGCCCCTCCACGGTGGATTGCAGGTGCAGCTGCAGTTCCTGCCCGCGGGTGAGCTTGGCCAGGAGCTGGTGGTTCTGTGTCTCGGTGGCAATGTCCACCCGCGTGCGCAACAGCGCACTGCTGCGTTCGATGCGCTGCGACAGCGAGCCCAGCCGCTGCGCGGTGGCCGCCACCGTGGCAATGGCCGGCGACAGCCGGCGCTGCATGAATTCGCCGATGGTCTGCGTGCCCGGGATGGGCTTTTCGCGCAGCTCGGTCAGGCGCTGGCGCACCAGCGCGTCATAGGCCTCGGTGGCCGAGAAGCGGTACTGGTGTTCGGCGGTGGCACGCTCCACCCGCGCCGCCACGTGGATCAGCTGGTCCAGCAGCTCGGCCTCCGAGCTTTCGCGCGCTTCCAGCCGGGCGGTGACGGTAGCCAGTGCCGATTCCGATTCGGCCAGCACCGGTGCCAGCGCCTTGGCCACCGGCAGGCCGCGCAAGGCCATCAGCCGGTAGATCTCGATTTCCAGCAGCCGCTGCGAGATGCGTCCGGCGCGGGTCTCGGTGGTGCCGGGCGGCGCCAGCACCAGCAGTCGCTCGAAGCCGTCGGTGCGCAGGCGGAAGTTGGTCACCGCCATCGAGTGGCCGTTGCCCATCAACGAGGCCACCACCGTGCGGCCGCCGAACCAGCGCTGCGCAGCGGCCAGTGCCGCATGCGGGTCGGTGATGTCGGTCTCCAGCATCACCAGCTGCAGCGCGGCCACGGTGCGGCCGGGCACTGCGCGCAGCCAGTCGGGCGGCAGCACCAGCTGGTCCAGCAACGCGGGCTCGGCATGGTCCAGCCCGGCGCCTTCGGGCAGCGGTTGCACCACCGCATAGCGGGTGAATTCGGTGTGGCGTTCCCACTTCAGCGTGTGGTCGGCAAAGCGCAGGCGCAGGAAGTTGCCGTGCAGGTCTTCCAGCCGCAGGCCGGCCTGGCCGGGCAGCTGCTTCAGGTGCGCCCACTCGTCCTCGCGGCTGACGCCATGGTTGAGCACGGCCACGGTGAACACCAGCGCCGGCAGGCGGATGCGCGCTGAGGGCCGCGCATGCACTTCGTTGTGCAACATCTCTCGCCAATCGTCATCCGGCGGCAGCGCCGTGGAGGCGGCAAAGGTGTCAGCGGTGGCGGCCGAAGATGCGGGAAGTGATGTCATTGCAGCGCGGGCGGTGTGCGACAGGCCGAGTGTGCCTGCGCCAGGGCCGAGCTGGGGCATCGCGCCCCTGCTGTTTGCAGGATCGGCGGCGGGCGCAACGCGCTACGCTTGCGCCATGCAAGTCGTTGGCATTCTTCTGCGCAAGCCCGCCTTCAACGAGGTGACGGCTTCCACCATCATGGGCGCTGGCCTCTGGGTCGCGCTCGTCGGCCTGATGAAGGCTGGCGGTCACCCACTCGAACGCCCTGAAGCCGCGGCCCTGCTGCTGGTGATGCTGTGGGGTTGCCTGTCGGTGCGCCTGGGCATCGACCTGGCGGCCGGCTGGCGCCACCGCTTCGTGCACCTGGCGGTGTGCGGCGTGCTGCTGGGTCTGATGCAGCTGGCCAGCCCTTTCTTGGGCTGACTGGTCTTTGAACGTGACAACGCGCCCCGCAGGGCGCGTTGAGCTTGCTCGTTCGGCTGCGCCGTGGCGCAGCCGCTGCGGTCAGCGGACGCTGCCGCGACGCACCAGGTTCACGATCGCCAGCAGGATGATCGCGCCGCCCAGCGACAGCAGCAGGCCCATCACGCTGAAGTCACCCTGATTCACCGTACCGGCGCCGACCAGCGGCGACAGCAGCCAGCCGCCGAGCATGGCGCCGACGATGCCGACCACCACGTTCAGGATCACGCCCTGCTGCGCGTCGGTGCGCATGATCATGCTCGCGACCCATCCGATGAGCCCGCCGACAACCAGCCAGATGATGAGGTTCATGAGTTCACTCCAAAGTTTGATTTGATGATCACCAGCCTGGTGGCCGGTTGTTGGGGCCTGTGGCTCGAGGGCGGGCCACCGGTGAAGTGAGATTAGGGCGGGGCCCTTGCCGGGGCAGTCGGCTGCAACCGGCAAGTGCCGTCAGCATTGGCCTACGGGGCCCGCGGCGGGCGCACTGGCCCCTGCTGCTGTTACCAATGCCCGCCCCTTGCTCATGGCGCCATCACCTTGTCGGGCGTCATCGGCAGGCTCAGGATGCGGCGGCCGGTGGCATGGTGGATGGCGTTGCACACGGCTGCGGCCACGCCCACCAGGCCGATTTCGCCCACGCCCTTGGCGCCCAGGCGGCTGGCGATGCGGTCCTTCTCTTCCACGAAGATCACGTCGATGTCGTGGATGTCGGCATTCACCGGCACGTGGTACTGCGCGAAGTCGCGGTTCATGAAGCGGCCCAGCTGCTGGTCGGCCTGGGTCTCTTCGTGCAGCGCCTGGCTGATGCCCCACACCACGCCGCCGATGATCTGGCTGCGCGCCGTCTGCAGGTTGATGATGCGGCCGGCCGCAATGGCACTGACCACCCGCGTCACGCGGACGGTGCCGAAGTCCTCGTCCACCTTCACCTCGCAGAACACCGCCGAGTGCACCGCGCGGGTGTACTTCTTCTGCTTGAGCACGGCGGGCAGCATCAGGTACTTTTCTTCCAGCCCCTTCAGGCCGGCGGCCGCCAGGATGTCGGTCAGCCGCACCGTCACGTCGCGCTCGAAGCGCAGGTACATGAAGCCCTTGGCAAAGCCCACGTCGTGGAAGCGGCAGGTGGCAAAGGGCGAATTGGGCTGCTTGCGCGCCAGCTCCCACAGCTTGTGCTGCAACCGCTCGCACACGCCCTGCACCGCCGAGCCGATGGTGGTGACGTGGGATGAGCCGCCTTCCACCGGCGCCACCGGCAGGTTGGAGTCGCCCAGCTCGAAGGTCACGTCCTCCATCGCCATGCCCATCGAAGCAGCGCCGATCTGGGTCATCACCGTCAGCGTGCCGGTGCCGATGTCGCTGGCCGCGGTGCGCAGCAGCAGCTTGCCGTCGGACTGCAGCACCGCATGCACGCGGGCGAACATCTGCATCGCGTCCCAGGTGCCGCTGGCCATGCCCCAGCCCACCAGCTCGCGGCCTTCGCGCATCGAGCGCGGCGCCTGCGGCCGGCCTTCCCAGCCGAAGCGCTCGGCCGCCTGCTGGTAGCAGGCGCGCAGCTCCTTGCTGGAAAAGGGCAGGTCCTCGTTGTAGTCGTGGTCGGCGTAGTTCTTCAGCCGCAGCGCCACCGGGTCCATCTGCAGCCGGTGGGCCAGTTCGTCCATCGCCACCTCGATGGCATGCACGCCATGGGCGGCGCCGGGCGCGCGCATGTCCATCGGGCTGTAATGGTCCAGTTCGGCCAGCTGGTAGCCCAGGCGCGCGGTCTGGCTGCGGTAGAGCTGGCTCGACCAGTTCACCACCACCTCCACATAGTCTTCCTTGCGTGAGGTGGCGCCCACCGCATCGTGCGTCAGCGCCAGCAGCTCGCCATCGGGCGCGGCGCCGAGCTTCACACGCTGCCAGCTCTCGGGCCGGTGGCCGAAGTTGAACATCTGCTGCCGCGTGAGCACCACGCGCACCGATCGTTCGAGCTTCAGCGCCGCCATCGTGGCCAGCAGCACCGTGGGCTGCGGCCGCAGGCCCGAGCCGAAGGCGCCGCCGACGAACTCGTTCTTCACCGTCAGCCGGCTCTTGGGCAGGCCGAACACACGCGACAGCACCCAGCGCACGTTCTGCGAGCCCTGGGTCTTGTCGTGCACCGTCAGGTGCCGGTTGCGGCCGTAGATCACGGTGGTGCCGTGCAGCTCCATCGGGTTGTGGTGCTCGGCGCCGTGGTGGAACTCGGCCTCCACCTGCACCGGCGCCTGCGCATAGGCGGCCTCTGCATCGCCGCGCGGCTTGGGCGGCGGCTTGAAGCCGGCGCGCAGCGCGCTGGGCTCGCGGGCTTCGGGCAGCACGGCCATCAGGTCGGTCTGGTGCGGCTCGGCGGCCACCTGGGCGTCCACCAGCGTGGCGGCATGGCGAGCTGCCTCGAAGCTGGTGGCCACCACCACGGCCACCGGCTGGCCGCTGTAGTGCACCTGGTCGTCGTGCAGCGGCTTGAAGGGGCTGCCGGTCACCGGCGCCGTCATGTCCTTGTAGAACAGGTCCAGCGAGCGCATGCGCGGCCGGTTCTCGTGGGTGATGACCTCCACCACGCCGGGCACCGCCATCGCGCGGCGTACGTCGATGCGCTCGATGTGGCCACGGGCCACCGGGGTGTCGACGATCACGCCGTACAGCAGGTCGCCGGCCGGGTGCTCGGCCGCATAGCGGGCGCGGCCGCTCACCTTGGCCGGGCCGTCCAGCCGGGGCAGCGGCATGCCCAGGGTCACGGGCGGGCGCTGGGCCATCAGGTCGGGCAGCGTGCTGTCCACCGGGTTGAAGCGATCGTTCATCAAGCCTCCCTGCGTGCGGCCGCGGTGGCCAGGCCCGCGAGCGGGCCGGTGTTGGTGAGTTCGCCTTCGCTGGCCATCGACAGTGCACGCACCACGGCGCGGTGGGCCATCGGCAGCTTGAAGGCGTTGTCGGTGCCTGGCGCGCCGCAGGCCTGTGCGCCTTGCAGCAGGCGCGCGGCGGCCTGGCCGAAGGCTTCGGCGCCGGGCGTCTGGCCTTGCAGCAGGGCCTCGGCTTCGGGCAGGCGCCAGGGCTTGTGGGCCACGCCGCCCAGGGCGATGCGCGCCTCGCGGATGCGGCCCTCGCCATCCAGGTCCAGCGCGGCTGCCACCGACACCAGCGCAAAGGCGTACGAGGCCCGCTCCCGCAGCTTCAGGTAGGTGGCATGGCGGGCAAAGCCTGCCGCTGCCGGCGGCAGGCTCAGGTGCGTGATCAGCTCGTCGGGCTGCAGTTCGGTGTCCACCTCGGGCCGGTCGCCGGGCAGGCGGTGGAAGTCGGCCATCGGGATGGCGCGGCTGCCGCGCGCCGATTGCACATGCACCGTGGCGTCGAGTGCGCGCAGCGCCACGCAGAAGTCCGACGGATGCGTGGCCACGCAGTGTTCGCTGGCACCCAGGATGGCATGCGAGCGCGCCAGCCCTTCGCGCGCCGGGCAGCCGCTGCCGGGCTGGCGCTTGTTGCAGGGCACCTGCGCGTCGTAGAAGTAGGCGCAGCGGGTGCGCTGCAACAGGTTGCCGCCGTTGGTGGCCATGTTGCGTATCTGCGGCGAAGCGCCCGACAGCAAGGCCGCCGCCAGCAGCGGGTAGCGCTCGCGCACCAGCGGGTGGGCGGCGGTGGCGGCATTGGTGGCCAGCGCGCCCAGTTGCAGCCCGCCGTCGGGCGTGGCGGAGATGGCCTGCAAGGGCAGCCGGTGCACGTCCACCAGGCGCGTGGGCCGCATCAGGTCGGCCTTCATCATGTCGAGCAGGTTGGTGCCGCCGGCCAGCGGTCGGGCGCCGTCGGCGCGGGTGGCGGGGGGCCGGCCCAGCGCCTGCAGCGCGGCGGGCAGGTCGGCGGGCATCAGGTGTTCAAACGGGCTCATGCCACGCCCCTGTCACGCGGGCGCAGCGCCACGGTGGACACGGCCTTGACGATCTGCGGGTAGGCACCGCAGCGGCACAGGTTGCCGCTCATCAGCTCCTGCAGCTGCTCGGGTGTCTCGGCGCCGCCTTCCTGGACCAGGCCCATGGCCGAGCACAGCTGCCCCGGGGTGCAGTACCCGCACTGGAAGGCATCGTGGTCGATGAAGGCTTGCTGCAAAGGATGCAGCGTGCCGTCTTCGGCGGCCAGGCCTTCGACCGTGGTGATGGTGGCGCCGTCGTGCGAGACGGCCAGCGTCAGGCAGCTGTTGATGCGCTTGCCGTCCAGCAGCACGGTGCAGGCGCCGCACTGGCCGTGGTCGCAGCCCTTCTTGGTGCCGGTGAGGTCGGCATGGTCGCGCAGCAGGTCCAGCAACGTCACCCAGGGCGCCACCAGCAGCGTGGTGGCGCGGCCGTTGATGTGCAGTCGCACCGGCCGCTGGGCCATGCCGTCGGGTGCGGAAGAAGTAGCAGGGGGCATGAGCATCCTCGTGCAATGTGTTCGTGTGTAAGCGCGAGCGCCGTCACGCCGCAGGGGCAACGCGTGTTCCCGGCGGGCGGGCAGGCGGGCCCCATGAGCCGGGCAGCCGCGGGCGCACAACGCGGCACACCGCTCGCCATTGAAGTGCCCAGGAACGTCTCGTGACACGGCGGGCCGTGCTTCCGGGCTGCTCTGCCCCGCTTCCCGGGTTCCCGGGATTGCGGCAGATCCGGGCATGGATTGCCGATGGAAGACCGCAGTCACCGACTTCGGCATGAGGTGCCGTCCTACGAAGAACGGGCCACCGGCCCCGGACACTTTCTGCAACAGGCGGTAGTAAGGAACGCGCAATGCAACAACGACAACCCTCGGTGCTCGCCTTCGTGATGGCAGGCGGTGAAGGCTCCCGGCTCTTTCCCTTGACGCAGCACCGGTGCAAGCCGTCGGTGCCTTTCAACGGCAAGCACCGCGTGGTCGATTTCGTGCTGAGCAACCTCGTCAACTCGGACATCAACAGCATCTACCTGCTGGTGCAGTACAAGTCGCAGGCGCTGATCGAGCATGTGCGGCAGTCGTGGACGATGGCCCGCTTCATCCCCGACCACTTCATCACCGTGGTGCCGCCGCAGATGCGCGACGGCCCGGAGTGGTTCCGCGGCACCGCCGATTCCGTCTGGCAGAACCTGCACCTGATCGAAACCCACCGCCCCGACTACGTGGCCGTGTTCGGCGCCGACCACGTCTACCGCATGGACGTGCGCCAGATGCTGGATGCCCACATCGCCGCCGATGCCGACGTGAGCGTGGCCACGCTGCCGGTGTCGCTGGAAAAGTGCTCGCAGTTCGGCATCGTCGAGACCGACGCCGACCTGATGGTGCGCGAGTTCCGCGAGAAGCCCAAGATGGCCGTGCCCATGCCCGGCCGGCCCACGCATGCGCTGGCGTCGATGGGCAACTACATCTTCCGCACCGACGTGCTGCTGGACGAGCTCAAGCGCGCCCACCGCAATGGCGAGCGCGACTTCGGCGGCGACATCCTGCCGCGCCTGGCCAAGAGCCACCGCGTGCTGGCCTACGACTTCACCACCAACCACGTGCCCGGCCTGGCCGACCACGAAGACCCGCATTACTGGCGCGACGTCGGCACCATCGAGGCCTATTTCGAGGCCCACTTCGACACCCTGGGCGCCAAGCCGCGCTTTCGCATGACCAACCCCAGCTGGCCGGTGTACGCCAGCCAGGACCCGTCGGAATCGGCGCAGATCGAAAGCGGCGTGGTCACCCGCTCGACCATCGGCTCGGGCTGCGTGGTCACCAATGCGCGGCTCGACCACGTGATGCTGCGCAGCTCGGTCACGGTGTGCGACGACGCCCAGCTGTCGCATTGCATCGTGATGGAGCGCAGCACCATCGGCCGTGGTGCGCGCATCACCCGCGCCATCATCGACCAGGACAACGACATCCCGGCCGGCGAAGTGATCGGCGGCGACCGCGAACGCGACAGCCAGCGCTTCCACGTCAGCGACAGCGGCATCGTGGTGGTGCCCCGCGGCTACTTCCGCCGGCCCACCGCCGGCCGCACGCCGGTGCTGGCGGCTTCCAACCCCAAGCCGGCCGTGCCCCCGCTGCCTGCGATGCCGCTGCTGGGCACGCCGCCTTTGGGCAGCACGCTGCCCAAGGCCGTGCTGCCGGGCCACGTGGTGCAGGCCAAGGCCGCCGCATGAGCGAGGCAGAGGCGCAGACCCCACGCTTCGGAGCCCAGCCCGACGGCGACGCCACCCGCTTCAGCCTCTGGGCGCCCAGCGTGGACATGGTCATGCTGGAGATCGTCGATGGCGACGGCCAGGTGCTGCGCCAGCATGCGCTGCAGCGCGATGCCGACGGCTTCCACCAGGCCCGCGTGATGGACGCCGGGCCGGGCACGCTCTACCGCTTCCGCGTGCGTGAAGACCTGGCCGTGCCCGACCCCGCTTCGCGCAGCAACCCGCAAGGCGTTCACGGCCCGAGCGAGGTGGTCGACCTGAGCGGGCTGGCCTGGCGCGACCGCGCCTGGCAAGGCCGCCCCTGGCATGAGGCCGTGGTGTACGAGCTGCACCTGGGCACCTTCACGCCCGAAGGCACGCTGGAGGCCGCCGCCGCCAAGCTGCCGCTGCTGCAGGCGGCCGGCATCACCGCCATCGAGCTGCTGCCGCTGGCCGCCTTTCCGGGCGAGCGCGGCTGGGGCTACGACGGCGTGCTGCCGTTTGCGGTTCACCCCGCCTATGGCCCGCCCGCGGCGCTGCGCGCCTTTGCCGAAGCGGCCCATGCGCTGGGCCTGATGGTGCTGCTGGACGTGGTCTACAACCACTTCGGGCCCGACGGCAACTACATGGCGGCCTACTGCCCTGAGCTGGTGAACCCCGAGCACCACACGCCCTGGGGCTCGGCCATCAATTTTGATGGCGAGCACAACGCGCCGGTGCGCCGCTTCTTCATCGAGAACGCGCTGTACTGGATGGACACCTGCGGCCTGGACGGCCTGCGGCTGGACGCGGTGCATGCGCTGGTGGACACCTCGCCGCGCCACATCGTGCAGGACATCCATGCCGCGCTGCTGGCGGGCCCCGGCCGCCGCCGCCACGTGCACCTGGTGCTGGAGAACGAGCGCAATTCCGTCAAGCTGCTGACGCCGCCCGCCGGCACCGCGGCCGGCCATGGCCTGGCCCAGTGGGACGACGACTGGCACCACGCCGCCCATGTGGTGGCCACCGGCGAGACCGACGGCTACTACAGCGACTATGCCGAGCAACCCGTGGCCCAGCTGGCCAAGGCGCTGGCCGAAGGCTTCATCTTCCAGGGCCAGCCCAGCCCGTTCGCCGACGGCCACCGCCGCGGCGAGCCCAGCACCGGCTTGCCGCCCACGGCCTTCATCGTCTTTCTGCAGAACCACGACCAGATCGGCAACCGCGCCATGGGCGACCGTGTGGACGCCACGGCGCCGCTGGCCAAGGTGGAAGCGCTGTTGACGCTGCTGCTGCTGTCGCCGCAGGTGCCGCTGATGTTCATGGGCGACGAGTTCGCGGCCACCACGCCGTTCCTGTACTTTTGCGACCACGCGGGTGAGCTGGCGCAGCTGGTGACCGATGGCCGGCGCAACGAGTTCTCGCGCTTTGCCACCTTCTCGCACCCCGAGGCGCGTGAGCGCATCCCCGACCCCAATGCCGCCGCCACCTTCCAGGCCAGCACGCTGCGCTGGGACGAGCGCCAACGCGATGCCGGCCAGCGCCGCCTGCAGCTGGTGACCACGCTGCTGGGGCTGCGGCGCCAGCACCTGTGGCCGCTGATACCGCAGCTGCACGGCGCCGGCCGCCAGGTGGTGGAAGGCGACACCTTGCACGTGTACTGGCTGGGCGAAGACGGCACCCGCTGGCATGTGCGCGCCCTGCTGGGCGAAGGCAGCGCCAGCCTGCCGCTGGGCCCCGACGAACACCCCGTGCACCTGCAGGCGGCCGAGATGGGGGAGGGCGAATGCCGCTTCACCGGGCCGGGCGCCGTGGTGACCTTCGAGCCCGCGGTGCGCGCCGCCGGCCAGTGATCTTCTGACGCCGCTTGCGGCAACGCCACCGATGCTTCAAGCCATTCCTTCCACGGCACCCGTTGCCGCGACCTCGGACGCCCCGGCCGTCGAGCCCGTGCCGTCCCCCACCCGGCTGCTGCAGGCGCGTGTGCCGCGGGCCACCTACCGGCTGCAGCTGCACAAGGACTTCGGGTTCGAGGCGGCCACCGCGGTGCTGCCCTACCTGAAGCGCCTGGGCATCAGCCATGTGTACTGCTCGCCCATCTGGCGGGCGCGCCCTGGCAGCCTGCATGGCTACGACGTGGTGGCCCACCACGAGATCAACCCCGAGCTGGGCGGCGACGAAGGCTTCGAGCGGTTTGCGCAGGCGGTGCGCCAGCACGACCTGGGCCTGCTGCTGGACATGGTGCCCAACCACATGGGCGTGTTCGGGGCCGACAACCCGTGGTGGCTCGACCTGCTGGAAAACGGCCAGGCCTCCAGCCACGCCAGCTACTTCGACATCGACTGGTCGCCGCCCAACCGCAGCCTGCGCGGCAAGGTGCTGGTGCCGGTGCTGGGCGATGCCTACGGCACCGTGCTCGAACGCGGCGAGCTGAAGCTGGCCTGGGCCGACGGCCGCCTGGCCATCCGCTACCACCAGCACCTGTTTCCGCTGGACCCGCGCAGCTACGCCAAGGTGCTGCAGCTGGTGGTGGAAGAGCTGCCCTCCGGCGAGCCGGCCCGGCTGACCATGCAGCGGCTGAGCAAGGAATCGGCGGCACTGCCCGCGCATGACGACCCCGACGCCGCGCGCCGCGCCGAGCGCCAGGCCGCCGTGCCGCGGCTGCAGGCCGCGCTGGCCGAAGCCCTGGCCGACGACGAGGTGCGCGCCGCGCTCGACGGTGTGCTGGACACGATCAACGAAGCGCCCGGCCGCGACGCGCTGGACGCGCTGCACGACCGCCAGGCCTACCGCCTGGCCTGGTGGCGCGTGGCCGCCGACGAGATCAACTACCGCCGCTTCTTCGAGGTCAACGAGCTGGCCGCGATGCGGGTGGAAGACCCGGCGGTGTTCGAGGCCATCCACGGCCGCGCGCTGGACATGGCCGCCGCCGGCATCGTGGATGGCTTGCGCATCGACCACCCCGACGGGCTGCTCGACCCGCGGCAGTACTTCGAGCGGCTGCAGCATGGCTACCTGCAACGCGCCCGGCCCGAGCAGGCCGATGCGCTGATGCAGCAGGCCGCGCAGGCGCGCGAGTGGCCGCTGTACGTGGCGGCCGAAAAGATTGCCGCTGCGCACGAGGACGTGCCCAAGGACTGGGCGCTGCACGGCACCACCGGCTACCGCTTTGCCAACGTCATCAATGGCCTGTTCGTCGAGCGCAAGAACGCCGCCCGGCTGGAACGCCTGTGGCGCGAGTACGCCGGTGTGGGCCAGGACTACGAAGAGATCGTGCGCGAGGCCAAGCTGGCCGTGGCCCGCGGCTCGCTGGCCTCGGACCTGACGCTGCTGGCCCAGGCCCTGCACCGCGTGGGACAGGCCCACCGCAACACCCGTGACTACGGCTTCAACACCCTGCGTGAGGCGCTGGCCCAGGTGGCCGCCAGCATGCCGGTGTACCGCACCTATGTGATCGACGAGGCCAGCGCGCAGGACAAGCGCTTCATCGACTGGGCGGTGGCCGATGCGATGCGCCACACCGACATCGCCGACGACAGCGTGTTCGAGTTTCTGCGCCGCTGCCTGCTGCTGGACCCGCCGCCGGGGCTGGGCGGCGCGGCCACCGAGGCGCTGTTGCGCCGCTTCGTGCACCGCTTCCAGCAGTTCTGCGCGCCGGTGGCGGCCAAGGGCGTGGAAGACACGGCCTTCTACCGCTACCACCGGCTGATCTCGCTCAACGAAGTGGGCGGCGAGCCGGCGGTGTTCGGCCTGTCGGCCGCGGCCTTCCACGGCGCCAGCACCGACCGTGCGCGCCACTGGCCGCACACCATGCTGGCCAGCAGCACCCACGACAACAAGCGCGCCGAAGACGTGCGCCAGCGCATCAACGTGCTGTCGGAGCAGCCGGCCGCCTGGCGCCTGGGCCTGCGCCGCTGGCGCGAGGCCACCCGCAGCTTGCGCACGCTGGTGGACGGCAAGCCGGCGCCTTCCGACTCGGACGACTACCTGCTGTACCAGACGCTGCTGGGCAGCCTGCCGCCCGACCCGCTGGACGATGCGCAACTGGCGGCCTACCATGAGCGCATCGAGGCCTACATGATCAAGGCCACCCGCGAAGGCAAGCAGCACACCAGCTGGACGCGGCCGAACGAGGCCTATGAGGCCGCGCTCAAGCGCTTCATCGGCGGCGTGCTGGGCCGGCTGCAGCCCAACCCCGCGCTGACCGAACTGCGCCAGCGCGCGGCCGAGCTGGCCTGGTATGGCGCGCTCAACAGCCTGAGCGCCACGGTGCTCAAGCTGGTGTCGCCGGGCGTGCCCGACCTGTACCAGGGCTCGGAGCTGATGCCGCTGACGCTGGTGGACCCGGACAACCGCACGCCGGTGGACTATGCGCTGCGCGAGCATCTGCTGGCCGGCTTCGAGGCCGCGCAGCAAGATGCCGGCACTGCGCCGTTGCTGGAAGACCTCCGTACCCGGCCCGCCGATGGCCGCCTGAAGCTGTGGTGCCAATGGCGCCTGCTGCAGCTGCGGGCCGAGCATGCGGCGCTGTTCAGCGAAGGCAGCTACCAGCCGCTGCGGGTGACGGGCCAGCGCCGCAACCAGGCCATCGCCTTTGCCCGCTGCGGCACCGAAGGCACGCTGGTGGTGGTGGCCGGGCGCAAGTTCGCGCAGGCCTTCGAGCAGGGCCAGTGGCCCGCCGGCGCCGCCTGGGCCGAGACCCACATCGCCTGGCCGGCGGCCATGGCCCGGCGACTGAAGAAGGGCCAGCAGGCCACCGAGGTGCTGACCGGCCGCACGTTGTCGGTGGGCTACGAAGGCCTGGCGCTGGAAAAGGCGCTGGCCGAGCTGCCGGTGGCGGTGCTGTTCATGCCGCACGGGGGTTGAACCCGGCGCCCCGCGGGCGCTGGATCACCCGGCCAGAAAGCGTTCGGCCAGCGCCACCCAGTAGGCGCTGCCCACGGCCACGTTGTCGTCGTTGAAGTCGTAGCCGGGGTGGTGGACCATGCAGGTGCAGCGCAGCGGCGCGCCGTCGCCTGCCTGCCCATCGGCGCCCGCCGCGCGGCCGTTGCCGATCATCAGGTAGCTGCCCGGCA
Organism: uncultured Aquincola sp.; assembly: GCA_937883885.1. The sequence continues at coordinate 2,045 of CAKZXL010000917.1, read as the reverse complement.
CCTGCTCCAGCATGAAGGCGAAGTCTTCGCTGCCGGTGAGCTGCGGGCCATGGGCGGTCACCCGGTCCTGGCCCAGCAGCTCGATGGCCACCTCGCGCGCCAGCGCGGTTTCGGCCGGCGTGTTCACCAGCACCGCATAGCCGGGCCGCCACTCGATCTCGGCCCGCACGCCGAAGCTCTCGGCCTGCGCCTGCACCAGCTGGCGCACCCGCTGCTCCACCAGCTGGCGCACGTCGCGGTCGAGCGCACGCACGCTCAGCTCCAGCCGCGCCTGCGCCGGAATCACGTTGTTGGCCTGGCCCGCCTGCAGCGCGCCCACCGTCACCACCGCGGCCTGCAGCGGGTCGACGTTGCGCGACACCACGGTCTGCAGCGCCATCACCAGGCTGGCCGCCGCCACGATGGGGTCGGCCGTGTGCTGCGGCAGTCCGCCATGGCCGCCGCGGCCGTGCAGGGTGACGGTGGCGTAGTCGCTCGAAGCCATCATCGGCCCGTCGCGCAGCACCAGCCGGCCCTGCGCGATGCCGGGCATGTTGTGCATCGCGAACACGGCGTCGCACGGAAAGCGCTCGAAGAGGCCGTCTTCCATCATGCGCAGCGCGCCGCCGCCGCCTTCTTCAGCGGGCTGGAAGATCAGGTGCAGCGTGCCGCTGAAGCGGCCGTCGCGCGCCAGCCGGTGGGCGGCCGCCAGCAGCATCGCGGTGTGGCCGTCGTGGCCGCAGGCATGCATCAGGCCGGGGCGGCGGCTGGCCCAGTCTGCGCCGCTGTCCTCCTGCACCGGCAGCGCGTCCATGTCGGCACGCAGGCCCAGCTTGCGGCGGCCGTGGCCGCGCACCAGCCGGCCCACCACGCCGGTGCCGCCCAGGCCGCGTGTGACGTCGTAGCCCCAGGCTTGCAGCCGCTCGGCCACCAGGGCGGCGGTGCGGTGTTCGTCGAACGCCAGCTCGGGGTGGCGGTGGATGTCGCGGCGCAGCTGCACGAACTCGGGCGCCTGGTCGGCCATGGTGGCCAGCAAGTGGTTCATCGCGGTGGGTTCCCGTGCCGGCCCGGCCGGGCGGCTTGGGCGCCAATGTAGGCAGCGGCCGGGTAGGCGTCCAATGCATTGAAAGGCGCAGCTGCATGCCTGCAGCGCATGGCTGCGGCGGGGCCGTCAGTCGTGCATCAGCTGCTCGACCAGGCCGCGCACCAACGGCAGCGCGGGCGCCTGGGCGCGGCCGGCCAGCGTCACCAGGCCGAAGCGGGCGCGCAGGGCCAGCGCCGGCCGCACGTCCAGTTCCACCAGCTCGGGCGCGGCGGCGCGCACCGTCAGCACCACCGCGTCGCTGTGGCGGGCCACCTCCACCAGCGCGGCGATTTCTTCGCAGCGCAGGGTCACGCAGTCGGCCGGGTGGGCCTGCGGCCCGTAGCGCTCCACCAGGCCGCGCGCCACCTCGTCGCTCAAGGGCGTGGAGGCGATGGGGAACTGGCGCAGCGCGGCGAACTTGAGCGTGCCTTTCCAGCGCGTCAGCGGATGGTCGGGCCGGCACAGGAAGGCGCCGCGCATTTCCACCAGCGTTTCCACGCGCAGGTCGGGCGCCGGCACCAGCGAACGGGCGTCGATCACCAGCGCATCCAGCCGCCGGTCGCGCAGGTTCTGCACCAGCAGGGCGGTATCGCCGCGGGCGATGTCCAGCCGGGTGCCGGGGTAGCGGGTGGCCATGGTCTTGAGCAGCGGCACCATCAGCATCGCGCCGGGGCCCGAGCCCAGCCCCACGCGGATGGCGCCGGCCTTGCCGGCCACCATCAGGCGGCCGCTGGCGCCCAGTTCGTCGGCCTCGAACACCAGCTGCTTGGCACGCTGCACCACTTCGCGGCCGAAGGGCGTGAGTTCGCTGCGGCGGCCCACGCGGTCGAACAGAGGCTGGCCCAGTTCGCGCTCCAGCGCCTGCACGCTGCGGCTGAGCGCCGGCTGCGTGATGCAGATGAGCTCCGCCGAGCGGGTGAAGGAGCCGGTTTCCGCCAGCGAGATGAGGTGGCGCAGCTGCACGAGCGTCATGGAAAACCCG
>CAKZXL010000916.1 GCA_937883885.1 uncultured Aquincola sp. | reverse complement strand
TCCGACAGCACCAATTCAACCTTCGGCCTGCCCGTTCTCATCGTGGTATCTCCGTTCCTAAGATACCTCGCTGGCCTGCATGATTAATGCCAGAAACTAATGGGACAGGACACTAGGTACCAGTCAGCGGGTGCTGCGTGCGACGGACGATGCGTCGGGTCTCCAGATCGCTACGCGGCTGGAGGCCCTGGCCCGCAGTCGGCGGGTAGCGATGCAAAACGCTCAGAACGGCATCTCCCTGCTGCAGACCGCGGAGGGTGCATTGGGTGAGGTCCACAGCGTGCTGCTGCGCATGCGCGACCTGGCCATCGAAGCTGCCACCGACAGCACGTCCACCGATGATCGAGCGGCTCTGCAGGCCGAGTACGACGCACTGGGCGGCGAGCTGCGGCACCTGGTGATGCGCACCACCTATGGCGGCACTGGCCTGTTCAGCGATGGGGTCCAGTTGTCCGCCGGTGGCTTGCTCAGCGGTGGTGTGCTGCGATTGCAGACCGGTGCGACACCGGCGGAGACGCTGGTGGTTGATGTGGGCGCGGACATGGCACGGCTGCGGGGAGGGCTGACCGCGGTCAGCGAGGACAAGTACGCCAACCCGATCGCCGGGCCGGGCAGTGAGCTCACCGCAGGTGCCCAGGCAACGGGTTACTTCGTCTGGGCGTTGGACGGGGCGATTCAGCGCATCGGGGGTTTCCGGGCCGCACTCGGTGCGGCTGCCCAGCGGCTGCAGCATGTACGGGCCAATCTGGATCAGATGCAGCAGCAGGCGGTACAGGCACGGGGACGCATTGTCGATCTGGACTTCGCCGAAGCGACTGTGCGTCAGACGGCTGAGCAGTTGCGGGTCCAGGCGGGCGCGGCCGTGCTGCGCCAGAGTCGGCAGGCTCAGGCTTTGGTTGTCACACTGCTGCGTTGATGCGACCACGATGAGAAACCGACGAGCGACAAGGAGGGGGCGGTCTTCTCGGATTTGCCCTCTTCTCCGCGCCTCAGGGCAACGACGGGAACGCGTCGACATGAAATCCTGCGGAGCAGGGCCCAACTGGCTGGCCAACACATGCCCTTCCGTCGTTCGTTGACCGACGGGCATCTGCCTGAGCCTGAGGCTGGGTCAGGAAGATCCAGTTTGGGGGCTTGGTTCGGCCCCGAGATGATGTGCCCATCGCTTTTCTGATGGAGACATCGATGCAAGCCGTTGTTTGCGACCGTGGGCCTGTGCCTCTCGTGGTTCACGTTCGTTGTCTGGCGGCCCTGGTCCTGCTCGTCGTTGCCGCGGCTACCAGTTCAGCGGAAGAGCCACGACGCACGTCGCCGGCCTGGGCGAATGCTGAGCAGCAGCTGCAGTTGGCCCTCGAGGCGCAGACGGCCGGTGAATTCGACACGATGCTCAGGCTGCTGCGTCAATCCGCCGCGCAGGGCCATGTCGAAGCCCAGGAGCTTCTGGGCTGGGCCTTGCTGGTTGGCCCCACGCTGTATGGGAGAGCAGTGAAGACCGACCGATGCGAAGCGGGCCTGTGGCTGCGAGAGGCGCTTGTGCAGGGTAGTGCTGTGGCGAAGCTTCAGCTGGACTTCCTCAATCGCCTGCGCCATTCGCCCAGTGGCAAGGACGTCTGCCAGGCTTGGGGCGGATGAAATCCCGGCGGCGTCGGTGAGCCACCTGGAGCAGATCGTCCATGGCGCACGACTACAGTGTCTCGTCCTTGAGGTCACGACCTCAAGGGGGCGACTACCGGGGTGTTCCAGGTCGACCCTGTCGCTGCGCAAGGCTGCGGACTGCAACGACTTCTTCGGCCGATTGGGCGGTGCCGTGGCTGGTGCGACGCGAAGCCCATTCAACACGATCGGACTTGCTTCGGCCCGGCCTGCGAGGATCCATACCATCGAACTTCGGTCGACCAGCCCGGTGCATGCAGGAGTGCGCGATGGATCAAGCAATTGATGTCTACAGCTTCTACATGTCGTATGGCGACGGGCGTGAAGCCGCCGTGCTCCGCACGTTCAAGGCCACGCGTGATGCCATCGGCGAACACGTACGCGCATTCGGCGAAAAGGTCCAGCCGCAGCGCCTGCTCCGCCAGGGCAGCCAGGCCGTTGATGTTCAGCCGGAAGTCCACCGGCGCGCGGTGCAGGTACACATTCAGGCCTTCGTCGAGCTGGAACACCGCAGCCCCTGAGCACCTCGATCACCTGGCCAACATGCCGCATGTCGAAGCCGCCCAGCTCCACGACTACGCCTTTGGCCAGGCGGGCCTGCTCTGCACCACGGCTGGCACGCTGTCCTCGGCCGGCATCGGCGTGGACACCACGGGCACGGCCACGCCGTCACCGCTCGGCCGGTGGCTGCGCGAGGCCGCCTCACATGCCCGCGTTCGCGCAGCCAGCGACACACCTGGTTGGCGTTGACGCCGCACTCGCGCGCCAAGCGCGACACCGATGCGCCCGGCTGCATGCACAGCGCGACCAGCTTTACCTTCGCTTGCTCGTCGCACACGCCGCGGCATCGGCCTTGTGACCCACCACCGGCCGGTGCCTGAGGTCCTGCAAATCGTCCCTCACTACGTTCCCACGTTCGTGAGCGTCCAGTCCGCCCACCTTGATTCCTGGGAATGGCAAAGGATGCTCTTCTCCACTTAACTCTTGGTGGAGAAATGGACACTTCAGCAGTCCGCGGCCAGGGCCGGCGTCGCCGGCGAATTCACAGCGCAGAGTTCAAGGCGCACATCGTGGCCACCTGCTGCCAGCCCGGTGTGTCGTCCGCCGCGGTGGCTCTGGCAAACGGCATCAACGCGAATCTGGTCCGGCGATGGGTCAAGGAAGCCGAGGTGAGCACCGAGATGGACAGCGCCGCGAAGGCGCCGGAGACGCCAATGCAGGCGAAGGCCGCGACGCCCAAGTTCTTGCCCGTTCCGATGCCGACACCGGCTGCACCACCCGTGGCTGCCGACATCCGCATCGAGCTGCAGCGCGGCGCGACCGCCGTCACAGTGACCTGGCCGGCCAGTGCAGCTGGCGAATGCGCGGCCTGGATGCGCGAGCTGCTTCGATGATCCGCATCGACGCGATGTGGCTGTCCGTCGAGCCCGTGGACATGCGGGCTGGACCCGAGCGGCTGTTGGCGCGCGTGGTGCAGGTGTTCGGCGTGGCGCACGCTCACCACGGCTATCTGTTCGCCAATGCCCGTGGCACCCGCGTCAAGCTGCTCATGCATGACGGCTTCGGGCTGTGGTGCGCGTCGCGGCGCCTGAACACCGGGCGTTTCGTGTGGCCCGTCGCTGGCGGCGTGACGCCATCGTGGACGCTCACGCAGGCGCAATTCGATGCCCTGGTGCGGGGCCTGCCGTGGCAGCGGCTTCATGAGCTCAGCGCCATCACGCGGGCCTGAGCCGGGCCTGCGGTCAGCCATGATCGGTTGACAGTGCATGTGCCGATAGGCCGCGTGGCGGGCTATGGCACGATGCCCCGCATGCTCGGCATGCGTGGTCTTCTTCCCACTGATCCCGAGGGCCTCT
>CAKZXL010000915.1 GCA_937883885.1 uncultured Aquincola sp. | reverse complement strand
GGTTGATCCAGTCGTCCATGTCGGCAGGTCTCCATCCGCTTGCGCCGATGCAGTGCCGACGCCTGCCGACAATGTACGAACTGGTTAGTTTTGGAACAGCGGGGATTACCCGGGGGGTGGCAGCGCATAGCCTGCGCTGCGCAGCTCCGTGGCCAGCAGCTGGGCCATCCACAGCTTGCGCTCGCGGCCCATGCGCGCGCGGATGGCGGCGATGCTGATCGCCGCATGGCCACCGCTCTTGAGCTCGAAGCTCATGCCCACGCCACCCACGCTCTCGTTCACCAGGCCGGTGGTGGACGAATAGCCCTGCTGCCGCGCCGTGGCCACCAGGCTGCGCAGGCGCACCAGGCTGAGGCCCGTGGGCATGAATTCGCTGCGGTGGCGCGCATGCAGGGCTTCGATTTCCGGGTCGGGCAGGCGCGAAGCCAACGTCACCCCGGCCGAACCCACGCCCAGCACCCGCATGCCGCCGATCTGCAGCACCAGCGCCTTGATGGGGTAGTCGCCTTCTTCGCAATGCAGGCAGTGGGCATAGTCGCCGTTGCGCACCACCAGGAACACGGTGTCGCCCGTCTGGCGGGCCAGCCGCTGCATCAGCGGCCGGCAGGCCTCGACGAGCGGCGCGCGCGTCATCGAGGCCAGGCCCAGCTGCATGGCCTGCAGCCCCAGCCGGTAGCGCTTGCGCGGATCGCGCTCCACGAAGCCCGACAGCGCCAGGCTGCTGGCCAGGCGGTAGGCGGTGGCGCGGTCCAGCCCGGCCTCGGCGGCCAGCGCGGTGACGGTGATGCCGGCCGGATGGTGCGCCGCCACCCGGCGCAGCAGGTCGAGCGCCCGGTCCACGGCCTGCGTGCCCTTGAGCGGCGAGGACTCGGGCGAGGCGCCTGGCGGGGGGGTACGCATATCAGCCTGCTCCTGGGGAAAACGACTAGAACGTTCACATCGTAAACGCCGGGCTTCGTCAGCGCGCCGGCCACCACGGGCCGGCGCTGAAATGCGCTCACGCAGGCAAGCCCCGCACACCTGGAGTACTCACGGCATGAACAAACGCTCCTTCCTCAGCGCCATGGCGCAGGCCGCGCTGGCCACCATCACCCTGGCCGCCGCGCCGCTGGCCACGGCCCAGGCCTGGCCCAGCAAGCCGGTGCGCCTGGTGGTGGGCTACACCGCGGGCGGTGCCTCCGACACGGTGGGCCGGCTCATCGCCACCGAGCTGCAGGCCATGAACGGCCAGCCCTTCGTGGTGGACAACAAGCCGGGTGTGGGCGGCATGCTGGGCATGCAGGCGGTGGCCAAGGCGCCGCCTGACGGCTACACCATCGGCGTGGCCGTCAGCGGCACGATGGTCACTGGCCCGCACCTGCAGAAGAACACACCCTACGACCCGCTGACGGCCTTCGCGCCGGTGGCCATGGTGGCCAAGGCGCCGATGGTGCTGCTGGCTTCGCCCGCGCTGCCCGAGCCCACGGTGGCCACCATCGTCAGGCAGGCGCGCGAACAGCCCGGCTCGATGATGTTCGCGTCGGGCGCGCAGGCCTTCGAGCTGGCGATGCAGCTCTTCAATGCCAAGGCCGGCGTCAAGCTGGGCTCGGTGCCTTACCCGGGTGGCGCGCAAGCTTCCATCGACGTCATGTCGGGCCGGGTACCGGTGATGGTGGACACCATCGGCGCCCAGCTGGCCAACGTCAGGGCCGGCAAGCTCAAGGCGGTGGCGGTGCTGGACAGCAAGCGCTCCAGGGTGCTGCCCGACGTGCCCACGGTGGCCGAAGCAGGCGTGCCGGGGTATGAGGCCGTGGGCTGGCTTGGCATCGTCGCACCCAAGGGCACGCCGCCCGAGATCGTGGCCAGGCTGAGCAGCCAGCTGGCCCAGGTGATGGCGATGCCGGCCATTGCCGACAAGCTCACCACGTTGGGCTTCGAGCCCGACCCCAGCACGCCGCAAGCCTTCGACCAGGCCATTCGCACCGAGCACGCCAAGTGGGGCGAGGTGGTGCGCCAAGCCGGCATCACGCCGCAATGAGCCCTGACCATTCGACACCTGCCCCCATGACGACGACTGCCACCACCGCTGCTGCCACGGACGACTGGATCGCCGAGCTGCAAGGCGCTTTGCCCGCCGCCAACCTGCCCACGCTGCTGATGGTGCTGCTGCACCTGACCGGCGACCGCCGATGGCTGTCGCCCCGCTACCAGTGCTCACGCATCCGCGGCATCGACGACAACGACTCGGGCGGCCTGCCCGACGACGTGCAGGCGGAGGTGCGCCATGCCGCGCTGCAGGCGCTGAGCGCGTGGAAGCGGGGCCGCCCGCCCGCTCTGCCCTCGCCCGACGCCGACACCCTGGTGGCCATGCTGCAAGCCGGCGTCGGCGAGCCCATACCACCCTCCTACGGGGCGATGATCGGCGCCGGCCTCGGGCTGGATGCCGACCTGCAGATCGACCAGCTGGGCCGCTTCCAGGTACCGGCCGGCTTCCAGGTGGTGGTGATCGGCGCCGGCGTGGCGGGCCTGTGCGCGGCCATCCGGCTGCAGGGCGCGGGCATCCCCTGCGTGGTGATCGAGAAGAACGCCGAGGTGGGCGGCACCTGGTGGGAAAACCGCTATCCGGGCGCCGGCGTGGACACGCCCAACCACATCTACTCGTACTCGTTCGCCAAGCAGGACTGGTCGCGCTACTTCGCGCTGCAGGGGGAGATCCAGGCCTACTTCGAGAGCGTGGCCGATCGCTTCGGTGTGCGGCGGCTGATCCGCTTCAACACCCGCGTGGCCTCGGCCCGCTTCGACGAAGCCACTGCCCGCTGGCAGGTGCGCACGGTGGACGAGGGCGGTCGCACGCACGACCTGTCGGCCGATGTCCTCATCAGCGCGGTGGGGCTGTTGAACGTGCCCAAGATGCCGGCCATTCCGGGGCTGGAGCACTTTGCGGGCCCCTGCTTTCACACCGCGCGCTGGCCGCAGGGGCTGGACCTGCGCGGCCAGCGGGTGGCAGTGATCGGCAACGGCGCCAGCGCGATGCAGGTGGTGCCGGCCATCGCCGACGAGGTGGCGCAGCTCACCGTGTTCCAGCGCTCCAGGCAGTGGGCCGCGCCGTTCGAGAAGTTCAAGCAGGAGGTGCCTGCCCCTGCCCGCTTCCTGCTGCGCGAGCTGCCCTACTACCAGGAGTGGTACCGCCAGCGGCTGGCCTATGTGTTCAACGACCGCATCCATGCGTCGCTGCAGATCGACCCGGCATGGCCGCACCCTGAACGCTCGATCAACCGCACCAACGACCGCCACCGCGCCCACTTCACCGACTACATCCGGCAGGAACTGGGCGAGCGGCAGGACCTGCTGCCCGAGGTGCTGCCCGACTACCCGCCCTTTGGCAAGCGCATGCTGATGGACAACGGCTGGTACCGCACGATGGCGCGGCCGCATGTGAAGCTGGTCACCGGGGGCATCCGCGCGGTGGAGGGGCCGCAGATCGTCAGCGACGATGGCAGCCGCCACACGGCCGACGTGCTCGTCGTGGCCACGGGCTTCGATGCCATCAACCTGCTGTCGTCCTTCCAGCTGCATGGCCGCGGCGGGCTGTCGGTGCGGCAGGCCTGGGACGCCCATGGCGCCGAAGCCTTCATGGGCGTGGCCATTCCGCGCTTTCCCAACTTCTTCATGCTGGCCGGGCCCAACACCGCGCTGGGCCACGGCGGCAGCGTGGTGGCGCTGCTGGAGACGCAGACCGCGTACATCCTGAACATCCTGCGGCAGGCGATGGCGCGCCAGCGCGGACAGCGCTTCTGCCTGGAAGTGCGCCAGGACAGCCACGACGCCTACAACCAGCGGGTGCAGGCCGCGCACGACCGCATGATCTGGACGCACAAGGGCATGAGCAACTGGTACCGCAATGCACAGGGCCGGGTGGTGGCCACCACCCCCTTCCGCAACGACGACTACTGGCACATGGCCCGGCGCGCCGACCTGGCCGACTACCGCGTGGAGCCCGTCGCCAGCGGCGCGCCGGCGGTGGTGGTGGAGGCGCTGCGGCCATGACGACGACACCACACGCGGCCGGGCCGCACCTGCTCAGCGGCGTGCGCATCCTGGACCTGGGCACCATGGTGGCCGGCCCGGTGGCCTGCACCTTGTTCGGCGACTTCGGTGCCGAAGTGATCAAGGTGGAAGTGCCCGAGCGGGGCGACACCGTGCGCGATCTGGGACCGTTCGTCGACGACGAATGCCTGTATTGGCAGGTGGAGGCGCGCAACAAGAAGTCGATCACGCTGGACCTGCGCCAGCCCGCGGGACAGGCGCTGCTGTACCAGCTGGTCAAGGAAGCCGATGCGGTGGTCGAGAACTTCCGCCCCGGCACGCTGGAACGCTGGAACTGCGGCTGGGAAGCACTGCGGCGCCACAACCCGCGGCTGGTGATGCTGCGCGTCTCGGGCTTCGGCCAGACCGGGCCGTACCGCGAGCGCGCCGGCTACGACCGCATCGGCCTGGCCTTCGGCGGGCTGATGGGCATCACCGGCTATGCCGACCGGCCGCCGGTGCGCAGCGGCACGTCCACCGCCGACTACCAGACGGCGCTGCTGGGCGCCTTCTCGCTGATGATGGCGCTGTATCACCGCGACACCACGGGCGGCGAAGGCCAGGAGATCGACCTGTCGATGTATGAATCGGTGATCCGCTTCACCGAGGTGCTGGTGCCTGAATACGACCGGCTGGGCGTGGTGCGCCAGCGCCGCGGCAACAAGCACTTTGCGGCGGCGCCGGGCGAGCACTTTCGCACCCACGACGGCCGCTACCTGATATTTACCTGCTCGGCCGATGCAGGCTTCCAGCGGCTGTGTGCGGTGATGGAGCGATCCGACCTGGCCGCCGATCCGAGGCTGCGCAGCCACACCGGCCGCTGGGAACATGTGGACGAACTCAACGCCGTCGTGGCTGACTGGATCGAGCGCGAGCCGGTGGAGTCCTTGTGCCGCAAGCTGGACGAGGCCAAGCTGGCCTACTCCTTCATCTACACCATCGACGAGATCATGCAGGACCCGCACTACGCCGCGCGCGAAAGCATCGCCACGGTGCAGCACCCCAGGATCGGCCCGGTGAAGATGGCCGGCGTGTTCCCGCGCTTCTCAGGCCGCGAGAACAAGCCCATCGAGCCCGCGCCCGACCTGGGTCAGCACAACGACGAGGTATACGGCGGCCTGCTGGGTCTGAGCAGCGAAGAGCGCCGCGCGCTGGCCGAGCGGGGCGTCATCTGATGGGCTGGCGGCCGGGCTCGCTGGCGGTGGTGCTGGGCGGCGGCGGCGTGGCCGGGATCGCCTGGACCACAGGCGTGATCGCCGGGCTGGCGCGTGCGGGCCTGCGGCTGGCCGATGCCGACCTGTTCGTGGGCACTTCGGCCGGCGCGGTGGCCGGTGCCCAGCTGGCCTGCGGCCAGGACGTGGAAGCGCTGCTGGCGCTGCAGCTCCACCCGCCGGCCGATTCGCCCGAGCAGTTCAGGCCCTACTCGCAGGCCGAGGCGGACCGCCTCAACCGCGCGCTGTTCGACAAGGTGGGCGGCGACCTGGGCGCCGCGCGCCGCCGCATCGGGGCTTTCGCGCTGCGCAGCGCCACGCCTTCGCTGGCACAGCGCCTGGCCATCGTGGCCGCGCGGCTGCCGCAGGCCGCCTGGCCCGCGCGGCCGCTGCGGGTCTCGGCGGTGAACGTGCACAGTGGCGAACGCCGGCTGTTCGACGAGGCCAGCGGCTGCAGCCTGGTGCAAGCGGTGGCTGCCAGCTGCGCCGTGCCCGGCACCTGGCCGGTGGTGCCCTTCGGCGGACGCCAGTGGATGGACGGCGGCATCGCCTCGATGACACACGCCGATGCGGCCGCCGGCCATGCCCGCGTGGTGGTGCTTTCACCCTTTGGCTACAGCGAAGGCAACCCGGTCAGCGGCCACCTGCGGGCCGAAGTGGCGGCGCTGTGCGCCGGTGGCAGCGCGGTGCAGGTCATCGTGCCCGACGCGGCCTCGCAGGCCGCGATGGGCGAGAACGTGCTGGACCCCGCGCGTCGCCCCGCCAGTGCGCAGGCGGGGCTGAAGCAGGGGCTCGCGATCAGTCGATCATCACCTTGGCGCTCTTGACGAGCTTGGCGTACTTCTCGGTATCGGCCTTGATCTGCTGGGCCATCTGCTCGGGCGTGTTGCCGATGGGCTCGGCGCCGATCTCGTGCATGCGCTGGCGGAACTCGGGCGCCTGGATCACCTTGACCATCTCGGTGCTGAGCCTGGCCACCACGTCCTTGGGCGTGCCCGCCGGCGCCAGCACGCCGAACCAGGTGCCGAGGTCGAATCCCTTCATGCCGGCTTCGTCCATCGTCGGCACGTCGGGCAGCGCGGTCGAGCGCTTGGCGGTGGTCACCGCCAGCGCCTTGAGCTTGCCGGCCTTGATGTGCGGCAGCACCGGCGTCACCGTGTCGAACGACATCTGCACCTGGCCGCCGATCAGGTCGGTGGTCAGCGGGCCGCTGCCCTTGTAGGGGATGTGCAGCAGCGTGATGCCGTTCATGTCGGCGAACTGGGTGCCGATCAGGTGCTGCGCCGTGCCGTTGCCGTTGGAGCCGTAGGTGAAAGGGTTGGCCGCGGCCTTGGCCAGTGCCACCAGCGACTTCACGTCGGTGGCCGGCGTGCTGGCACTGATCACCAGCACGTTGGGCACCAGGGCCACGGTGGTGATGGGCGCCAGGTCCTTCTGAAAGTCGTAGGGCAGCTTCTTGTAGACGCTGGTGGCGATGGTGTGGTGCACCGCGCCCATCAGCAGCGTGTAGCCGTCGGGCTTGGCCTTGGCCACGTAGTCGGCGCCCAGCGTGGCACCGGCGCCTGGCTTGCTCTCGACGATCACCGTCTGCCCCAGCGATTGCTGCAGCTTCTCGGCCAGCGCACGGGCCAGCACGTCGGTGGTACCCCCGGCCGGGAACGGCACCACCAGGGTGACGGGTTTGGTGGGCCAGGCCTGCGCGATGGCCGCAGGGGCGGCCGCCAGCGCTGCCGTGGCCAGCAGCACAGCAGTGAACTTCATGGTCTTGTCTCCGGGTTGTTCTGGTCGGTGCCGTGGCTCAGGCGGCCAGCCGGGCGCCGGCCGATGCGGCCACCGCGCGGCACACCGCCTCGGTCACCTGCACGGTGGTGGCCTGGCCGCCCAGGTCGCGGGTGTGCAGGCGCGTGTCGGCCGTCACCTGTTCGATGGCGGCCATCACGCGGGCAGCGGCTTCGTGCTCGCCCAGGTGCTCCAGCAGCATCACCACCGACCAGAAGGTGCCCACCGGATTGGCCAGGCCCTTGCCCATGATGTCGAAGGCCGAGCCGTGGATGGGCTCGAACATGCTGGGGTAGCGGCGCTGGGGGTCGATGTTGCCGGTGGGCGCGATGCCCAGGCTGCCGGCCAGCGCGGCGGCCAGGTCGCTCAGGATGTCGGCATGCAGGTTGGTGGCGACGATGGTGTCCAGCGTCGCCGGCCGGTTGACCATGCGGGCGGTGGCGGCGTCCACCAGTTCCTTGTCCCAGGTGACGTCCGGGAACTCCTTCGCGATCTGCAGCGCGATCTCGTCCCACATCACCATCGCATGGCGCTGTGCATTGCTCTTGGTGATGACGGTCAGCAGCTTGCGCGGCCGCGACTGGGCCAGCTTGAAGGCAAAGCGCATGATGCGTTCGACGCCCGCGCGGGTCATCATCGACACGTCGGTGGCGGCCTCGATCGGATGGCCCTGGTGCACCCGACCGCCCACGCCGGCGTATTCGCCTTCGGAGTTCTCGCGCACGATCACCCAGTTCAGGTCATCGGGGCCGCAGCGCTTGAGCGGCCCATCGATGCCCGGCAGGATGCGCGTAGGCCGCACGTTGGCGTACTGGTCGAAGCCCTGGCAGATCTTCAGCCGCAGGCCCCACAGCGTGATGTGGTCGGGGATGTGCGGATCGCCGGCCGAGCCGAAGAGGATGGCGTCCTTGTCGCGCAGCGCATCCAGGCCGTCGGCCGGCATCATCACGCCGTGCTGGCGGTGGTAGTCGCCACCCCAGTCGAAGTTCTCGAACTCGAAGCGGAAGCCGCTGCCGGCCTCGGCCAGCGCCTGCAGCACCTGCTGGCCGGCGGGCACCACTTCCTTGCCGATGCCGTCGCCGGGAATGGTGGCGATGCGATAGGTCTTCATCAGTCTTGTCTCCAAATCGGGATGAGTCACTCTAGGTGGCGCATCCCCGCGCGGCACATGCCAAAAGTTGAACCGTTGTTGACTTCAAGTTAACAGTGCGTCGGCTACGCCTGGCGGTCGATGCGCACCACGCGCATCGCATAGCCGACGGCGCCCATCTCCGAATCGCTGCGCTCGACCTGCAGCCGGCCGCTGACCCACACCGCGTCCATCGCGCGCAGGCCCTTGTGCCCCGGCTCGGCGCGGCACATCACGATCTGGTTGGACGGTGGCGGCGGCGAATGGATGCAGGCGCCGAAGTACGGCACCAGCAGGAACTCGCGCAGGCCCTGGTCGCTGGCTTCCAGCGGCACCACGTAGCCGGGCAGCCGCACGTCGGTGCCGGCCAGGGCCGCCACCACGGGTGCGTTGTCCCAGGCGGCGCGCAGCCTGGCCAGCGCTTCGCGGGCGCGGGGATCGGTGTCCTGCAGGCTCTCCAGTTCGGCCGGCAAGGTCTTCAAGCCCAGCGTCGGGTCCCAGCCGCGCGGCATCAGGGCCATCCAGCCGATGTCGCGGTAGGCGGTGGCAGCCGCGGCCAGCCGGGGGCCGGCCCCCAAGCCCATTGCCAGCCAGGCGCCGGACGCCATGCAGCGGCCCAGCCATTGGCGCCGGGCCAGGTGCGGCGTGTGCATGGCCACCTGCGGCTCAGGCGGCAGCGGCGCCGCGCCGTGCAGACGCCTGGCGGCGCCGCGCCACGCCCGCCACCAGCGCGCCACCGGCCAGCAGCAGGCCCCAGGTGGCCGGCTCGGGCACGGCCGAGACGTTCAAGGCCATGGCGCCCGCGCTGATGTCCGCGCCGGAGGAATCCAGCAGCGTCACGTTGGCCAGGCCGAAGGTGCCCACGCCCGGCGCGCTGCCGATGCTGGTGACGCTGAACGAAGCCAGCACGCCCGAGCCGTTGACGCCCGGCACACCCAGGCCGATGAGCGTGCCCAGCGTGAAGCTGACGGTGCCCGCGCTGTTGTCGACCATGCCACCCAGGAAGTCGGTGCTGCCGCCGGTGGACAGGAAGGCGCCCTCGCTCACGCCGCCGACCTGGAAGGCCGCCGGGTTGAAGGTGATGTCGAACTGGTAGCCATAGAGGTCGGCCACGTCGGTGGCCGCGACCTGCAGCGTGAAACTGCTGCCCAGCGCCACGCTGGACGGGCCGGTGATGGACAGCGTGGTCGCTGCGGTGGCAGGGGCAAGGGCGGCACACAGGGTCAGGCCGGCCAGCGCGGCGCGCAGGCCAGAAGCGGTGAAGTTCATGTCAACGGTCCTTGAAGCGGAAGAAGAAGGCCACTCAGCGGCAGGCGGTGCCCGGCACCATCAGGCGCGCGATGCCCGAGATGTCGCGGATATCGATCAGGCCGTTGCTGTCCAGGTCCAGCCGCTCCACGTAGCGGTCCTGCCCCCTGCGCGCGCCCACGGCCGACTTGGCTTGCGCCAGGTCGCTGCAGCCGCTGTGCACCGTGGCCTGGCGCTCGCTGCCCAGGTCCACCACGCCGGCACCGGTGGCACCGGCAAAACTGGCGGTGATGCGATCGACCCCCGGGCGCAGCGGGCCGAAGCGCGAGGCGCAGGTGGCCACGCCGCTGGCATCGGTGGTGGCGGTGCAGGCGGCGCCGCTGCCCTGCAGCGAGAAGGTCACCGTCTGGTTGGCCACCGGGCCCCAGCCGTTGCTCAGGCGTGCCGCGATGCGGTTGGGGCCGGGGCTGGCCGCCAGGAACTCCAGCGAACTGACGCGCCACACCGGCACCGAGGTGGTCGGGTCCTGCTTGGCCAGCCAGGCGGCCGTGCACTCGCGGCCGATGGCAAAGGCGCGCAGCAGCTTCTCGTTGCCGATGATGAACTGGCTGGGCGTCTTGCGGCCTTCGGCCTGGATCTTCTTGATCAGCGCCAGCGAGCCGTCCCAGTACACATGCGGGTTGGAGGCCGAGTCCACCTTCATGTCCTTGAGCAGCGCATAGGTGCGCTCCATCGAATCGAGGTAGCTGGCGATCGCCGGCACGCTGTTGGCCGACATCGACGAGCCGCCCGAGACGAAGAGCTTGACTTCCTTGCCGCCATCGCGCGCGCGGATGACGAAGCCGGTGGCGCCCGGCGTGTGGCCGGGCGTGGACAGCACCGTGACCGTGCGGCCGCCGGTGCTGATGTCGTAGGGCGTGAGCACCGATGAATCGAGCGTGATGGGCGCATACGCCTTGTTGGCCGCATCGGCCGAGCCGAGGTAGATGGTGGCGCCGGTGCTTTCCTTGATCTGCCCAGCGCCGCCGTCATGGTCGCCATGGCCGTGGGTGATCAGCGCGCTGTGCAGCGGCCCTGCGGTGCCCAGCCCCAGCGACTGCAGCGCCGGCAGGTTGAAGTTGCGCATCTCGGCGGCGTTGTTGCCGCCGTCGATCATCACGAAGCCGCTGCCGTTGCGCAGGATGTACTGGCCCACGTACTCGGTGCCGATGTACCAGACGTCGTCCATGATCTGCGTGAGCGGCACGCGGATGCTGTTCTTGGTGCGTTCGGCCAGCACGATCTGGTTGTTGTCGTCGGGCAGGTTGCAGTAGAAGGCGCGCCACGGATGCACCATGGTCGGGTCGCCCCCGGTGTTCAGGCGCGAGGCTTCCATGTGGCGGTCGAACTCGGTCTGCGGCTGCGCTGCGGCCACCGCCGCCGTGGTGGCCGCAGCGGCCAGCGCCAGCGGCCGAAGGGCCTTCGTCCATCGTGTCATTGCGTGTCTCCTGGGATGTTCTTCGAGGGGTCGCAACGACTGTAGGAGGCGCTTTGCCCCCTGGCGCGCAGCGCCGGTTAAGGCGTGATTGAGCGCAGGTTAAGGATCGCCCGGGCATTCCCTGAGCCTGCAGCCGGCCCTGCTGCCGTTAACCTGCAGTCAACAATGGAGACGCTATGGCCACCAGCATTCTTCCGGCCGACCTGGGCTTCTTCTCGGCGCTGGCCGCGGCCGGCAGCTTGAGCGCGGCCGCGCGCGAGCTGGGCGTGAGCACCGCGGCAGTGAGCAAGCACCTGGCGCAGATGGAGTCGCGCATCGGCGTGGCCCTGGTGGTGCGCACCACGCGCCGCATGAGCCTGACCCCCGAAGGCGAGCTGTACCTTGCGCATGCGCGCCGCATCCTGGGCGAGATCGACGGGCTGGAGCAGCTGCTGGGCGTGGCCAGCTCGACGCCCAAGGGGCTGCTGCGCGTCAATGCCACGCTGGGCTTCGGCCGCTCGCACGTCTCGCCGCTGATCTCCAAGTTCGTGCGCAAGCACCCGGGCGTGGAAGTGCAGCTGCAGCTGTCGGTCAACCCGCCGCCGCTGACGGAAGACAGCTACGACGTGTGCGTGCGTTTCGGCGAGCCGCCCGATTCACGCGTGGTGTCGCGCCGCATCGCGCCCAACCGCCGGGTGCTGTGTGCCTCGCCCGCCTACCTGGCGCGCCATGGCACGCCCAAGGTGCCGAACGACCTGGTGCGGCACAACTGCATCGGCATCCGTCAGGGCGAAGAAGCCTACGGCGTGTGGCGCCTGTCCAGCGGCCGCGGCCGGCATGCCACGGTGGAGTCGATCAAGACCCGCGGCGGCCTGACCACCAACGACGGCGAGATCGCGGTGAACTGGGCGCTGGACGGCCACGGCATCGTGATGCGGGCCGAGTGGGACGTGGGCCGCCACCTGCGCAGCGGCCGCCTGGTGCAGGTGCTGCCGCAATACGCCACGCCCGATGCCGACATCTATGCGGTGTATCCGCAGCGCCACCAGCTGGCTGCGCGGGTGCGCGCCTTCGTGGACTTCCTGGCGCAGTCGTTCGGCCAGCAGGCGCTGGCCCAGCGCGGCTGAACGAACCCGCGCCTAGAGCAGCCGGAACGCTGCGACCGCCACCAGCGTGGGCCCCAGCGCAGCCAGCAGCAGCCAGCCGGCGTTGATCGCGCCATCGGTGAAACCGCCGCGCAGGATGGAAAAGCCTGCGGGGTTGGGCGCGTTGGCGATCACCGTCAGGCCGCCACCGGTCACCGCGCCGGCCACCAGCGAGATCTTGAACTGCTCGCTCAGGCCCTCCACCAACGAGCCCAGGTAGGTGAGCGCGGCGTTGTCCGTCACCGCCGTGAGCAGCGTGGCGCCGTAGTACACCGCGCTCGGGCTCATCGACGTGAGCACCGGCTGCAGCCACCACTGCTGCTGCCCGCCCAGCACCACCAGCCCGGCCAGGAAGAAGGCCACCAGCAGCGCCTCGCGCAGGATCAGCGGATCGTGGTGGCGCGGGTAGGCGGCGCTGTAGCCGATGAAAAACAGCAGCAGCCCCAGGAACACCGCCGGGTGGTGCGAGAAGGTGACCACGCCCGCCAGGAACAGCGCGCACACCACCATGGCCGACACCGGCACCAGGCGGCGCACGTCGGTGTCACCATCGGCCGCATGGGCCAGGATCTGGCGGCCGAACAGCAGCGTGACGGCCGCCGCGTTGATGGTCACGGCCAGGGCCGAGCGCCAGCCGAAGTGGGTGAGCATGTAGACCATGTCCCAGTTCCACTTGGCGGCCACCATCAGCACCGGCGGCGCCGCGAAGGAGGTGAGCGTGCCGCCGATGGACACGTTGACGAACAGCACGCCGATGGTGGCGTACTTGACCCGCTGCGGGATGTCGGTCGCGAAGATGCGGTCGCGCAGCATCATCGCGGCCAGCGTCATGGCCGCCGGCTCGGTGATGAAGGAGCCCAGCAGCGGCAGCACCGACAGCGCCAGGAAGTAAATCGCCAGCCGCCGAGGCAGCGGCAGCAGCCGCGCCAGGCCCTGCACGCCCGCCATCGACAGCTGCAGGATCGGCCGGCTGCCGGCCACCACCATGATGGCGAAGACGAACAGCGGCTCGGTGAAGTTGCGGCTGTCCACGTACTCGGTGGCAAAGGCCTTGCCCTGGGTGGCGAACATGAACAGCACCAGCACCAGCGCCCAGAAGCCGAACACCACCTCCACCTCCCCCAGGAGGTGCAGGCTGCCCTCATGCCGCGGGTAGCGGTGCGCCAGGCGTTGGAACAGGGTGGTGGAGAAGGTGTGGATCAGCGCGATGAGAAAGAGCCCGGCGCCGACGAGCTGAACGGTGGTGGGAGACGTCATGCGGGGATTGTGCTTTGCGCTGTCACGCCTTCACGAACCGCACCACCATCTCGACGATGGCCTCGCGCCGGGCGGCGGTGGCGGCGGGGTCGTCGAAGTCGACCTTGAAGATCAGGCCGAAGGTGTGGCGGTTGGCCACGTTGAAGAAGCACGGGGCCGCGATGGCCATGTGCAGCGACACGGGATCGATGCCGGGGCGGAACACGCCCTCCTGCACGCCGCGGTCGTAGATCTCGGCCACCGCGTCGATGGCGGGCACGTTCAGCTGCTGGATGGTCTTGCTCTGCGCCAGGAACTCGCCCCGGTGCATGTTCTCGTTCATCACCAGGCGGATGAAGTCGGGGTTCTCCGACTGGTAGTCGAAGGTGAAGGCCACCAGCTTGCGCAGCGCGGCCTCGGGGACCAGGTCTTCCAGCTGCAGGCCCGCCTCGATGCGGCGGATGCGGCTGTAGGCCGCCTCCAGCACGGCCAGGTACAGGCCTTCCTTGCTGCCGAAGTAGTAGTAAATCATGCGCTTGCTGGTGCGCATGGCCTCGGCGATGTCGTCGATGCGGGCGCCCGCGAGCCCCTTCTCCGAGAACTCGTGGGTCGCCACCTCGATGATGTCCGCCATCGTGCGGCCGGGGTCGTTGGTGCGCGGCACGCTGGCTGGCGCAGCCGCCTTCTTCCGGGGCGACGCAGTGGTTCGGCGCGCGGAATGTACCGTTTCGTCCATTTGGCGAGCGTAACCGAAGCCCGCCGGGACGTAGAGGTCAGGCGGCCAGTGCGGCCGGTGGCAGGCCTTGCCGGTCGCGCTCGGCCATGCGCTCGTACAGCGCCTCCAGGTCGCGCGCGAAACGTTCGCCGCTGAAGAGCGCAAAGCCCTCACGCCCGGCGTCCAGGTGCTGGCGCATGGCCTGCAGCGCCTCGCGGTCGCGCATCAGCGCGATGGCGGTCTGCTCGTACTGCTCGAGCGTGGTGCAGGCCAGCTCGGGCAGGCCCACGCTGTGCAGCAGGCTGCCGGCCACGCGGGAGGCAAAGCTGTCGCCCATCAGCGTGAGCACCGGCACCCCCATCCACAGCGCATCGCTGGCGGTGGTATGGGCGCTGCAGGGCCAGTTGTCCAGCATGAAGTCCACCAGCGGCAGGCGGGCCAGATGCTCGTCGTTGCCCACGCGCGGCGCAAAGCGGATGCGGCCCGGCTCCAGCCCGCGGGCCTCGGCTTCGCGCTCGATGTTCTTCATCGCCTGGTGGTTGTCGGCCAGCATCCACAGCAGGCTGCCCGGCACCGCGTGCAGGATGCGGGCCCAGGCGTCGAAGGTCTCGGGCGTCAGCTTGAAGCTCTGGTTGAAGTTGCCCAGGATGATCTTGTCTTCCGGCAGGCCCCACTGCATGCGACGGTGCGGCTCGGGCCGCTGACGCCGGCTGTCGTTGGGCTGGTAGCAGCCGGGCAGCTGGGCGATGTGCTCGCTGTAGTGGGCGGCATGTTCCAGCGGCGTGACCTGCGGGTCGCCGATGATGTAGTCGATGTAATCTGCGCCGCAGGTGCCCGGAAAGCCCAGCCACGCCACCTGGATGGGCGCGGGCCGGTACGCGAACACGCCCAGCCGGTTCTCGAAGGTCTGGCCCTTCAGGTCCACCAGCACGTCGATCTCGTCGGCATGGATGCGCTGGGCCATCTCGGCCAGCGACATGCCGTTCATGTCCACGAAGTGCTCGCAGGCGCTGCGGATGCGGTGCTGCACCGGCGTGTTGTCGTCGCGGCTGTGCGAATACAGCGTGACCTCGAAGCGCGAGGTGTCGCGCTTTTCCAGCGCTTCGACCATCAGCAGCGTGGTGGCGTGGCTGTAGAAATCGGACGACACATAACCGATGCGCAGGCGCCGGCTGCCCGCCGCGGCCACGCGCCGGCGCGGCAGCGGCTTGACGCCGAGGGCGCAGCGCTGGGCCACCTGCTGCGCCGCCTTGAGAAACAGCGGCGGCGGCACGTCCAGCGCGGTCAGCGCCCACACGGCGCCTTCGCCCTTGGTGCTCAACGGGTCGACCTCGATCTCCTGCAGCGTCTTGACCAGCTGCGACTGGTCCTGCGCGTACTGGCGCCAGGCGCAGGCGTACTGGCGCAGGTGCAGCACCATCACCTGGGCGGCAAAGCGCCCGGGCTCCAGCGTCACGGCGGTCAAAAAGCTTTCGGCCGCTTCCTCGAACAGCTTCATCTCCTTGAGCGACAGGCCCAGCTTCATGTGGATGGCCGGGTCGCGGATGCACAGCACCATCGCTTCCAGGTAGATGGGAATGGCTTCTTCGTGCCGGCGCAGCTCGGCCAGCGTGGTGGCGTGGTTGCTGACGAACTGGTAGTGCTCGCGCGCTTCGCCGGTGGCATGGGCCTCGAACAGGGTCAGCGCCTCGGCGAACCGGTTCTGGCGCATCAATGCGGTGGTGAGCTGGTGCACCGCCTTCAGGTTGCCGGGCTCCAGCGCATGGGCACGCTGGGCGGCTTCGGCCATGCCGGCGATGTCGCCCAGGTGGTGGCGGGCGGCGCCCAGCGCCAGCCACTGTTCCACACCGAAGCGCGGGTGCCGGGTCATGCCGGCCAGGGCGGATTCGGCCCGCTGCCAGTTCTCCAGCGCGTCTGCGCCGGCGGGCACGTCGGTGCGGGGCACCGGGCGGGCGACAGGGGCGGTGCGGCGGCGGGCGTGGCGAGCAAGCATGGCGGGCGGTCCATCTCTTCAATATGAGTCGCCAAGGCTACCGACCCCCCGCAAATCGGTTACCACAAACAGCAGCGTGCTTGCAGGCTATTTACAACTCTTCTTCACGCCGGGGCTTAAGTCCGCGGAAGCGGGGTCCGATAAGGCTTCCATCAGCGCTTGACAAGGGTGCTGAGAGACCCGGAAGCCCTCCCGGGCAGTCGCCAAACAACAAGCAGGCGTGGCTCGGGAGGACTTGGCGGGAACCGCCTGGCCTTCGGCCGCTGTCCAGCAGACAACTGTTGGATATCGGCAGGCAGCCGGCACGGCTGATGGAGGTCTCCTCCGCCAGACGAGGCAAATCCGGCGCCAGCGCCGGGATCTCATCATCATTAGGAGTGTGTCCCCATGGCCATGACCATCAACACCAACGTCACTTCCCTGACGGCGCAGCGCAACCTGAACGCTTCGCAAAGCACCCTCACCACCGCGATGCAGCGCCTGTCCTCGGGCACCCGCGTCAACAGCGCCAAGGACGATGCCGCCGGCCTGGCGATCGCCGAGCGCATGAACGCGCAGACCCGCGGCCTGAGCGTCGCCGCCCGCAATGCCAACGACGGCATCTCGCTGGCGCAGACCGCTGAAGGCGCGCTGGGCAAGGTGGGCGACATGCTGCAACGCATGCGTGAACTGGCGGTGCAGTCGGCCAACGCCACCAACAGCGACACCGACCGCTCGGCCCTGCAATCGGAAGTGGTGCAGCTGCGCGATGAAATCGACCGCGTCGCCAAGAACACCAGCTTCAACGGCAAGAAGCTGCTGGACGGCTCCTTCGCCGCCGGCAACTTCCAGGTCGGCGCCAACTCGGGCCAGGTGATCTCGATCGCCGCGATCACCGACTCGTCGGCCACCGGCCTGTCGAAGGTGGTGTACGGCTCGTCCAGCGCCACCGGCATCTCGGCCAGCTCGGTCACCACGCTGACCGAGATCACCGACGGCTCGCTGGCGGTGGCCGTCAGCGGCGTCGCCTACTCGCTGGGCAACCTGTCGACCGCCCGCACCGGCGAAGAGCGCCTGGGCCAGGTGGTGGAAGCCATCAACCGCCTGACCTCGGACACCGGCGTGACCGCCTTCCTGAAGAAGGAATCGACCGGCACCTACACCGTCAACCTGCGTTCGGACAAGCTCGACACCACCGGCGCTGCCGTGGGCATCAGCCTGAACGGCTTCAGCACCGCCACCACCGGCATCTCGTCGGCCAGCATCTCCGCCGGCTCGGGCACCTCCATCGCCGGCATCGACAAGCTGTCGATCGGCACCTCGGAAGACGCCTGGCTGGCCATGAAGCAGATCGACGATGCGCTGACCCAGATCAACGGCGCGCGCGCCGGCCTGGGTGCGGTGCAAAGCCGGTTCGAGAACGCGGTGTCCAACATCCAGACGCAAGCCGAGAACACCGCGGCTGCCCGCGGCCGCATCGTGGACGCCGACTTCGCCTCGGAAACCGCCAACCTGTCGAAGGCGCAGATCCTGCAGCAGGCCGGCACCGCGATGGTCGCCCAGGCCAACCAGCTGCCCCAGCAGGTGCTGCAGCTGCTGCGCTGATCCGCAGCCGCCTGGCGGCAGGCCCATCGGGGCCGCCGCCCTGCCCCTTCCAACGCCCCGCAGGCTTCGCGCCGCGGGGCGTTTTCCGTTCGAAACTGGGGCGCCTTTGTGTAGCTCTTCGCGGTTTTGTCCCGCTCGCGGCGATTGAACAATGGGCACGTCCCACGGTGATCGCGGCGGAGTCCAGCCGGCATCCATCCCTGGGCCGCCTTACTGGAGAGCCTGATGCCGCAGACCATCAACACCAACATCGCTTCGCTGAATGCCCAGCGCAATCTGAACGCTTCGCAAAGCAGCCTGCAGACGTCGATGCAACGGCTGTCGTCGGGCGTGCGTGTCAACAGCGCCAAGGACGATGCCGCGGGCCTCGCCATCGCCGAGCGCATGAACACCCAGGTGCGCGGCCTCAGCGTGGCGGCCCGCAACGCCAACGACGGCATCTCGATGGCGCAGACGGCCGAAGGGGCGCTGGGCAAGATCGGCGACATGCTGCAGCGGATGCGCGAACTGGCGGTGCAGTCGTCCAACGCCAGCAACAGCACGCAGGACCGCAGCGCGCTGCAGGCCGAAGTGGGCCAGCTGCGCGACGAAATCGACCGCGTGGCCAAGCAGACCGGCTTCAACGGCACCAAGCTGCTGGACGGCAGCTTCTCGGCGGCCACCTTCCAGGTAGGGGCCAACTCGGGTGAAGTGATCACCGTCGCGGCGCTGACCAATGCCTCGGCCACCGGCCTGTCCAAGGTGGTGTACGGCTCCACCAGCCAGGTGGGCGTATCGACCTCGGGCATCACCACCTTGTCCGCGGTCACCGACGGCTCGCTGGCGGTGACGGTGAGCGGTGTGGCCTTCTCGCTGGCCAACCTGGCCACCGCCCGCACCGGCGAAGAGCGCCTGGGCCAGGTGGTGGAAGCCATCAACCGCCTGACCTCGGACACCGGCCTGACCGCCTTCCTCAAGCAGAGCGCGCCCGGCGTGTTCGACGTGGAACTGCGCTCGGACAAGCTGGACACCAGCGGCGCCGCCGTCGCCACGTCGTTGACGGGTTTTTCCACCGCCATCACCGGCATCTCGGGCGCGGGCATTTCCGCCGGCACCGCCACGTCCACCGCCGGCATCGACGCCCTGACCATCGCCACGCCCGAAGACGCCTGGCTGGCCATGAAGCAGATCGACGATGCGCTGGTGCAGATCAACGGTGCCCGCGCCACGCTGGGCGCGGTGCAAAGCCGGTTCGAGAGCGCCGTCTCCAACATCATGACGCAGGGCGAGAACACCTCGGCCGCGCGCGGCCGGATCATGGACGCCGACTTCGCGGCCGAGACGGCCAACCTCTCGCGCGCGCAGATCCTGCAGCAGGCCGGCACGGCGATGGTGGCGCAGGCCAACCAGCTGCCGCAGCAGGTGCTCAAGCTGCTGCAAGGTTGACGAAGCCTTACATCCCCAGGGTCAAGTCGGCATGGGGATGACCGAATAACGACGGGCCGGCCTGAGTGCCGGCCGCGCGCCGTTGGCAGGCACACATCAGCAAGGGGAACAACATGGCATCGGTCACCTCCATCGGCATAGGCAGCGGCCTCAAGGTCGATGACATCATCACCGGCCTGATGAAGATCGAAAGCCGGCCGGTCACCCAGCTGGAGTCGCGTGCCGCCGACATCAACGCCAAGATCTCGGCCTACGGCTCGCTGACCTCGGCGATGGAAGACTTCCGCTCGGCCTCGGTCACGCTGGCCGGCCTGGGCACCTTCAATTCGATGAACGGCAGCAGCACCAATGCCAATGCGGTGGCGGTGAGCACCGCCACCGGGGCCAGCGCGGGCAGCTATGCGGTGGAAGTGCAGCAGCTGGCCACCGCCCAGTCGGTGTCCAGCAAGCCGTACACCGCCGCCACCTCGCCGGTGGGCAGCGGCACGCTGAACATCGACATCGGCAGCTGGAATGCCGGCAACACCAACTTCACGCCCAACAGCGGCGGCAAGACCTTGAGCGTGGAGGTGACCGCGGCCGACACGCTGAGCACGCTGCGCGACAAGATCAACGGGCTGGGGGCCGGGGTCAATGCCTCCATCCTCAACGACGCCAGCGGCGCGCGGCTGGTGATCAACTCCCGCGAGACCGGCACCACCAACGGCTTTCGCATCACCGCCACCGACGGCGACGGCACCAACACCGACAACCTGGGCCTCTCGGCCCTGGCCTTCGACCCGCCCAATGCCGCCTCGGCCACCACGCTGCGGCAGTCGGGCGGCGATGCGCAGGCCAAGGTCAACGGCCTGCCCGTCACCTCGGCCAGCAACACCCTGGCCAACGTGGTGGAAGGCGTGACGCTGACGCTGGGCGCCACCACCACCAGCCCGGTGAGCGTGGCCGTGAGCCCCGACACCGAGAAGGTGAAGAAGGCGCTGACCGACTTCACCAAGGCCTACAACACGCTGACCACGCTGCTGTCCAAGCAGACCAAGTACGACGACGCCACCAAGACCGCCGGCATGCTGCAGGGTGACAGCACGGCCGTCTCGCTGCAGCGGCAGCTGCGCAACCTGGTGGGTGCCAGCTCGCCGGCCTCGTCGGTGTACCAGACGCTGTCGTCGGTGGGCGTGAGCCTGCAGGCCGATGGCACGCTGTCGGTGGACGACGCCAAGTTCAGCAAGGCCCTGACGGCCAACCTGGGCGAGGTGCGCAAGCTGTTCACCGCCACCGACCTGACCAACAACAGCCGCAGCGGCATCGGCACCCAGCTGCGCAAGTTCAGCGATTCGGTGCTGAGCGTGGAAGGCTCCCTGACCAGCCGCACCGAGGCGCTGAACAAGAGCCTGACCCGCAACGAGACCGAGACCAAGAAGGCCCAGGACCGCGTGGACGACGTCGAGAAGCGGCTGCGCGCGCAGTACTCGGCGCTGGACACCAAGATGTCCAACCTGAACTCGCTGAACACCTACATCAGCAACCAGATCGCGGCCTGGAACAAGGCCTGACGCGGGGCGCGCCAAAGACCCGAAGTAGGCACTTATTACGGCCGCCCGCAGGTTCAAGTCACTCGCCGCCCAGGCCGATAACAGCTCATCGCAGCAGCAACGTCCAACCGCATCATGTACGCACCGCACGCCGCTTCGCCCTTCGGTCACGCCCACTCCATCGCCAACATGTACCGCGCCGTCGGCGTGAACACGAGCGTGGAAGCCGCCGATCCGCACCGGCTGGTGGCGATGCTGTTCGACGGCTTCATGGACGCCATCGCCCAGGCGCGTGGTGCGCTGCTGGCCGGCGACATCGAACGCAAGGGCCGCGAGATCAGCCGCGCCGCGCGCATCGTGGAAGAGGGCCTCAAAGGCGGCCTCAACCTCGAAGCCGGTGGTGGCCTGGCCGCGGACCTCAACGACCTTTATGCCTACGTCACGCTGCGGCTGACGCAGGCCAACCTTCGCAACGACGAACAGGCGCTTCAAGAATGCCGCCGCCTGATCGAGCCCCTGCGTGACGCCTGGGCGGCGATCGCACCGCAGGCCACCACCGCGGCTTCGACTGCCCGATGACCCTCCCTCTCTGCGATCGGCGGCACGCCGCACTCACCATGAACGACAAGCTGCTCGCCTACTACGAAGCCATCGAGCGAGCCAGCGCCGACATGCTCGAAGCAGCGCGGGCCGGCAACTGGGACCAGGTGCTCAAGCTCGAAGGCGCCTGCGTGCTGCTGATCTCGCAGCTCAAGCACGCGGCCCGCAGCGAGAAGCTGCCGCCCGAATCGATGCAGCTCAAGACCCGCATCATGCAGCGCATCCTGGTCAACGACGCGGAGATCCGCGTGCTGGCCGAGCCCTGGATCGAAGACCTGGACCACCTGATGTCCGGTCAGTCGCAGACGCTGCATTGAAGCCCGAGCGCGCCATGTCGTCCGCCCTGACGCCCGATACCCAGCCCGCGCCGCTTGATGCCCTGAGCGGCGACGAGCGCGACAGCTTCCGCGTCAGCGCGCCCGAGCAGGTGGCCGCGCTGCTGCGCGAGCTGATGGACGAAGGCGCCACCGTGCACCTGAGTGCCCCCGACGGCAGCGCGTACACCACCACCGTGTGGACCGTGGACACGGCCGCCGGCAAGATCAGCTTCAGCGCCAACGCCACCGACCCGCAGCTGCAGGCGCTGGTGGACGCCGGCGAAGCCACCGTGGTGGGCTACCTCGACAATGTGAAGCTGCAGTTCGACCTGCAGCAACTGCTGCTGGTGCATGGCCACCGCGCCTGCGCGCTGCAGGCGCTGATGCCCACCGAGCTGTTCCGCTTCCAGCGCCGCAACAGCTACCGCGTGCGGCCGGTGGCGCGCAACACGCCGTCGGCCCATTTGCGCCACCCCAGCCTGCCCGACATGCAGCTGTCGCTGCGGGTGCTGGACGTCAGCCTGACCGGCTGCGCCATCTTCCTGCCCGACGACGTGCCGCCGCTGCCCCCGGGCGTGCGGCTGCAGGGCGCGCGCATCGAGCTGGATGCACACACCCGCTTCGAAGCCACGCTGCAGCTGCACCACGTGACCTCGCTCAACCCGCAAAGCGGCGGCCTGCGCCTGGGCTGCTCGCTCAGCGGCCTGAACGGCGAAGCCCAGCGCGCGCTGCAGCGCTACATCGACCAGACCCAGAAGCGCCGGCGCCTGCTTGCGCTCGACTGAAAGGCCGGCCCATGCGTGCGCGCGGCTTCAGCTTCATCGAGCTGCTGCTGGTCGTGGCCATCGTGGCCCTGCTTGCCGCGCTGGGCATGCCTTCTTATGCCGACCTGAGCGCCCGCCAGCGGCTGGCGGCGGCCTCCGAGCAACTGGCCGCCGACCTGCAGCAGGCGCGCTTCGACGCGGTGCAGGCCGGCCGCGACGTGCACGTGAGCCTGCGCGGCGGCACCCAGTGGTGCTATGCGGTGAGCATGGCCCCGGGCTGCGATTGCCAGCAACCCGCCGCCCCCACCCTGCCCGCCTGCGCCCTGCGCCGCAACGACGCCGCCGCGCACCCCGACGTGCAGCTGGCCACCGACCGCCAGCAGGCGGTGTTCGATGCCCGCATGGGCCGCGCCGCGCCCGGCGTCGTGGCCCGGCTGAGCGTGGGCGAGCGTAGCGCCGAGGTGCAGCTGACCGCTTCGGGCCGCGCCCGCGCCTGCGGTCTGGGCGCCGACCTGCCCGGCCTGCCCCGCTGCTGAAACAGGCTCGCGCGGCGGCGCTGCCGGCGCGGCCGTGCTACAACCGCGGGTTGTCAAGCTGACCACGCCCCACCGGGCCCTACTCCCATGCCTGCGCTGCAGATCTACTACGTCGAGGACAACGAGGAGTTGCGCGAGACCATCGGGCTGCTGCTCGAGGCCGACGACCGTGTCGTCACGTCGTTCGCCACCGCGGAAGCGGCGCTGGCCGCCTTCGAAAAGCAGGCCTGCGACGTCGTCATCACCGATGTGAGCCTGCCCACGATGTCGGGCGTGGACCTCGCCCGCGCCGTGCTGGCGCAAAAGCCGGGCACCTGGGTGGTGCTGTCTTCCGGCTACGCCCTGACCCGCGGACTGGAAACGCTGGGCGACACCGTGCGCTCGCTGCCCAAGCCCTTCGAGGTGGAAGAGATGGACTCGCTGCTGGCCGAGATCGCGGCCGCGGTCGCGGCGCACCGCACCTGACGGCGCAAGACCCCTCGGCATTTCAGCCGGCACGGCCAACCCCCTTGGGGGGCTGGTGAATATCGATCATCTATTGGCCTGATCGTGTAGCTAAGCTGCCAATGGCATCGAATGACACGTCAAGGAGCTGAAGATGATGCGCAAATGGGTGGGGGCGGTGGCCCTGGGAGCATGGTTGGCCTGCGGCGGCAACGCCTGCAGCGCCAAAACGAACGCAGCAGACGCGCCGGCCGAAGCGGCCGAAGCGGCCGAAGACCTGACGCGGCATGGAGATTTCGCGCAGCTGCCCTGGCAGCGCGGCCCGGCCTCCGGGCGGGTGGGCGACAAGGCGCAGCTCGGCATCCCGAAGGCCGCAAGCCTCCTGCCGGAGGCCAATGGCGCCAAGTTCCTGGAACTCACGGGCAACTTGCCGGAGTCCGGGCAAACCGTGCTAGTGAAAGACAACTGGTGGGCGACGTTCGCGTTCGTCGAATCAGGCTACATCAAGGACGACGAGAAGCTTGACGCGGATGCCCTGCTGAAGCGCCTGCGCGACGGTGACCGCGCGTCCAACGAAGAACGCCGCAAGCTCGGCATCGACGAGCTCTTCACCGACGGTTGGGCCGTGCCGCCCCACTACGACCAGGCATCCAAGCAACTGGAATGGGGTGTGCGGCTGCATTCGTCGAGCAGCCCCAGACCGGTGGTGAACTACACCATGCGCATACTGGGGCGACATGGCTATGAGAGCGTGACCCTCGTCACCGACGAGGAAACGCTGGACCACGACGTGCAGGAACTGCGCGGCATGCTGGCCTCAAGCTTCCGCTTCAATGCGGGCGAGCGCTACGACGAGTTCAAGCCGGGCGACCACATCGCCGAGTTCGGGCTGGGCGCGCTGGTGCTGGGCGGCGCCGCTGCCGCGGCCGTCAAGGGGGGTTGGTTCAAGGGCTTGTTGGCCGCCCTGGCGGCAGGCTGGAAGTTGGCCGCAGCGGCGGTCGTGGCCCTGTTCGCAGGCATTCGCAAGCTCTTCAGCCGCAAGGCCGGTTGAGCGCTGGTCAAGACCTCGCGTGAACGTTCCCCATCCTGAGCAGTGGCTGGTGGCGCTGCTGCTTGCGTTTTACCTGAAGGACTGCCTGCTGTTGCTGCGCCCCGACGAGGCCGTTTTGCGGCGGGGCCTGCGCGGGCGTTGGCAGGCCGGCTTCGGGCTGCGGGACTGGACGCTGCGTGGCCGCGAACCCTATATGTGCCACCCGCTGCGGCCCTTCGAACCGGTATGGCGCGTGCCCTGGCTGAGCGACCCGGTGGCCGCAGCAGCCCCTTGCCAGGTGCAGGTGCCCGCCGTGTTGGCGGCGCTGCGCCCCTGGGTGGCTGGCATCTGGCTGTCGCTGTTTGTGCTGCTGCCGGTTTGCCTGTTCATGCAGGCCCCGCTGGTGCTTACCTCGGCGGTGCTGACGCTGATTTACCTGCAGATCGGCGCGGCCCTGGCGATCACCTGGCGGGCGCGGGCGCGACTGGAGCTGGACGGTCCACGATTCGCAACGCTGGCGGCCGAGGTGCTGGCCTGCCCGCCTTATGCCGCCAACCTGCTGCGCAAGCTGTCGCTGAGCCTGGCACACCGCGACGACCTGTCGGGCGCCATCGCACGCTGGATGGACGAGGCCGGGCAGTCCAAGGTGCGCACGCAATGCCGCGCCCGGCTGGCGGCGCATATCGCGCAGTTCGATGCCGAAGATCCGCAGGTGGCGGCGCTGACCCGCCTGCGGCGCCACTTCGGCGCAGACGACTGAGCCGGCATGGCAGCCGACGATCTCGGCCACCGAGAGCATGTGGGTCTTTCGTTCAAGCCCGCTCAGCACGCCCAAAAAACTCTCACGCTCTGACGGCCTGGCGACCGCCGCGCCGCGCAGTCAGGGCTTGCCCACGGTCACCCAGCGCCATTCCAGCCAGTTGTCGGCGCGGTGGGTCACTTCCACGCCGGGGCGGGCCGCCCACGGAATCATCTGCCAGTGCAACGGGATGTGGCGCACCTGCTCGTTGTGGCGCAGGAAGGTCTGGCGGATCAGCTGCTTGCGCTTGGCCGGGTCCTGTTCCTTGCTGGAGGCCGCGGCCAGCGCGTCCAGCTCGTCGTCCTTGTAGTTGCCCCGGTTGTACTCGCCCACGCCCTTGGCGCCGCGGTTGCGGTAGATGGGCGTGAAGGTGGTCTCGGGGTCGGTGATGGAGCCGCCCCAGCCAAACAGGTACATCGAGGTGTCGAGCTTTTCCACCTTGTTGAAAAACAGCGACTTGGTCTGCGCATTCACCCGCACCTTGACGCCGATGCGCGCCCACTGCGAAGCCAGCGTGATCGCGATGCGCTCGTCGTTGATGTAGCGGTCGTTGGGCGTGTCGAAGGTGATCTCGAAGCCGTCGGGGTAACCGGCCTCGGCCATCAGCTTCCTGGCCAGCTCCAGGTCGTAGGGCAGGCGGCGCTGCACGTCGGGGTCGCCCTGGGTGCCCAGCGGTGAAGTGACCAGCGCGCCGGTGGGCACGGCCTGGCCGTTCATCAGCTTGGTCTTGATGGTCTCGATGTCGATGGCGTGGTACAGCGCCTTGCGCACCCGCAGGTCCTTCAGCGGGTTCTTGCCCTTGACGTTGCTGTAGAGCAGCTCGTCGCGGCCCTGGTCCATGCCGATGAAGATGATGCGGTTCTCGGGCCCGTCGATGATCTTGACGCCCGGCGTGCGGCGCAGCCGTTCCACGTCGGTGGGGGGCGGGTCGAGCATGAAGTCGAGTTCGCCCGAGATCAGCGCCGCGGTGCGGGTGGCACCGCTGGCGATGGGCGTGTACACCACGTCCTGCACGTTGCCTTCGATGCGGCCCCAGTAGTTGGGGTTGCGCTTGTACACCGTCTTCACGCCCGGGGCGCGGCTGACCAGCATGAAGGGCCCGGTGCCGTTGGCGTTGCGGGCGGCGTAGTGCTCTTCCTTGGCGGCAAAGTTCTGCGTGACGGTGGCATTGTTCTGCTCCGCCCAGCCCTTGCTCATGATGTAGACGGTGTTGAGCTTTTGCAGAAAGATGGGCTCGAACTGCGGCGTGGTGAACTCCACCGTCAGCTCGTCGATCTTGCGCACCGTGCCCAGCGCATTGGCATACACCGCGATCTGCGAGGTGGGCTGCTTGGCCCGCTCCACCGAGAACACCACGTCGTCGGCGGTGAAGGGCCGGCCGTCATGGAACTTCACGTTGGGCCGCAGCTTGAAGACCCACTTCATCGGGCCGTCCTGCTTCCACTCGGTGGCCAGCTGCGGCACGATCTCCAGCTGCTTGTCGCGCGCCACCAGGAACTCATACACCTGGCCGTTGATGCTGTTGGTCAGCAGCTCGTTCTGCGCATAAGGGTCCAGCGTCAGCGGGTCGCCGGCGGCGGCCCAGCGCAGGGTTTGCGCCTGCGCCGGTGCGAGCAAGGCCAGCGCCAGGCCCGCCGCGGCCACGAACAAGGCCGGGCCGCGCCGGCGAAAGGGACTCAACGACATCGTCAGGCTCCTTGAGTTGGGAAGGCGCCTGGAGTCTAGGGCCGCGTGCGTCTTCCCGTAACACGAAGCGTGCATGCGCTTGCGCACCGGGCGCATCAGCGCCGCCACGGGAGCGGGTTCAGCGTTTCGGTTGAGGCGAACTGCGCAGCCGGCCGTACTGGCGGCTCAGCTCATGCAGCGCCTGGCCATGCTCGGGCCGCACCTGCTGCCACTCGAAGCGCCAGGCCCACGAGCCATCGCCCACGCCCGGCACGTTCAT
>CAKZXL010000914.1 GCA_937883885.1 uncultured Aquincola sp. | reverse complement strand
CCCTTCTGCGCCGACACCGCGATGCCGTTGAGCGAGTGCACGTGCAGCACGCAGGCCGCGTCGTGCCGCGCCGCATGGATGGCGCTGTGGATGGTGAAGCCGGCCGGGTTGACCGGGAAGGGCGAGTCCTCCAGCTTCTCGCCGGCCTGGTTGACCTTGACCAGGCTGCTGGCGGTGATCTCCTCGAACATCAGCCCGTAGGGGTTGATCAGGAACTGGTCTTCGGTGCCCGGCACGCGGGCGCTGATGTGGGTGAACACCAGGTCGTCCCACTTGAACAAGGCCACCAGCCGGTAGGCGGCGGCCAGGTCGACGCGGGCCTGCCATTCGGCCTCGCTCACGGTGCCGCGCAGGCTGGGGATCTGGATGGGGGCCATGCTCATGTCTCCGGACATTTAGAAACTTCAGTATGTGGACAATACCCAGCGACCGGCGATGATCGCTGTCGCCTCAGGGACATGCCATGAACCCCCCGATTTTCACCCCCGCCCTCACCCCCGCCGAACGACAGAACATCGACCAAGGGTCGTGGTTTTCCCGGCTGTCGCTGCCCCTGCGGCAGGCCATCCTGGCCCGCGCCAACGTGCGCCGCTATGCCGACGGCGCGCTGCTGTCCACACGCGGCCAGCCGGCCGACGACTGGTGCGGCGTGGCCGCCGGTGCGGTGCGCGTCAGCTCGGTCTCGCTGTCGGGCAAGCAGATCACGCTGACCTACGTGGAGCCCGGCACCTGGTTCGGCGACATCGCCCTCTTCGACGGCCTGGGCCGCACCCACGATGCCAATGCCCATGGCCCCACCACGGTGCTGCAGGTGCGCAAGCCCGACTTCCGCGAGCTGCTGACCCAGCACGTGGAGCTGTACGACGCGCTGCTGCGCCTGAACTGCCGCCGCCTGCGGCTGATGTTCGACCAGATCGAAGACCTCAACACCCGCCCGCTGGCCGCCCGGCTGGCCAAGCAGATCCTGCTGCTGGCCAAGAGCTACGGCATCGAGCAGGGCGAGGAGATCCGCATCAGCCTGCAGCTGGCGCAGGAAGACCTGGCCCAGCTGCTGGGGGCCTCGCGCCAGCGGGTGAACCAGGAGCTCAAGGGCTTCGAGCGCGAAGGCGCGGTGCGGGTGGAGCCCACGCGGCTGGTGGTGCTCTCGCGCGAGAAACTGCTGCACCTCTGGGAACGCTGAGCGCCGTTGCCTGGCCGGCCGGTATCACGCCTGGGACCTCACCACCAACACACGGAGACACCCCGCATGCAAGCCTTCACCGGCACCAAGGCCGTCAGCGAGCGCCATGCCTTCGACCTGGGCGCCTTGCAGCAGTACCTGGCGCTGCACCTGCCCGCGCTGCAGGGCCCGATCACGGTGCAGCAGTTCAAGGGCGGGCAGTCCAACCCCACCTACCAACTGGTCACGCCCACCGGCAGCTACGTGATGCGCAGCAAGCCCGGCCCGGTGGCCCGGCTGCTGCCTTCGGCCCATGCCATCGAACGTGAATACCGGGTGATGAGCGCACTGGCCGCCACCGACGTGCCGGTGCCGCGCATGCACCTGCTGTGCGAGGACGAATCGGTGATCGGCCGCGCCTTCTACCTGATGGACTTCGTGCCCGGCCGGGTGCTGTGGGATCAGTCGCTGCCCGGCATGCAGCCGGCCGAACGCGCCGCCCACTACGACGAGCTCAACCGCGTGATCGCGGCGCTGCATGCGGTGGACGTGCGGGCGGCCGGGTTGGAAAGCTATGGCAAGCCCGGCAACTACTTCGAGCGGCAGATCGGCCGCTGGAGCCGGCAGTACCAGGCCTCCGTCACGCAGCCGATCGAAGCGATGGACAAGCTGATCGCCTGGCTGCCTGCCCACATTCCGGCCGGTGCGCGCGACGAATCGGAAGTGGCCGTGGTGCATGGCGACTACCGGCTGGACAACGTGATCTTCCACCCCACCGAGCCGCGCATCCTGGCGGTGCTGGACTGGGAGCTGAGCACGCTGGGCCATCCGCTGGCCGACTTCAGCTACCACATGATGAGCTGGCACATCCCGCACACCGTGGGCCGCGGCATCGAAGGGCTGGACCTGGCCGCGCTGGGCATTCCCGATGAAGACGCCTACCTGCGCCGCTACGGAGAGCGCACCGGCCGCAGCGACCTGCAGGCCCTGCGGGCAGACTGGCACTTCTACCTGGCCTACAACCTGTTCCGCATCGCGGCCATCCTGCAAGGCATCGCCAAGCGGGTGGAAGACGGCACCGCCGCCAGCGACGAGGCGCGCCTGCAGGCCGCCGCCGCACGGCCGCTGGCCGAGATCGGCTGGCGCTTTGCGCAGCGCGCCGGCGCGGTGGGTTGAGCGTCAAGCGCGCGCGGCGCGCCGGGCGGGTCAGCCGTTGCTGCCCAGGCCCGAGTCGGGCGCACTGCCGCTGCTGAAGAGGCTGGGCTGCGTGCTGGCGTGGGCCGAGGTGGTCCACAGTTCGGCCGCGCGGCGGCCTTCGCGCAGCGCGGTTTCAAACAGGCCCACCAGCGCGCGCAGCCGCGTGGCGTCGGGCTCGGCCATGGCGGTGCGCATCGTCAGCCGGCCGCGCTGCGCGATCAGCAGCAGCGGATCGCTGGCCGCCAGCCACTGGCCACGCGCTTCCAGCAGCCGGCCCGACAGCGGGCCGACCAGCCACTGCTCGATGGCGGTGGTGCTGTTGGCCACGGTGCCGAAAGCTTCCTTGAGCAGCTTGGAATCGATCTGCGGCGCCTTGGGGTAGAGCACCAGCCAGCGCATTTCTTCGGGCGCCTCGGTGTCCACGCGGGTCTGCAGGCCTTCGGTGAACTGCTCGAACACCTGCTTTTCCAGCGCCTCCATCAGCTGGCGCGAGACGATCATCATCTGCAGGTCCTGGCCGCCCTTCAAGTCGCCGCGCAGGCGCAGTTCCTGGCCGGGCAGGTAGCCGCGTTGCGAAGGGCCCCACTCCAGCCGCCAGCCTTGCGCGGGCACGCCGGATTCGATGACGAAGCCGCTGCCATCGCGCGCGCGCTTGAAGGCATGGCCGGCCGAGTCGGCCCAGCTGGCCACGGCGGCCCAGCCGGGTTGGTCGACGCCACCGGACAGCAGGCGCTTCAAGGTCTGGAACATGGGAATGTGGGCACGAGGAAGGCCGCGGCGGGCGGTGTGTTCTAGAGTCGCGGCACCCTGGAACGAGGAGACTTGCGGATGATCGAAGTGTATTCGTGGCCCACGCCCAACGGCCACAAGGTCCACATCATGCTGGAAGAGTGCGGCCTGCCCTACCGCGCCCACCCGATCGACATCGGCGCCGGCGACCAGTTCCAGCCCGACTTCCTGGCCATCAGCCCCAACAACAAGATCCCGGCCATCACCGACCCGGACGGGCCCGACGGCCAGCCATACTCGGTTTTCGAATCCGGCGCCATCCTGCTGTACCTGGCTGGCAAGACCGGGCGCTTCCTGCCTGAGGACACCCGCGGCAAGTACGACGTGCTGCAGTGGCTGATGTTCCAGATGGGTGGCGTGGGCCCGATGCTGGGCCAGGCCCACCACTTTCGCATCTATGCGCCCGAGAAGATCGGCTACGCCATCGACCGCTACACCAACGAGGCCAAGCGCCTGTACGGCGTGATGGACAAGCGCCTGGCCAAGAGCACCTACCTGGCCGGGCCGCACTACAGCATCGCCGACATGGCGGTGTTCCCGTGGCTGCGCAGCTGGAAGAACCAGGGCATCGACTGGAACGACTACCCGCACCTCAAAGGCTGGTTCGACGAGATCGGCGCCCGCCCCGCGGTGCAGCGCGGCGTGGAGGTGCTGGCCGACCGCCGCAAGCCGCTGGTGGACGACAAGGCGCGGCAGATGCTGTTTGGCAGCGAGCAGTACAAGACGCGCGGCTGAGCGCGCTCACTTGCCCAGCCAAGGGGAGGCCCACGGTTTGCCCTGCCCGCACCCATACACAACATGGCCGTGCAAGGACAAGACGATGGAAGACTGGACCCCCCTGCTGGACGCGATCCAGTGGCCGGCCATGGTGGCGACCGTGGCCGCCTCCTGGCTGGTGACCTCGCTCACCCAGCGCAAGCGCAAGCTCGGGTTCTGGCTTTTCCTGCTGAGCAACCTGCTATGGGTGACCTGGGGCTTCCACACCCAGGCCTGGGCGCTGCTGGTGCTGCAGTTCTGCCTGGCCGCGATGAACATCCGCGGCGCCCGCAAGAACGACAGCGCCGACGCCTAGAATCGCGCCCTCGCTGCCCATAGCTCAACTGGATAGAGCACCAGCCTTCTAAGCTGGGGGTTCCAGGTTCGATTCCTGGTGGGCAGGCCACCACGCACCCGATCTCGTCCGCTGCGCCTGCAGCGCACCCGGGTGGCGATCCCGCGCTGAAGGCGCGACCACTCCCCCTCCCCGTCTCTACAGCAGCGCACCATGGCCGTGCCTTAGCGTTGGCACGCTTCTGGCTTCTGCTGTGCGTCCTGTCGAGTGTCGACAGCCGACAGTCAAGGAGCAAAGATGGGAATCACCGCTGCCGAGCGCACCGTGCGCGAGGACCTGGCCGCCGCCTACCGGCTGGTGGCGCATTTCGGGTTGGACGACGGCATCTACACCCACATCTCGGCCCGCGTGCCGGGCACGGACGGCCAGTTCCTCATCAACCCGTTCGGCATGCTGTTTCGCGACATCACCGCTTCGTCGCTGGTCAAGATCGACCTCGAAGGCCGCGTGATCGAGCCCACCGACCACGACGTCAACCCCGCCGGCTTCACCATCCACAGTGCGGTTCATGCCGCCCGGCATGACGCGGCTTGCGTGGTGCACACGCACACGGTGGCCGGCGTGGCCGTGTCTTCGCTGGCCTGCGGCCTGCAGCCCTGCAACCAGTGGGCGCTGCAGTTCCACGACCGGGTGGCGTATCACGACTTCGAAGGCATCGCGCTGGACCATGCGGAACGCGAGCGCCTGGTGGCCGACCTGGGCCCCAGCCTGCGCGCCCTGGTGCTGCGCAACCACGGGCTGGTGACGCTGGGCCGCTCGGTGGCCGAGGCCTTCATCCTGATGCACAACCTGGAGCGCGCCTGCCGCGTGCAGCTGGCCATCCAGGCCAGCGGCCAGGCCGTGCATCCGGTGTCGCCGGAAGTCGCCGAGCTGACCGCCCGCCAGTACGAGAGCGGCGACACCAATCGACTGCCCGGCCATGCCGATCCGCATGCGCGGGAGTGGCGCTCGCTGCTCAAGCGCCTGGAAGCCCCCCAGGCCACCCCGCACTGGCGCGCCTGAGGCGCCGCCCTCGCTCGCCCACCGCAGCCCTGGCTGCAGCCCGCGCCGCAAGGCGGCGCGGTCCTCCGTTCGGTTCTGTCTCATGGAAGGAAGCTTGAAATGCAACGTCGCCGCCTGATCAAACTGGGAGCTGGCAGCCTGGGCCTCACCATCGCCGGGGTGCCGCTGGAACTGCTGGCGCAGGACCGCAAAGGCGGCACGCTCAACGTGCTGGTGCAACCCGAGCCGCCGGGGCTGATGATGGGCATCGTGCAGAACGGCCCCACCCAGCTGATCGCCGGGAACATCTACGAAGGCCTGCTGCGCTACGACGAGAAGCTGGACCCGCAGCCCCAGCTGGCCACCAGCTGGACCGCCAGCGCCGACGGCAAGACCTACACCTTCAAGCTCAAGCCCAACGTCAAGTGGCACGACGGCAAGCCGTTCACGTCGGCGGACGTGGCGTTCTCGGTGGACGTTTTCCTGCGCAAGACGCACGCCCGGCTGCGCGGCAACCTGGAGGCGGTCGAGAGCATCAAGGCACTGGACCCGCTGACGGTGGAGTTCAAGCTCAAGTACCCCTTCGGGCCGTTCCTGGGCATGTTCGAGAACGGCACCATGCCGATGGTGCCCCGGCACCTGTACGAAGGCACCGACTTCCTGTCCAACCCCAACAACGCGCGCCCGGTGGGCACCGGCCCCTACCGCTTCAAGGAATGGGCCAAGGGCTCCTACATCCTGATCGAGGCCAACCCCGACTACCACGTGGCCAACCTGCCGCTGATCGAGAAGGTGTACTACCACGTGATTCCCGACGCGGCCGCGCGCGCCGCCGCGTTCGAGTCCGGCAAGGTGGACATCGCCCCCGGCGGCTCGGTGGAGTACTTCGACGTGCAGCGCCTGGCCAAGCTGCCCGGCGTGGCCGTGACCACCAAGGGCTGGGAGTTCTTCTCGCCGCATTCGTGGCTGTGGATCAACCACCGCAAGGCGCCGATGGACAACGTCAAGTTCAGGCAGGCGGTGATGCATGCCATCGACCGCGAGGCCATGGCCAAGATCGCCTGGTACGGCTATGCCAAGCCGGCCACCGGCCCCTTCAACAGCGCCATCAAGTACCACAGCGACAAGGTGCGCCAGTACCCGCGCGACCTGGCCAAGGCCAAACAGCTGCTGGCCGAATCCGGCTACAAGGGCGAGACACTGCGCCTGCTGCCGCTGCCCTACGGCGAGAGCTGGCAACGCCAGGCCGAGATCGTGCGCCAGGGCCTCACCCAGGCCGGCATCAAGATCGAGATGGTGGCCACCGACGTGGCGGGCTGGAACCAGCGCCTGAACGAGTGGGACTACGACCTGGCCTTCACCTACGTGTACCAGTACGGCGACCCGGCCCTGGGCGTGGCCCGCAACTACACCAGCACCAACATTGCCAAGGGTTCGCCCTTCAACAACGTGGAGGGCTACTCCAACCCGCGGGTCGATGCGCTGTTCGCAGCCGGGGCCCGCTCGGCCGATCCCGCCTCGCGCCAGAAGGCCTACCTCGAGGTGCAGCAGCTGCTGCTCGAGGAAGTGCCGGTGGCCTGGCTGCACGAGATCAACTTCCCGACGCTCTACCGCAGCAGGGTGAAGAACCCGATCAGCTCGGGCATCGGCCTGAACGACGGCATCAGCCGCGCCTGGCTGGGTTGATGGCGCACGCCGCCCGCCTCGGAGCCGCCAGATGAAGCGCCTTCAGTACATGCTCACGCGCATCGCCCAGGGCCTGCTGGCCCTGGTGCTGATCGCCACCATCAACTTCATGCTGGTGCGCGCCGCGCCGGGCGATCCGGTGGCGGTGATCGCCGGCGAGGCCGGTGCCTCCGACGCGCAGTTCGTGGCCCAGCTGCGTGCGCAGTTCGGCCTCGACCAGCCGCTGGGCACCCAGCTGCAGCGCTACCTGGGCCATGTGCTGCAGGGCGACCTGGGCTTCTCGTACCGCCAGCAGTCGCCGGTGCTGTCGCTCATCCTGGAGCGGCTGCCGGCCACGCTGCTGCTCACCGGCAGCGCCTTCGTGCTGTCGCTGGCCTTCGGCGTCGCCCTGGGCGCGATGGCGGCGCAACGCAGCGGCACCTGGGTGGACAGCGGCATCACCGTGGTCGCGCTGCTGTTCTATGCCACGCCCCTGTACTGGCTGGCGATGATGGCAGTGCTGGTGTTCTCGGTGCACCTGGACTGGCTGCCCGCCTTCGGCTTCATGACCGTGGGGGCCGACCTGAGCGGATGGGCCCGGGTGTGGGACGGCCTGCAGCACCTGGTGCTGCCGGCGCTCACGCTGGCGCTGTTCTACATGGCCGTGTATGCCCGCATGACGCGCGCCACCATGCGTGAGGTGGCGCAGATGGACTTCGTGAAGACGGCCCGGGCCAAGGGCGTGGCGCCGGGGCGCATCCTGCGCGCCCATGTGCTGCGCAATGCGCTGCTGCCGGTGGTCACGCTGGCAGGCATCCAGGCCGGCAGCATGATCGGCGGCGCGGTGCTCACGGAAACCGTCTTCGCCTGGCCCGGCATCGGGCGCCTGATGTTCGATGCCCTGCTGCAGCGCGACTACAACCTGCTGCTCGGCTGCTTCCTCGTCACCGCAGGCATGGCGGTGCTCTTCAACCTGCTGACCGACCTCGTCTACACGCTGGTCGATCCGCGCATCGAGCTGCAGTGATGACCGCACCGCCCCGCACCCCTTCGTCCAGCGGCTTCTGGCGCCGCTTCCGCCGCAACAAGGGCGCCCTCGCCGGCCTGGTGGTGCTGGCCGCCGTCGCCCTGCTGGTGCTGGCCGGCCCGCTGCTCAGTGCGCACGATCCCTGGGACATGGTGCAGCAGCCGTTCCTCGCGCCGCTGGCCGAGGCCGACGTGCCGCTGGGCACCGACACCATGGGCCGTGACGTGCTGTCCGGCGTGGTCAGCGGTGCCCGCATCTCGGTGCTCATCGGCGTCGTCAGCACGCTGGCGGCGCTGCTGATCGGCGTGACCATCGGCGCCGTGGCCGGCTACTTCGGCGGCTGGGTGGACGCCACCCTGATGCGCTTCACCGAGCTGTTCCAGGCGGTGCCCAGCTTCGCGCTGGCCATCGTGCTGGTGGCCATCTTCCAGCCCTCGGTGGCGTCCATCGTCACCGCCATCGCGCTGGTGTCGTGGCCGCCGGTGGCCCGCCTGGTCCGCGGCGAATTCCTCACGCTGCGCCAGCGCGACTTCGTGGCTGCGGCCCAGCTGGCGGGCCTGTCGACGCCGCGCATCATCGTCGGCCAGATCCTGCCCAACGCGGCGTCGCCCATCATCGTGATGGCCTCGCTGATGGTGGCCACGGCCATCCTGCTGGAGTCCAGCCTCAGCTTCCTGGGCCTGGGCGACCCCAACCAGATGAGCTGGGGCTACATGGTGGGCAGCGCCCGCACCGTGCTGCGCCAGGCCTGGTGGATGGCGGTGTTCCCGGGCCTGGCCATCGTGCTGACGGTGCTGGCCCTGAACCTGGTGGGCGAAGGCCTGAACGACGGCCTCAACGCCCGTGCGGAAGGAAGAACGCGATGACCAGCAGCCTCCTCGATGCGGGCCATCCGGTGGCCCCCACCGTCGCCTCGGCCGAGCCCTCGGCGGCAGCCTCGGCCCCAGCGCTGCTGCAGGTCGAGCAGCTCGACATCCGCCTGCCGGCTGGCGCAGACCGGCCGCTGGCCGTGAGCGGTGCCAGCCTGGTGTTGCGCCGCGGTCGCACCACCTGCGTGGTCGGTGAGTCCGGCTCCGGCAAGTCGATGATCGCCAATGCGCTGATGGGCCTGCTGCCGGTCCCGGCCGTGGCGCCGGTGGGTGGCCGGGTGCTGTTCGACGGCCACGACCTGCTGACGCTGGACGAGTCGCAGTGGCGCACGCTGCGCGGCCGGCGCATCGGCATGGTGTTCCAGGAACCCATGACGGCGCTCAACCCGGTGATGCGCATCGGCGACCAGCTGGCCGAAGTGATCGACGCGCACGAGCGCATGCCGGCGGCGGCCAAGCGCCAGCGCATCGTGGCGGCCCTGGCCGACGTGGGTCTGCCCGAGCCCGAGCTGCTGGTGGACAGCTACCCCTTCCGCTTGTCCGGCGGGCAGCGCCAGCGCGTGATGATCGCCTGCGCCCTGCTGCTGGAGCCGGCCGTGCTGATCTGCGATGAGCCGACCACCGCGCTGGACGTCACCACCCAGGCGCAGATCCTGCGCCTGATCCGCGAGCTGCAGCAGCGGCGCGGCACGGCGGTGCTGTTCATCACCCACGACTTCGGCGTGGTGTCGGAGATTGCGGACGACGTGGTGGTGATGCAGCACGGCGTGGTGGTGGAACAGGGCAGCGCAGCCCAGGTGCTGCGCGCGCCCGGCCATGCCTATACGCGCCAGCTCATCGCCGCCATTCCCAGCGGGCGGGTGCGCCCACCGGCCGCGCAGGACGACGCCCCCTACGTGCTGCAGGTGCAGGACTTGTGCAAGACCCACGTCACCGGCCGTGGACTGTTCAACCGCGGCCGCAGCGTGCAGGCGGCCAAGGACGTGAGCTTCCGGCTGCGCCGGGGCCAGACGCTGGGCATCGTGG
Organism: uncultured Aquincola sp.; assembly: GCA_937883885.1. Next base: position 13,082 of record CAKZXL010000914.1, on the reverse strand, counting down.
GCGAGTCGGGCTCCGGCAAGAGCAGCGTGGGGCGCTGCCTGGTGGGACTGTCCGGCTTCGACAGTGGCCGCATCCTCTTCAAGGGCCGCAGCCTGCTGCCCGGCGCCAGCCTGATGCGCCAGGCCGGCGGCCGCATCCAGATGGTGTTCCAGGACCCCAATGCCTCGCTCAACCCGCGCCAGCGCATCGGTGCGGCGCTGGCGGCGGGGCCCCTGGCGCAAGGCGTGCCGCGCGCCGAAGCCCATGCGCGTGTGGCCGAGCTGCTGGCCCTGGTGGGCCTGGGGCCGGAGGCGGCCGACCGCTTTCCGCATGAGTTCTCCGGCGGGCAGCGCCAGCGCATCTGCATCGCGCGCGCCCTGGCGATGCAGCCCGAGCTGCTGATCGCCGACGAGCCGGTGAGCGCGCTCGACGTGTCGGTGCAGGCGCAAGTGCTCAAGCTGTTTGCCGAGGTGCGCGAGCGCTTCCAGCTGGCGATGGTGTTCATCACCCACGACCTGCGGGTGGCCGGCGAGATGTGCGACGAGATCGCGGTGATGCAGCGCGGCTGCATCGTCGAGCACGGCCCGGCCGCACAGGTGCTGCAGGCGCCGCAGCATGCCTACACCCGCGCGCTGATCGACGCGGTGCCCCGGCTGGAGGCGGCGGCATGAGCGCCGTGCCGGGCGACCGGCCGCCGGTGGTGGCGCTGCTGAGCGCCACCATCGACATGGCCTACCTGGTGCCGGCCTTCCGGGCCGCCTGCCCCGGCATCGACCTGCGGCTGCAGCCCGACCTCGGGCCGCTGGACGACATCGACGCCGCCGTGTGCTGGGTGCCCCCGCCGGGGCTGCTGGCCCGCATGCCACGGCTGCAGCTGCTGCAGTCGGTGGGCGCCGGCATCGACCACATGACCGCCGACCCGCAGCTGCCGGCGCTGCCGCTGTGCCGCATCGTCGACCCCGACATGGCCGCCGGCATGCGGGCTTATGTGGCCTGGGCGGTGGTGCACCGCCAGCGCTGCATGGCCGACTGCGTGCACAGCGCGCAGCAGGCCCTGTGGCAGGAGCCCCCGGTGCAGCCCCCGCGCGAGCACCGGGTGGGCATCGCCGGCTTCGGCACCCTGGGCCGGGCCTGCGCCGAGGGCCTGGCAGCGCTGGGCTACAGCGTGCGCGGCTGGCGCCGCCACGATGATGGCCGGCCTGCGCCGCAGGGCGTTGAGCTGTACCACGGCGAGGCCGCCCGCGCCGAGTTCCTGGCCGGCTGCGACACGCTGGTGAACCTGCTGCCCCTGACGCCCCAGACCCGCGACCTGCTGGATGCCCGCTGGTTCAGCCAGATGCCCCGTGGTGCGCACCTGATCAACGTCGGCCGCGGCGACCATGTGGTGGACGCGGACCTGCTGGCGGCGCTGGACAGCGGCCAGCTCGGCGCCGCGACGCTGGACGCCTTTCGTTGCGAGCCGCTGCCGCCCGCGCACCCGTTCTGGGGCCATCCGCGCATCCTCGTCACGCCGCACATCGCCACCCGCACCGCGCCGCAGGCGATCGCCCGCCAGACCCTGGCCAACCTGGCGGCCGTGCGCGCCGGTCAGGCCGCCCAGGTGGCCGTCGACCGCCACCGCGGCTACTGACACAGCCCGAACCCATCCCCGCCCATGACCACCCCCCAAGATCTGCACGGCCTGGACGTCCAGGCCCACCTGCACCCGTACACCAATGCCGCGGCCCATGCCGACGTCGGCCCGCTGATGATCGAGCGCGGCGACGGCGTGCATGTGATCGACCATGCCGGCCGCCGCTACATCGAAGGCATGTCGGGCCTGTGGTGCGCGTCGCTGGGCTTCAGCCACCCGCGGCTGGTGGCCGCAGGCACCCAGGCGCTGCAGACGCTGCCCTACTACCACACGTTCAACCACCGATCCAACCCGGCGGTGGCGCAGCTGGCCGCGCGCCTGAAGTCGCTCGCGCCGGTGCCCATGGCACGCGTCTTCTTCGCCAACTCGGGGTCGGAGGCCAACGACACCGCGGTCAAGATGGTGTGGTACCACTTCAATGCGTTGGGCCTGCCGCGCAAGAAGAAGATCCTGGCACGCCAGCGGGCCTACCACGGCGTGACGGTGGCCAGTGCCTCGCTCACCGGCCTGCCGGCCAACCATGCGGACTTCGACCTGCCGCTGCCCCGCATGCTGCATGTGGACTGCCCGCATCACGGCCGCGGCGCGCTGCCCGGCGAAAGCCCCGAGGCCTTCGCCACCCGGCTGGCCGAGCAGCTGGACGCCCGCATCCGCGAAGAAGGGCCCGACACCGTGGCGGCCTTCATCGCCGAGCCGGTGATGGGTGCCGGAGGCGTGGTGGTGCCACCGCCGACCTACTTCGAGAAGATCCAGGCCGTGCTGCAACGCCACCAGGTGCTGCTCATCGCCGACGAAGTGATCTGCGGTTTCGGCCGCACCGGTCAGATGTGGGGCAGCCAGACCTTCGGCCTGCGGCCCGACATCCTCACCTGCGCCAAGGCGCTGTCTTCCGGCTATGTGCCGATCTCGGCGGTGATGGTCAACGACCGCATCAACGACACGCTCACCGCCAACAGCCAGCGCATCGGCAGCTTCGGCCACGGCTACACCTACTCGGGCCACCCGGTGGCGGCGGCGGTGGCCCTCGAGACGCTGCGCGTGTATGAGGACGAAGGCATCGTGCAGCGGGTGCAGGCGCTGGCACCGGGCTTCCAGGCGGCGCTGCGGGGCTTTGCCGAGCGCAGCGTGGTCGGCGAGGTGCGGGGCGTCGGCCTGATCGGCGCCATCGACCTGGTGGCCGATTCCATCACCCGCGAGCCTTATCCAACCGCGGCCAAGGCGGGCGCCCGCCTGGCGGCGCTGGCGCAGGAAGAAGGGCTGATCGTGCGTGCCATGGGCGACACGGTGGCCCTGTGCCCGCCGCTGATCATCAGCGTGGAAGAACTGGCCAGCCTGTTCGAGCGGCTGCACCGCGCCTTCGACCGCTTCGAGGCGGCGGCATGAAAGCCTTCTTCTGCCCCGACCAGCTGCTGCATGTGCCGCAGCAGTTCATGCGGCTGGGCCGCCTGCACAGGCCGGCCGACGTGCCGGCCCGCGCCGAGGCGTTGTGCCGCACGCTGCAGCAGCTCGGCCTGCCGCCCGAGTGCCCGCCCGAGGCCGGCCGTGCCGCACTGGAGGCGGTGCACAGCCCGGCCTACCTCGACTACCTGCAAACGGCCTGGCCGCGCTGGCAGCAGCTCAGCGCCCCTGGCGCCGCAGGCGTGGAGCCCGGCCCCGAAGTGCTGCCCAACCTGTCGCCCTACCCGCACATGCGCTGGCACACCGGCGGCACCGTCCGACCGCCCTGCCCTGCCACCGCGCTGGTGCCGCAGACGGGCTGGTACATCAGCGACCTGGCCTGCCCCATCGGCCCACACACCTGGCGGGCCGTGCTGCGCGCCGCCCACACCGCGCAAGCCGCGGCCCAGGCCGTGCTGGCCGGCGCGCCGACGGCCTATGCGCTGTGCCGTCCTTCGGGCCACCATGCCCATGCCGACCGGGCCAGCGGCTTCTGCTACGTGAACAACAGTGCCGTGGCCGCGCAGCAGCTGGCCGCCGCCTGGGGGCGCGTGGCCGTGCTCGACGTCGATGCCCACCACGGCGACGGCACGCAGCAGATCTTCTGGGAGCGCGGCGACGTGTTCACCGCCAGCACCCATGCCGATCCGGCGGCCTACTACCCCTTCTACACCGGCTACGCCGATGAGCGCGGCGCCGGCGAAGGTGAAGGCTGCAACCTCAACCTGCCGCTGGCCCATGGCAGCGGCGAAGCCGAGTTCCTTTCGGCGCTTGACCAAGCCTGCCAGGCCATTGCCGACCACCGCCCGCGCGCGCTGGTGCTGGCGCTGGGATTCGACACCCACCGCGACGACCCGATCAGCGTGCTGCGCTTCGACTTCTCGACCTACCGCGCCATCGGCGAGCGGGTGCGTGCGCTGGGCCTGCCCACCGTGGTGGTGCAGGAAGGCGGCTACCAGGTCGACGTGCTGGCACCGGGCCTGCGCGCGCTGCTGCAGGGCCTGGGTGTGGCCACCGCATGAACAAGACCACAGCAGCCCTTCAACCAGAGCCCGACATGCCCGACTGCCCCACCTGCGGCTTCTCGATCAACGCCGACCGCCTGTGGGCCTCCTTGATGGAGCTCGCCCGCATCGGCGCCACGCCGGCCGGTGGCAACGCCCGCCTGGCGTTGACGGCACTCGACGGCCAGGGCCGCGACCTGCTGGTGCGCTGGATGCGCGAAGCCGGCCTGCAGGTGCGGGTGGACGCCGTGGGCAACATCTTCGGCGTGCGGCCGGGCCGCAGCGGCAGCGATGCGCCGGTGGCCACCGGCAGCCACATCGACACCCAGCCCACCGGCGGCAAGTTCGACGGCTGCTACGGCGTGCTGGCGGGGCTGGAGGTGATGCGCTGCCTGCAGGAACGCGGCATCGAGACCGAGGCACCGCTGGCCCTGGTCATCTGGACCAACGAAGAAGGCAGCCGCTTCGTGCCGGTGATGATGGGCTCGGGGGTGCACTGCGGCGTGTTTCCGCTGGAGACGGCGCTGGCCGCCACCGACCTGGCCGGGCTCAGTGTGCGTGACGAGCTGCAGGCCATCGGCTATGGCGGCGGCGAGCCCATCGGCAGCGTGCAACCGCGCTGCTACATCGAGGCCCACATCGAGCAGGGGCCGGTGTTGGAGGCAGGCCGCCAGGTGGTGGGTGTGGTGACGGGCTCGCTGGGGCTGCGCTGGTACGACGTGGTGGTGCAGGGCCAGGAAGCGCATGCCGGCCCGACGCCCATGCCGCTGCGTCGCGACGCGCTGCGCGGCGCGGCGCGGCTGATCGACCAGGTGCTGGCCATCGGCCATGACCCGGCCTTCGCACCGCATGGCCGCGCCACGGTCGGCCAGGTGCAGGTGCACCCCAACTCGCGCAACGTGATCCCGGGCCGGGTGCACTTCACAGTGGACCTGCGCCACCAGGAAACCCCGGTGCTGGACGTGATGGAGCAACGCCTGCGAGCCCTGGTCGACCGGCCCGACGCCGGGCTGACGGTGCAGCTGCACGAGGTGCAGGCCTTTGCGCCCACGCCCTTCGACCCCGCGCTGGTGGCGCGGGTACGCGCCCATGCGGCGGCACGCGGCCATGCCCACCAGGACATCGTCACCGGCGCCGGCCACGACGCCGTGTACATGGCCCGCGTGGTGCCCACCGCGATGATCTTCGTGCCCTGCAAGGACGGCATCAGCCACAACGAGGCCGAGGACGCCGATCCGGCCCACCTGGCCGCCGGGGCCGACGTGCTGCTGGACACGCTGCTGCAGCAGGCCGGCGTGGCGGGGCGGCAGCGCCCATGAACGGCCGCACCGCTGCTGCGCGGCGCGCCCAGGGCGTTGGCTGCTTCCTGCTGGCGCTGGCCGGCTTTGCCGCCTACGATGCCTTCGCCAAGCACATGGTGGCGGTGCATCCGCCCGCGCTGGTGAACCTGGGCCGCTATGTCGCCGTGTGCAGCATGGCGCTGGCGGTGCTGCTGCGGCACGGCCAGTGGCGGCTGTGGCGGGCACCTCACCAGCGGCTGCTGCTGGCCCGCAGCCTGATGCTGGGCGTGGTGGCCACCTGCTTCATGACGGCGCTGGTGACCATGCCGCTGGCCGAGGCCACGGCCATCTACTTCACCGCGCCGCTGTTGATGGTGGCCCTGTCGCCCTGGATGCTGGGCGAGCCGGTGCGGCGCGCCGAGTGGGCCGCGGTGTGGCTGGGCTTTGCCGGCATGCTGTGCATCGTGCGGCCGGGAGGCAGCCTGCCCTGGACAGGCACCACGCTGATGGCGGTGGCCGCCGTCTGCTATGCCCTCTTCCAGTTGCTCACGCGGCGCCTGTCGGGCCGGGTGCCGGCGCCGGTGCAGTTCTCGTACATGGCGGTGGTGTGCCTGGCGGTGACCTCGCTGCCGATGCTGTTCGGTCCGCTGCCGCCCTGGCCGGGCGCTGCGGCCTTCGGCCTGCTGGTGGCTGGCGGCTTCGTGAGCGGCGCGGCCCAGCTGCTGCTGCTGGCGGCCTTCCGGCGTGCCGAGCTGGCCACGCTGGCCCCCTTGAACTACCTGCAACTGCTGATGGCGGTCATGATCAGCGCCTGGTGGTTCGGCCGCACGCCCGACGGACCCGCGCTGGCCGGCATCGGCCTGATCGCGCTGGCCGGCGTGTGGCTGGCCCGCGCCCGACACCTTCCTGCACCGCAGACATGACGACGACCTTCGACACCCACGACTCCGCCAGCCCCTTTCTCTCCATCCAGATGCCCGACCTGGTGGCGGTGGTCGAAACCCAGCTGCGCACCGCCATCCTCAATGGCCGCATCGCCCCGGGCGAGCGCATCGTCGAAGCCGAGGTGGCCCGCCAGATGGGCATCAGCCGCGCGCCGGTGCGCGAAGCGGCACGCCGCCTGGAAAGCGCCGGCCTGCTGGTGGCGCGCCGCGGCCATGGCTTTGCGGTGCGCGAGTTCACGGCACGCCAGGTGGAAGACCTGTACCAGGTGCGCATCGAGCTGGAGCTGATGGCCTGCCGGCTGGTGTGCCAGCAGGCCTCGGACGAGGCCCTGGCCCAGCTGGAGCCGGAGGTCGACGCGATGGTGGCGCGTGCCGTCAGCCTGAGCCGCGCCGAGCGGGTGGCGCTGGACCTGGGCTTTCACAAGCGGCTGGTGGCCTTGTCGGGCAACGAGTACCTGCAGCGCCTGTACCAGCAGCTGAGCCACGAGGTGCAGCTGTTCCTGGCCCTCACCGAAGACACCTACGGCGACATCGCCAGCCTGGCCGACACGCACCGACCCATCGCCCGGGCCCTGGCCGCGCGCGACGCGGAAGCGGCCTGCGCCGCGCTGCGCTACCACCTCGACGTGGCCCTGGAGCATGTGCGCGCCCTGTGCGGCGCCGGCCCCGAAGCCACCGGCTGACCGCCCCGAATCCCTTCCACGCCCGCACCTCCAGAAGCCGCATGCACGTCATCCACAGCCCCCACCACCGCGGGCACGACCCCCAGCAGTTCATCGTGCGCGGCCGCTTCCAGCGCAGCAACGAGCAGCCCGAGCGGGCCGACCGCCTGTTGCAGGCCGCCCAGGCTGCAGGCCTGCAGCCGCTGGAGCCGGAGGATTTCGGGCCGGGCCCGCGCGCGGCGATCCACACGCCCGAGTACCTGCACTTCCTGGCCACCGCGTGGGAACGCTGGCAGGCCCTGCCCCAGGCTTCGGACGAGGTGCTGCCCAACGTGCACCCGTTTCCGGGCCAGCCCTTCACCTACCCCGACAGCCTGGTAGGCCAGGCCGGCTACCACCTGGGCGACATGGCCTGTGCGCTGGGGCGGCACACCTGGCAGGCGGCGCTGTGGTCGGCCCACTGCGCCACCCACGGCGCACGCCTGCTGCTGCAAGGTGAGCGTGCGGCCTACGCGCTGTGCCGGCCGCCCGGGCACCATGCCTACGCCGACCGGGCCAACGGCTTCACCTACCTCAACAACGCGGCCATCGCGGCGCAGGTGCTGCGCGAGCGGCATGCACGGGTCGCCATCCTGGACATCGACGTGCACCATGGCAATGGCACGCAGGGCGTGTTCTGGCGGCGGCGCGATGTGCTCACGGTGTCGCTGCATGGCGACCCGCACTTCTGCACGCCTTTCTTCACCGGCCACGCGCATGAGCGTGGCGAGGGCGACGGACTGGGCTTCAACCTCAACATCCCGCTGGCGCGCGGCACCGGCGATGCCGCCTACCGCCAGGCACTGGCCGGCGCCTTGCAGCAGATCCGCCACTACGCCCCGGGTGCGCTGGTGGTGGCGCTGGGCCTGGACGCCCATGAGCGCGACCCCTACCAGGCGCTGGCCCTCAGCACCGCCGCCTTTGCCGACCTGCTCGGCGACATCGCCCGGCTGGGCCTGCCGACGCTGCTGGTGCAGGAAGGCGGCTACCTGTCCGACGACCTCGGCCCCAACCTGCGCAGCGCCCTGCGTGGCTTCCTGGCCGCCGCCTGACATCGCCTGCCATGCCTTTGCCTCCCTCCGACGACGACCTGCCCTTCGATGCCCGCCCCGAGGCCGCCGTGCTGGCCGCCGAAGCCGCGCCCGTGCCGCCCGACTGGGTGGCCGACCATCTGCAGCGCCACTGGGGCGTGGCCGGCGAACTGCAGCCGCTCTCCGGCGAGCGTGACGTCAACCACCGCCTGCGGCTGGCGGACGGTGGCCAGTGGCTGGTGAAGGTGTCGCATCCGGTGGAGCCGCCGGTGGTCACCGACTTCCAGACGCAGGCCCTGCTGCACCTGGCCCGCCAGGCCCCCGAGCTGCCGGTGCAGCGGCTGGCGCCCACGCGGGCCGGCGAGCCGGCCGCGACGGCGCGGGCGCCCGACGGCCGGCCGCGGGTGCTGCGGCTGATCAGCTGGCTGGAAGGCTTGCCGATGCCGCTGGCCCGGATGGACGCCGACGGCCGCGCCCGCCAGCGCGACAGCGTGGCCGCGCTGCTGGCGCGCCTGGACCAGGCGCTGGCCGGGCTGTCGCACCCTGCCGCTGCGCTGGCATTGCCCTGGGACATCTCGCGCGCCCAGCAGGTGCGCAGCCTGTTGCAGGCCCTGCCCGACACCGGCCAGCGGCAATGCGCGCTGGCGGCGCTGGCGGTGTTCGAGGCCGATGCCCGGTCGCAGCTCGGCCAGCTGCCCCGGCAGCCGATCCACAACGACTTCAACATCCACAACCTGCTGGTGGACCCGCAGGATCCGCAGCGCCTGTGCGGCGTGCTGGACTTCGGCGACATGCTGGCCGCGCCCCGCGTCAACGACCTGGCCGTGGCCGCGGCCTACCAGCTCGAGCCTGACGGCGATGCGCTGGCCACCGTGGCCGGCTTTGCCGCCGCCTACCACCGGGTGGCGCCGCTGCAGCCGCTGGAACTCGACCTGCTGTGGCCGCTGGTGCAGGCGCGGCTGGCCATGGTGGTGGCCATCAGCAGCTGGCGCGCCGCACGCCAGCCGCAGCAGGCGGCCTACCTGATGCGCAACAACGCGGTGTCCTGGGCGCGGCTGCATGCCTGCGCCGACATCACCACCCGGCATGCGCGCGAGGCGCTGCACGCCGCCTGCCGACTGTGAGCCCCATGCCCATGACCCCACTGCCGCCCGCCGCCCCCGATGCCCGTGACCTGCTGGCCCGCCGACAGCGCCTGCTCGGGCCTGCCTACCGGCTGTTCTACGACCAGCCGCTGCACCCGGTGCGCGGCGAAGGCGTGTGGCTGTTCGATGCCGACGGCCGCCGCTACCTGGACGCCTACAACAACGTGGCCAGCGTGGGCCATGGCCACCCGCGGGTGGTGCAGGCCATCGCCGCGCAGGCCGCGCGGCTGAACACCCACACCCGTTACCTGCACGACACGGTGCTGGACTGCGCCGAGCGACTGCTGGCCACGCTGCCCGCCGAAGTCGACCAGGTGATGTTCACCTGCACCGGCAGCGAGGCCAACGACCTGGCGCTGCGCATCGCCCGGGCCGCCACCGGCGCACAAGGCCTGATCGTGACCCGTTGGGCTTATCACGGCGTCACGGAGTCCACGGCCGAGGCATCGCCCTCGCTGGGCGCCGGCATGCAGCTGGGCGAACGGGTGCGCACCGTGGACCTGCCCTTCCAGGCGCCCCAGCGCGCCGGTGAGCCGGTGCCGGACGTGGCCACCGCGGGCGCCGCATTCGCGCGCTCGGTGCAGGCGGCCATCGACGACCTGGCGCTGCACGGCATGAAGCCGGCGGCCCTGCTGATCGACGGCGTGTTGTCCAGCGACGGTGTGTGGACCGACCCCGCCGGCTTTCTGGCGCCGGCGGTGCAGGCCATGCGCGCGGCCGGCGGCCTGTACATCGCCGACGAGGTGCAGGCCGGCTTCTGCCGCACCGGCGACGCCTTCTGGGGCTTTGCCCGACATGGCAGCAGGACGGTGCCCCTGGTGCCCGACATCGTGACCATGGGCAAGCCGATGGGCAACGGCCATCCGGTGGCCGCGGTCGCGCTGCGCCGCGACGTGCTGGCGCCGTTCGCGGCCCGCTGCCGCTACTTCAACACCTTCGGCGGCAACCCGGTGGCCATGGCGGCCGCGCTGGCCGTGCTCGACGTTCTGCAGGACGAAGGCCTGCAGGCGCGTGCCGCCCGCCTGGGCAGCGACCTGCGAGCCTCGCTGGCCGAGCTGGGTCGGCGCCATGCCTGCGCAGGGGCGGTGCGCGGCGCGGGCCTGTTCATCGGCTTCGACCTGGTGCAGCCGCAGGACAGGCACTCGCCGGCCCCCGACATCGCCCGGCAGGTGGTCAACCGCATGCGCGAACTGGGCGTGCTGGTGTCGGCCACCGGCGAGGCCGCCAGCACCCTGAAGATTCGCCCGCCACTGGTGTTCGAGCCTGCGCATGCGCAGCAGCTGGTGCAGATGCTGGACCAGGCCCTGGCGGAGGCCATGCGATGAGCCAGCCCCACCGCCCGCTGCCCGACGTGGCGCAACTGCAAGGCGCCGTGCAGGCGCTGCTACCCTGGATGGTGCAGACCTTGAGCGAGCTGGTGGCCGCGCCCAGCCTGTCGGGCGCCGAGCAACCCGCGGTGGACGTGTTCGAAGCGCAGCTGCGTGCACTCGGCCTGGTACCCGAACGCATCCGCCTCGACAGCCGGCAGCTCGAAGGGCTGCCGCTGTTCTCCTGCCCGTGCGATCCGGACGGAGGCCGCGACAACCTGCTGGCCCGGCACCTGCCGCCCGGCCATGACGACGGCGCTGAAGACCGGCCGCGTGGCCGCTCTTTGCTGTTCAACGGCCACCTGGACGTGGTGCCCGCCGGACCCGAGGCGCTGTGGCAGCACCCGCCGTTTGAACCGCGCGTGGTGGACGGCTGGCTGCAGGGCCGCGGCGCCGGCGACATGAAAGGCGGCCTGGTGTGCGCGCTGGCCGCCTACAAAGCGCTGGCCGAGCTGGGCTGGCAACCGGCGGGCATCGTGGGCTTCAATGCGGTGGTCGATGAAGAAAACACCGGCAACGGCACGCTGGCCACGGTGCATGCGCTGCGGCAGTCGCTGGCCCGGGCGCGGCTGACCGACTTCGATGCGGTGATCATCCCCGAGCCCTTTGGCGAGACCCTGATGCGCGCCCAGGTGGGTGTGCTGTGGCTGCAGGCCACGCTCACCGGCCGGCCGGCGCACGTGGGCTACATGCGCAGCGGCCTCAACCCGATCGAGGCGGCCTACGAGGTGCTGCAGGACCTGCGCCGGCTGCAGCAGGCGTGGAACGAACCCCAGGCCCGGCCACCCGAATTCCGCGACGTGGCGCAGCCGATCAACATCAACCTCGGCCGCATCGAGGGCGGCGAATGGACCTCGTCGGTGCCGTGCACCTGCACCCTGCACCTGCGCGTGGGCTTCTACCCCGGCCAGGACCCGGCCGATGTGCGCCAACAGGTGGAAGAGCGCATCCGCGCCTGCGCCGCGCGCCTGGATGACGGCCTGCGCGTGCAGTTCGGGCGCGCGGGCTTCCAGGCGCCCGGCTGCGTGTACGACCTCGACAGCCCGCCCCTGCAGGCCCTGGCCCAGGCCCATGCGGAGGTCCACGGCCGCCCACCCGAGACACTGGCCTGCACCGCCACCACCGACGGGCGCCACTTTGCGCTGGGCACCGACCTGCCGGTGACCAACTACGGGCCGGTGGCCCGCGCCATCCACGGCCTGGACGAAGCGGTGGAGCTGGCGAGCATGCAGCGGGTGGCCACGGTGATGGCGCGACACATCCAGACCTGGTGCGGGCTCGTGGCGCGCTGATGGCAGACCCGGATCTGGCCCACAACAGCGGCCTCAAGGAACGGCTTCCGGCGGTTGGCCGACATGGCGGGTGAATGCGCCACCCGAGCAGGTACTCCATCGGCGCCACGCCCACCAGGCGGCTGAAGCGGGCGCGACGCGCAGCACTGCGACTACCCGCTGCCTGACATGTGTGAGGTGCTGAACAGCACGAGCGGGAGCATCGCATCGGGCTGCGCCGGGGCTAGCCGTCGGGCACGGGGTCGACAAAGCACCTGGCGTTGTGCTCGAAGTTCAGGCGCAGGGCATGAACGCAGTGCAGCGCAACGCCCACTGACCAGCTGCTTCAGCGCAGCAGTTGCGCGCCAGGCAGTTGGGCTGCGGCCGGGTCAAATGTCATGAAGAGCTGCCGGCGGAGCAGCCCGGCCTTGGCGGCCAGCATGCAGTCGGTGAAGCCGGCCTTGGATTCCTTCCAGCGAAACAAGGCCTCTTCCAGCGCGGCCTCGTCCTCGTGCTGCAGTCCGTCGGTCTCCAGCAGCTGCGTGAAGGCGCGGACGATCGCGCCCTTGTCGATCCTGTAACGGCAGCGCAGCACCCACTCCGTCTCCAGCATCACGCCGAACAGCAGCATCACCGGCACGCCACCCTCTTCGGCCACGGCCATCAAGCGGCTGGCGGCCTTGAACTGGGCCGGGTCGTCGCGCACCAGCCAGCGAACCAGCACGTTGGTGTCGATGGCGATGCCAACGGTCACCGGCGCAGGTCCCTCAAAGGCACCGACGGTTGTCCAGGCCGCGTCAGCATCCCGGCCGATTCGCTGAGCTTGCGATGCTTGACCCGCATCACCACCGTGCCGTCGCTCAGCTGAGAAAAGCTGAGCTTGGCGCCCGCCTCCAGCCCGAGGCTGACCCGCAGTTCCTTGGGCAAGGTGACTTGACCTTTCGAGGTCAGGGTGGCCTCCGATGTCATCATCGACTCCTTACGTTTTCTGGAAAAGTAAGGAATCGTCAAGACGATGTCAAGGCGCGCTGGTCATGCGGCCTGCGCGCGCCCGCAACCGGTCACGAGCTGCCGCCCCGCCACCACTGCCTGAGCCAGTGGATCACCGCCATCGAAGCCGGGCCGCGGAAGTCGCCTCGGATATAGGCGAACACCAGCGCGGCCACGCTGCGCCGGGCCACCCACCGGTCCACCGACGCCACGCTGTGCAGGGGTCGTGGCTGACCTTCGGCGTCGTGCGCGGGCGCCCGCTCGGGCGGCGACTCGCACCTTGAAGACGTGCTTTCCATG
>CAKZXL010000913.1 GCA_937883885.1 uncultured Aquincola sp. | reverse complement strand
CGCCGGCTCGCCCTCGGCCGCCTGCCGCCGCTCACGGAACACCCAGCGCAGCCGGTGGTCGCGCCCCTCGGCCACGTGGTAGTCGCGGCAGATCAGCGCTTCGTCGAACCAGCCGCTTTCGATGCGCTCGGCCCGCGTGCGCAGCACCAGCGGCCCGCCATGCACCGGCCGGCCGTTCTGCTCGGCCAGCGGCAGCGGCTGGGGCAGCAGCCAGGTGGGGCGGGTGGGCATGGGCGGTGGCGTTGTGTCCAGGTCGGCCGGGTGGGCCGCAGACGCCGTGGCCGACCGCGTGGCCAGGCCTGCGCCGCTGGCCACAGGGCCCGCGGGCGTGGCACCCGGCGCGCCCCGGCTGCCGCCGACCGCGGCAGCCGGCCGTGCGGTGCCGCGCGGCTGGCGGCGCGCCACCTGCAGCGCGGGTGCAGCCTGCATCGCGCGTTCGGGGCGGTGGTCGTCTTCCACGCTCAGCCGCAGCACCCGCTCGGGGCCCAGGCGGGCGCTCAGGCGGTCGACCAGCGCGCTGACGGCCAGCGGGTCGGTGTCGGCCAGCTGGCCATCCGCGCTGGCCAGGGCCAGCCGGCCTTCATGGCCGGCCAGGGCCACCGCTTCGTCCAGCTGCAGGCGCAGGCCGTACACCGGCGCCGGCAGCTCGGTGCGCTGCAACCGCTCACGCAGCAGCAGCAGCAGCTGGGCCGCGTCGCGCGTGGGCTCGCCCATGGCCAGGCGCACCGGCGTGGGCGCCCTCGCCTGCCGGCCGCTGCTTTCATGCTGCAGCCACAGCGTGCAGCGGGCCGCGGCCAGCCACTGGCGCGACAGCCAGCCGGCCAGCGGCTGCACCAGGCGCTGCGCGGCGAACACCAGCATCGCCGCATCGTCGGCGCGGTGCACCAGCTCGCAGGCCAGCTCGAACTGCAGCGGTGGCTCGAACCACACCTGCGGATCGGGCGCGTCGCCATAAGCGCGGTCCAGCGCCGCCTGCAGCGCGCCACCGCCGCGCCGCTGCAGGCCGGTGCGCGGCAGCGCCCGCACGTCGGCCAGGGTGTGGCAGCCGATGCCTTGCAGCAGCTCGGCCAGCCGCGGCGGCATGTCCAGCGACTGCAGCACCGGCGGCAGCGGCAGGCCATCGAGCAGGCGCTGGGCCGCCGACAACGCGCGCGCGCGGCCCGGCTTGGCGCCCGGCGCCACCACCCTTGCCAGCAGCCAGGCCGCCGCCGCGGTGGGCGCCATGCCGATGCGCACATGCGCCCCCACCTGCTGCAGGCTGCGCCGCAGCCGCGCCGCCAGGCCGGGCAGCCCGCCGAACAGCCGCAGCGAGCCGCTGACTTCCAGCAGCACCGCATCGGCCCGCAACACCACCTGCGGCGTGTAGCAGGACAGCGCCATGGCCAGCAGCCGCACGAAGGCCGCCTCGGCCGCCTCGTCGCGCTGCAGTTGCTGCAGGCCGGGGCACAGCGACAACGCGGTGGCGGTGCTCATGCCCGCGTCCAGGCCTTGCGCGCGTGCAGCCGCATTCACCGTGCACAAGCGGTGCTGGTGAATCACCGCGCGTGGCGGTGGCGGCTGGCCGTCGGCCGGGGGCGGAAACGGCCCCCGTGCCTCAAGCGGCAACCAGGGCAGGTGCAGCGCGAGCCACAGCATGGCCCACCTCCGCCGCAGGAACCGCTGCACGCCGCAGCAAGGGCGCCGCAGGCGGCAATGACAGCAGCACCGGCGCGGCCATGGCCGGCCCGCGGCGCTTGAAGGCCTGCACCGCCAGCTGGCCGCCGGGCGCCGGCTCAGCCCACAGCCGCAGCGGCGCGGCCGAGGCCTGCTGGCGCGCGCTGGGCGGGCGCAGCGCCCACAGCGGGCAGCCGCTGTCTTGCGCGGCCAGGTGCAGCCGGCGCCACACGGTCGCCGGTGCATCGGCCCACCACAGCACGGCGGCGCAGCTGCGGGAGCGCAGCGCCTGCTCGGCCGCCCAGGCGGCATCGGTGAGCTGGTCGGGCGTGAGGCAGATCAGGACGGCCAGCGACACCCCCAACTGCCGCAAGGCCGGCGCATAAGGCTGGGCGGGCGGCGAGATCCACACCACCGGCCGGTCGGCCAGGGCCTGCAAGGCCGGCAGCAGCAGCCGCAGCTCGCCCGAGCCGGGCTGGGCCAGCAGCAGTTCGGTCAGGCCCTGGGCCGGCCAGCCGCCGCCGGGCAGCTCGGCATCGAGCACCGGGTAGCCGCTGGGCAGGGTGCGGCCGGTGGCCTGGGCCAGCTCATCGCCACGCCACAGCAGGCCGGGCGCCAGCGTCGGCAGGCCGCTGCCGGCCAAGCGTGAAACAGGCGTGCCCGCCGGTGCGCACACCGGTGGGCGGGGCGTGGAAACCGGGGAAAAAGCAGCGACAGGCGGGGACATGGCAAGGGGCAGCAGCGGGAAAATACTGTACGTTTATACAGCATTCTGCACCCCCGTTCGGGCTCCAACCGGGCGCTTTGCCCGGGCTTTTTTCAGTGCCCGCCGGCCTTGGAAAACAGGTTCAGCACCACCACGCCCGCGATGATCAAAGCCATGCCCAACAGCCCTGCGGCGTCGATGCGCTGGCCGAACAGCAGCCAGGCCACGGTGGTGATGAGCACGATGCCCAGGCCCGACCAGATGGCGTAGGCCACGCCCACCAGCACGGTGCGCAGCGTGATCGACAGCAGGTAGAACGCCGTGAGGTAACCCACCGCGGTGATGGCGGTGGGCAGCGGCCGGCTGAAGCTGTCGGATGCCTTGAGCGCCGAGGTGGCGATCACTTCAGCGACGATGGCCAGGCCCAGCGCCAGGTAACCGTTCAAGCCGCCGACTCCGACACCGGCTTCATCCACACCAGGCAGCGCTGGGCTTCCAGGCCGGGCACCAGCAGCGGCTGGGTGCCCGCCACGGTCACGCCGGGCGGCAGCGCCGCCATCTCGTCATCGGGCAGCTTGCCTTTCATCGCCATCCACACGCCGCCCGGCGCCACATGCTGGCGCGTCAGGGTCACGAAGTCGAGCAGCGATGCGAAGGCCCGTGAGGTGACGACGCCGAAGCCCGGTGCCTTCAGCTCTTCGATGCGGGTGTGCTCGGCTTGCAGGCGTCGCAGGCCGAGTTCGGTGGCCACCTGGCGGATGAAGCGGGCCTTCTTGGCCACCGCATCGACGCACACCACGGTGAGTTCCGGACGCAGGATGGCGATGACCACCCCGGGCAGGCCCGCGCCGCTGCCCACGTCCAGCACCCGCTGCGCGGCATCGCCGCGTTGGGCGGCCAGCGCTTCCCTCAGCGGCTGCACCACGGCCACGCTGTCCAGCAGGTGCTGCACCAGCATCTCGGCCGGGTCGCGCACCGCCGTCAGGTTGTAGACCCGGTTCCAGCGGCTGATCAGGTCCAGGTAGGCCAGCAGGCGCTCGGTCATACCCTCGGCCTGTGCTTCATCGGCCGGCCAGCAGCCCAGGTCGCGCAGGCCTTGCTGCAGCGGAGCGCGCAGGGGCGTGGTGTTCACGCTGCCGCTGCTCAAGCTACGGCTCCGGCGGCGGCTTGGGCGGGGTTCTCGGTAAATCCCTTGAAGCGGCCCTTTTTCAGGTGCACCAGCAGCAGCGAAATGGCAGCGGGCGTGACGCCGGAAATGCGCGAGGCTTGGCCCAAAGTCTCCGGCCGGTGCTTGCTGAGCTTTTGGCGCACCTCGAAGCTGAGCGCGGCCACTTGGCCGTAGTTCAACTCCGCAGGCAGTTTCAGGTTTTCAAAGTGGGCGGCACGCTCCACCTCACCCACCTGCTTCTCGATGTAGCCGGCGTATTTGATGAGCACTTCCACCTGCTCGACCACGCTGTCGGCCAGATCAGTCCCCAGCTGCTGCACCAAGGTTTCACGTGAAACACCGGACTCCGGTTTGGCCAGCGCGGCTACCTGCTCCACCGCGTCGAAGGTGACACCCGGGCGCCGCAGCAGATCGGCCAGGTTGTATTCGCGCTCCAGCGCCTTGCCGACCAGCCGCTCCGCGTCCGCCGCGGCCAGGATGCCAGGGTGCACCCAAGTCGACTTCAGCCGCTCTGTTTCACGTGAAACAGCATCACGCTTGCGGTTGAAGGCGCCCCAGCGGGCGTCATCCACCAGGCCCAGTTCCCGGCCGATCTCGGTCAGGCGCGCATCGGCGTTATCTTCGCGCAGCTGCAGGCGGAACTCGGCCCGGCTGGTGAACATGCGGTACGGCTCCGTCACCCCCTTGGTGATGAGGTCGTCCACCAGCACGCCCAGGTAGGCCTGGTCACGGCGCGGCAGCCACGGCGCCTTGCCCTGCACCTGCAGCGCCGCATTCACGCCGGCAAACAAGCCCTGCGCAGCAGCCTCTTCATAGCCGGTGGTGCCGTTGATCTGTCCGGCGAAGAACAGCCCGTCGACGCGTTTGGTCTCCAGCGTTGGCTGC
Source organism: uncultured Aquincola sp. (assembly GCA_937883885.1). The sequence continues at coordinate 658 of CAKZXL010000913.1, read as the reverse complement.
AGCTGTGTCGGCGGAGCATAGTCGTACTCCACCGCGTACGCGGGCCGCATGATTTCCGCCGCCTCCAGCCCAGGCAGGCTCCTGACGACATCGCGCTGCACTTCTTCCGGGAGGCTCATGGAGAGCCCGTTGATGTAGTACTCGAGGGTGCGTAATCCTTCCGGTTCTACGAAGATCTGGTGCCGATCCCGGTCAGCGAATCTCACCACCTTATCCTCGATGGAGGGGCAATAGCGCGGCCCCGTGCCCTCGATGCGCCCTCCATACATGGCCGAGCGCTCGAGGTTGTCGCGAATGATCTCGTGCGTGCGGGGGTTGGTGTAGGTGATCCAGCAGGGGAGTTGCGGAAGCCGAGGCGCTTCAATTTCGTAGGAGAACAGGCGGGGAGGCACGTCGCCGGGCTGTTCGGTCATGGCCTCGAAGTCGATGGTGCGACCGTTGAGGCGAGGCGGCGTCCCCGTCTTCAGGCGCCCAATTTCGAATCCGAGGGCAGCCAGACCCTCGGAGGCCTTGTCGGCCGAGCCGTCACCGTCCACAGGCATGGCATCAGCGTCCAGTTCACCAACAACGGCCGCGCGAGTCGCAGGCGAGGTTGCCGCAGTCGCTGCCGCTGCCTTGAGGGACTCATTCTCGGCCTTGAGCGTCGCCACTGCGCTGG
>CAKZXL010000912.1 GCA_937883885.1 uncultured Aquincola sp. | reverse complement strand
AGGCGGCTCCAGCGGCCCATGAAGGCCTCGTAGGCCGCGCCATCGTCAAAGCGGATCGGGGGCGTGTTCATCGGCGCAGTATGCGTCGCGCACGGTCAGCACCACCACCGTGCCGCGCGGCCCGCTGTGGATGCGCAGCCGCGCGCCGATGGTGGCGGCCCGCTCGCGCATGCCGGCCAGGCCGAAGTGGCCGGCACGGGCAGCGGCTTCGGCCCGCTGCGCATCGAAGCCCTGGCCGTCGTCGCTGATGCGCAGCGCCAGCGCATGGCGGCCGTAGCGCAGCCGCAGCAGCACGCGCCGGGCCTGCGCATGGCGCAGGGCGTTGCACACGGCCTCGCGGCCGATCAGCACCAGCTCGTCGGCCACCGCGGGCCGCACCGGGCGCTGGGGGCCCTGCTGCCGGAACTGGCAGTGGATGCGCGGGAAGTCGATGGCCAGTTCACCGATGGCGGCGGCCAGGGCCGTGCCCAATGGGGGCGACGTGCGCACCGGGCCGTCGCCCGTGGTGCGCAGCGCGCTCACCCGGTCGCGGCCTTCTTCCATCACGTCCTGGGCGCGGTCCAGCGCATGCAGCAGCCGGGCCTGCAGCGGGGAGCCGGCGGGCGCCTCGTCGGCGGCGGCCTGCACCTGCAGCGTCAGGCCGGTGACGCCCTGCAGCAAGGTGTCGTGCAGGTCGCGCGCGATGCGTTCACGCTCACGCAGCCGCACCTCGGCCTGCGCCTGCAGCCGCTGGCCCAGCGCGCGCACCCGCCAGCGGTACAGCAGCACGCCGGCGGCCAGCGCCAGCAGCAGCAGTGCGGCGGCAAAGCTGCGCGTCTGCCAGAAGGCGGGCGGCACCTCCAGCGCCAGCTGGGCGCCGCGCTCGTTCCACACCCCGTCTTCATTGGCCGCCACCACGCGGAACACGTAGCGGCCCGGGCCCACCTTGGTGTAGGCGGCTTCGCGGCGCGGGCCGGCTTCGCGCCAGTCGGCGTCGTAACCCTCCAGGCGGTATCTGAAGCGCACCCGCTGCGGCATGCCCAGGCTGGTGGCGGTGTAGTCCAGCCGCAGTTCGGCCACGCCGCCGGTGGGCAACTGCAGCGTCTGGGCGCTGGCGCTGGCGCCGGCGCCGGCGCCGGGCACCAGGGCGCGGCCGTCGGCCATCACCTGGCGCATCAACACCGTGGGCGGCAGGGGGTTGCGGCGCAGGCGGGCGGGGTCGATGACGAAGAGGCCGCTGGGCAGCGCCGACCACAGCCGGCCGTCCTGCGACTGCACCAGCGAAGGCAGCGGGCGAATCTGGCTGGCGCTGCCCTGCAGGCCGTCGTCGGCGTCGAAGCGGCGCACCTGCGGCGCATGGCCCGGCTCGCTCAGCGCACGCCGCCATTCGGCGGCTGCGATGCGCATCAGGCCGCTGGCCGATTGCACCCACAGCTCGCCCGCTTCGGTTTCCACGATGCCGGTGACCACCGCGGGCTGCACCGCTTCGCCGGGCAGCGGCATGGTGTGTATGCGGCCGCCTTCATACAGCGCGATGCCGCGCTGGCCGCCCAGCCACACCCGCGCGCCACGTGCATGCACGGCCGAGATGGCACCGATGTCCAGCCCTTCGGCCGGCCCCAGCCGCAGCACCTGGTCGCCGTCGATGCGCGCCGCGCCGCGGTCGACATAGCCGATCCACAAGCGGCCCTGCGGGTCGTTGCCCAGGGACATGATGCGGGCCGCCGGGTCGTTGTCCACCTGCTGCCAGCGCCCCTGCACCAGGCGGAAGGTGCCCTTGACCACCAGGTGCGCCCACAGCACGCCGCTGGCGTCGGTGGCCAGCGCATGCAGCGGCGCGAAGGCCATGCCTTGCGGTGCATCGCCCGCATCGGGCCGGGGCACGCGCTGCGGCGGCCGGCCGGGTTCGATCTTCCACAACGCGCTGTTGGAGCCTACCCACACGGCGCCGCCCGCGTCGCGGTGCACATGGGTCAGGCGCTGGCCGGCCAGGCCCAGCGGCTGCGCCTGCAGCGGCGGCTGGCCGGGCGCGGCCACCCGGTGCAGGCCGCCCAGCTCGGAGATGGCCCACACGCCGCCATCGGCCGCCGGCGCCACGCCCACCGCGCCATCGCCGCCCGGCAGCGGCACGCGGGTGACGTGGGACTGCCGCAGCCGGTGCAGGCCGGAGGCGGTGCCGATCCACACGTTGCCTTCGCGGTCTTCCAGAAAGCTCTGCGCATCGGCCTCCAGGCCCTGGGCCGGCCCCAGCAGTTGCACCTCGGGCTGGCGCACGCCGGCCACCACCGGGCCTTCGGTGGGCCGCGGCATGCGCAGCAGGCCCTGGCCGCTGCGCACCCACAGGCCGCCGTCGGCGTCGAACCAGTGGCGGTCGGCCTGCGCCGGAAAGGCCAGCGGCAGCACACCGCTGGCGGCGCCGAAGCGGCCCCCGTGCTGCGCCAGCGCCACCAGCCGCTGGCGGGCAAAGTCGGCGGCCCACACCTGGCCGCCCGGTGCCACCGACAGGAACGGGAACGAAGGCAGGTCGACCTGCACCCGCTGGAAGGCCGTGCCCCCCGCGGCCAGCGCATAAGCCCCGGTGCGCGCGGTGACCCACAGCGTGCCCTGCGGATCGCGCACGATGGTGCGAAAGGGCACCGGCTCGCCGTCCAGCGCAAAGGTCTGCCACTGGCCGCCCTTCAACCGCGCCACGCCGCCGGTGAAGGCGCCCCACACGTCGCCGGCCGCATCCACCGCAAAGTCCCAGCAGTTGCCCACCGGCAGGCCGGGCACGCCGTGGAAGTGCTGCAGCCCGTCGGGCCCGAGGATGCTCACGCCGCCGAAGCGGTGGCCGATCAGCAGCCGGCCGTCGGGCAGCGCCTGCAGCGCGGTGACGCTGCCCGACAGCCGCGGATGCCCGCCCAGCGGGTCCACCCGCTCGAAGCGCACACCGTCGAAGCGCACCAGCCCGCCGCCGGTGCCCAGCCACAGAAAGCCATCGGGCGTCTGCGCCATGGCCACGATGTTGGCCGGCGCCTGCGCATCGCGCTGCCAGCCGGTGTGCTGGGCCTGGGCCACCGGCAGGCCGGGGTCCAGCGGCCAGGCGGGGGCGGCATGCAGCAGCAGCGCCAGCAGGGCAAGGCGGGGGACGGAGGGGGGCAAAGAGGTACGGCGCACGGTGGCAGCCCGGATGACGGCGGCCGCGCATTTTCAACGCCCATGGCGTAACGCTGCTCAAGCCCGCGGCTGGAAGGCCGATGCATCCGACGCGCGTCCCACCCATATCGCCGGGCCAGCCGTGTTTCGCGCGGCCCGGTACAACTCAACAGCAGGACCCCCTCCATGAAGTTATCCACCCGCCTGACCTTGGGATTTGGCGCCACCGTCGCCCTGGGCGTTGGCATGGCCGGCTACAGCGCGTATGCGATGGACCAGCTGGCCGGGCGTGTCGATGAGCTGGCCACCAACCGCATGGTCAAGGTGTCGCAGCTCGGCCGGCTGACGGACAACTTCAACGTCACCGCCCGCACCGCCCGCAACATCGTCATCAGCACCGACCCCAAGGTGGACGAAGAGGAGATGGCCAAGCTGCGCGCCGCCCGCCAGGACAACCAGGCGCTGCTGAAGGCGCTGCAGGCCACCATCCAGTCCGAGGCCGGCGCGCCGCTGCTGCAGGCCATCCTGGACAACCAGGGCGCCTATGAAGCGGCGGTCGACAAGGTGATCGCCCTTTCGCGCGACGACCCGGCGCAGGCCGGCCAGCTGCTGTTCAAGGAAGTGCGGCCGCTGCAGGCCGTGGTGTTCAAGGCGGTGGAGGATTCGAAGAAGCAGCAGCAGGCCTTTGCCGATGAACTGGCGGCCACCACCCGCAACTCGGCCATGGGCACGCTGGGCCTGCTGGCGGGCCTGTGCGTGGCGCTGGCGGCCATCGGCTCGGCGGTGGCCTGGCGGGTCTCGCGCCAGGTGATGAAGGCCCTGGGCGCCGAGCCCGAGGCGCTGAACGCCGCCGCCGCCCGCGTGGCCGATGGCGACCTGAGCCAGCCCCTGGCCGTGCAACCCGGCGACAGCGCCAGCGTGATGGCCACCTTGGCCCGCATGCAGGCCGCGTTGAACCGCGTGGTGGGCTCGGTGCGTTCGGGCGCCGACAGCGTGGCCACGGCCAGCGCGCAGATCGCCCAGGGCAACAACGACCTGAGCCAGCGCACCGAAGAACAGGCCGGTGCGCTGGAGGAATCCGCCGCGTCGATGGAGCAGATCGGCTCGACCGTGCGGGGCAACTCCGACAACGCGCAGCAGGCCAACCAGCTGGCCCAGGCCGCCAGCGACGTGGCCACCCGCGGCGGCCAAGCGGTGGACGCGGTGGTGGCCACCATGCGCGAGATCAGCGACAGCTCGGGCCGCATCGCCGAGATCATCGGCACCATCGACGGCATTGCGTTCCAGACCAACATCCTGGCCTTGAACGCGGCGGTGGAAGCCGCGCGGGCGGGTGAGCAGGGCCGCGGCTTTGCCGTGGTGGCCGGCGAGGTGCGCACGCTGGCGCAGCGCAGCGCCGAAGCCGCCAAGGAGATCAAGTCGCTGATCCACCAGAGCGCCGAGCGTGTGGAGCAGGGCACCCGGCAGGTGGACGAAGCCGGCGCCACGATCACCGAGGTGGTGACCTCCATCCGCCGCGTGACAGACATCGTGGGCGAGATCAGCTCCGCCTCGCGCGAGCAGACCTCGGGCATTGCGCAGGTGAGCGAGGCCGTCTCGCAGATGGACCGCGCCACGCAGCAGAACGCCGCGCTGGTGGAAGAGTCGGCCGCCGCGGCCGAGAGCCTGAAGCTGCAGGCCGAGCAACTGGTGCAGGCGGTGGCGGTGTTCAAGCTGCAGGCGCAGGGCGATCGTGCGCCGGCGGCCGCCGCGCCGGTGGCCATGCCGGCCCCGGCCCCGGCGCCGGCCGCGCCCACCGCCCATGCCACCGCGGCCCGCGCCGCGATCCAGCAGGCCGCCGGCAAGCCGAAGGCTTCCGCCAGGCCGCTGGTGAAACCGGCCACCCAGCCGGCCAGCAAGGCAGCCGCCAAGCCTGCCGCCAAGCCGGCGGTGAAGGCCACCGCCCAGCCCGCAGCGGCGGCCCCCGCGCCGGCCCCGGCCCCCGCTGCCGCTTCGTCGGACGACTGGGAAACCTTCTGAGCGTAGGCCGCGGATCAGGGGCTTCACCGCACTGTCATCGCGCGCCCGTAAGGTCGCGCGGTTTTCAGCAGCCGGGCTT
>CAKZXL010000911.1 GCA_937883885.1 uncultured Aquincola sp. | reverse complement strand
GACCTCCAGCGTGCGCGCCACGTTCAGCCACTCGCGCCGCACGCCGGCCACGCCGAAGGCGGTGTTGATCAGCATCGGCCACACCGAGCAGATGAAGATCACGAAGATGCCGCTGATCGACGAGTCCTTGATGGTGTAGAGCGCCAGCGGCATCCAGGCCAGCGGCGAGATGGGCTTCAAGATCTGGATGAACGGATCGAGCGCGCGGTACAGCAGCGGGCTCATGCCGATGGCAAAGCCCAGCGGCACCGCCACCGCGGCCGCGATCAGGTAGCCCAGCGCCACACGGCCCAGCGAATGCGCCAGCTGCAGGCCGATGCCCTTGTCGTTGGGCCCATGGTCATGGAACGGACTGGCCAGCTGCGCCCACGCGGCGGCAGCCATCTGCGCCGGCGTGGGAAAGCCCGACTTGGCGGCTGCCGGCGCAGCGCCTGCGGTCGGGTCCTTGCCCAGCAGCTTGGCGTACTCGATCTCCTCGGCCGTCATGCGGGCCGCGGCCGGGGCCGCGCTGCCGCCCGAAGGCAGCGTGGCCACCTGCCACACCGCCAGCAGCAGCACCAGCAGGGCCAGCGACAGCAGCGCCGCGCGCAGGTTCAGGCTGCGCATCAGGCCGCCCGCTGGATGGCGAAGCTGGACACATACGCCTCCGGCTTCTCGGGGTCGAACACCTTGCCCATGATGGTGAACTTGGGGTACGCCCCGGCCGGCGGCTGCATGTCCAGCGCGGACATGGTCTTCTTGGCGTCGGTCAGCAGGAACACCTGCTCGGCCAGCTGCTTGTAGTTGACCTCACCCTTCACATAGCCCCAGCGCTTCATCTGCGTGAGGATCCACACCGCCATGCTCTGCCAGGGCATGGGGTCGAAGTCGGCGCGGTCGGGCACGCTCTGCACCTTGCCCAGGCCGTCGGCAAAGCGGCCGGTGAGCACCTGGGTCAACACCGTCTCGGGCTGGTTCAGATAGGCCTGCGGCGCGATCACCTTGGCGATCAGCTCACGGTTCTTGGCCTCGCGCGCCATGGCGGCCGAGGTCATCACCGCGCGGAACAAGGCTGCGAAGGTGTTGGGGTTCTTCTGGATGAACTCGGCCGAGGTGCCGAAGGCGCAGCACGGGTGGCCATTCCACAGGTCCTTGGTCAGCAGGTGGATGAAGCCGATCTCTTCATACACCGCACGCTGGTTGAAGGGGTCGGGGCCCAGGTAGCCGTCGATGTTGCCGGCCCGCAGGTTGGCCACCATCTCGGGCGGCGGCACCACGCGGATCTGGATGTCGCGGTCGGGGTCCAGGCCTGCTTCTGCCACGTAGTAGCGCAGCAGGAAGTTGTGCATCGAGTACTCGAAGGGCACCGCGAACTTGAAGCCCTTCCACTGCCTCGGGTCGCGCTTGTCCTTGTGCTTGTTGGCCAGCGTGATGGCCTGGCCATTGGTGTTCTGGATGGTGGCCACCCGCATCGGCACCGGGTTGGAGCCCGCCCCCAGGCTGATGGCCAGCGGCATCGGGCTCAGGAAGTGGGTGGCGTCGTACTCCTTGTTGAGCATCTTGTCGCGGATCAGCGCCCAGCCCGCGGTCTTGACCACCTCCACGTTCAAGCCCTGCTTGCTGTAGAAGCCCAGCGGGTGGGCCATGATCAACGGCGTGGCACAGGTGATGGGGATGAAGCCGATCTTCAGGTCCTTCTTCTCCAGCGCGGCCTTGTCCTGCGCCATGGCCTGCAGGCTGGCCAGCGGCAGCACGCTGCCGATGGCGGCCATGGCGGTGGAGCGGCCCACCGCACGCAGGAAGCGGCGGCGCAGCGCGTCCTGCGGAAACAGCGCCTTGACCACCGCGGCCTCGATGAAGGCATTGGCGCGGGCCACGAAGTCCTCGCTCTCGCTGCGCGCCTGCAGCGTGGCCACCGCCGCCTCGGCCTGCACATGCTCATCGGCCGAGCCATGCTGGCCGCAGGCGCAAGCCATGCGCAGCGGGCGGTCGGCGTCGTACGGGTCCAGGCCTGGGCTCATCGGTCACTCCTGCGGGGATCGGATGACGGCCATGCTAGGAAGCCCTCGCCGCCCGCACCATCGATCAGGCCGGGCAGTTGGTGTAGGGCTGGCACTACACGCGGGCCAAGGGCACGGCCTGGAACTCCGGCAAACTGAGCCCGGGCTCAAAGAGCTTCCGCGGAGTTTCCTGAATGACCACTACGCTACGCACGCCTTCTGCCAAGCCCGGCGGAACGGCGCGGATTGAATACCTGAAGGTGCAGAACTTCAGGGCCTTGCGCGACGTCGAGCTGAGAGAGCTCACGCCGCTGACGGTGCTATTGGGTCCCAACGGCAGCGGCAAGTCGACCGTGTTCGACGTGTTTGCATTCCTGGCGGAATGCTTCGAGTTGGGCCTGCGCAAGGCTTGGGACAAGCGGGGTCGCGCCAAAGAACTGAAAACACGCGGCAGCCATGGCCCGCTGTCTGTTGAGATCAAGTACCGCGAGCCCGGCTTTCCTTTGATCACCTACCACCTGGCCGTGGATGAGAGAGACGGCGTGCCCGTCGTGGTGGAAGAGTGGCTGCGCTGGACGCGCGGCAAAGGCGGCAAGCCTTTCAGGTTCCTCGACTACCGAGAAGGCCAAGGTCAAGCCGTGAGCGGTGACCTGCCCGACGAACAGGACCGGCGCGTCAATATTCCGCTGAAGTCACCCGATCTTCTCGCCGTCAACGCGCTGGGTCAGTTCGCAGAGCATCCGCGGGTGGCCGCCCTGCGCGACTTCATCACCGGCTGGCACGTGTCGTACCTGGCTGCGGACAGCGCGCGCGGCCAACCGCAGGCTGGGCCCGAAGAACACCTGACCAAGAGCGGCGACAACTTGGCCAATGTGATTCAGTACCTGTCAGAACGGCACAAGGAAAGGTTGGACGGCATCTTTGAAGCGCTGGGCAGGCGCGTCCCCCGCGTCGAGCGGGTGCTCGCGGACCCCATGCCGGATGGCCGATTGCTGCTCCAGATCAAGGATGCGCCTTTCAGCCACCCAGTGCTGGCAAGGTTTGCATCGGACGGCACGTTGAAGATGCTGGCCTATCTGGTGCTGCTGAATGATCCGGCGCCGCCCCCTTTCATCGGCATCGAAGAGCCGGAGAACTTCTTGCATCCCAGGCTGCTCCCCGAACTGGCAGAAGAGTGTCGCGAGGCCGCTGAACGTACCCAGCTGATGGTGACGACGCATTCACCCTTCTTCCTCAACGCTCTGCGTGCCGACGAGGTGCGCGTGCTGTGGCGAGACGACGATGGTTACACCCGGGCGGCGCGTGCGAGCGACTTGCCCGGCGTCAGGCAGTTCATGGATGAAGGCGCACTGCTCGGGCACCTTTGGATGGAAGGACAGCTGGGCGTCGGCGATCCACTGGTCAACGCGGGTGGGCCTACGCGGCGGCTGGCTCGCGCCAATGCCAAGGCGACGAGGGAGGCCTGAAGATGCCGCAGGCCCAACACCTGATTCTGTTGGTGGAAGAGCCCTCGATGGAAGCGTTTATGCACGCGCTGCTGCCCCGCTGGTTGCCAGAGAGTTGCAACTATGAGGTGCATGCGTTCCAAGGGAAGGCAGACATGCTGGGCAAGCTGGAAGCCCGGCTTAAGGGCTATGCCGCTTGGCTCCCGACCGATCACCGTTTGGTGGTCGTGGTGGACCGCGATGACGAAGAGTGCCGACCATTGAAACAGCGGCTGGAGGACCTTGTGGCTCGCGCCGGCCTGCAAACCAGGCGCACCGCCGGCCCGGGCCGAGGCTGGCAGGTGGTGACGCGCATTGCCATCGAGGAGTTGGAAGCCTGGTACTTTGGGGACTGGGCCGGGGTCGAGACGGCCTATCCCAAGGTTCCCCCGAGCGTGGTGCAGCGAAGGGGCCTGCGAGATCCAGATGCGATTGCAGGCGGAACCTGGGAAGCGTTCGAGCGGACCATGCAGCGCCACGGATACTTCAAGACGGGGCTGCGCAAGATTGAGGCGGCGCGGGCGATAGGCCAACATCTCGACCCCAACCGCAGCCGATCAGCGAGCTTTGTGGCGTTCTACACCGCCGTCGTCGAAGCCACATCACCCGTCAGCCCAAGCTCTGTGCAAAAGGAGGCGACATAGACGCCGGCTGTTCCTACACCAGCAACTGGTGCCGCACCGCGTACAAGGCCAGTTCCACGTCGTTGCGCACGCCGGTCTTGTCCAGGATGCGGGCGCGGTAGGTGCTCACGGTGTTGGGTGCCAGCGCCAGCTGCTCGGCGATCTCGCCCACACTGTGGCCGGTGGCCAGCAGGCGGAACACCTGGTACTCGCGGTGCGACAGCCGCTCATGCAGCGGGAGTTCGTCGTCGGCACCGCGGCCGGCGCCCACCGCGCCGGCCAGCTGCTCGGCCACGCTGGGCGTGATGAACAGCCGGCCACGGGCCACGGTGCGGATGGCGTTGATCATCTGCTCCGAATCGGCGCTCTTGTTCAGGTAGCCGGAAGCGCCGAGCTTCAGGCTGCGCACCGCGTACTGGCGGTCGGGGTAGGTGCTGAGCATCAGCACCGGCAGCTTGGGGAACTCGGCCTTGAGTTGCTTGAGCACGTCCAGCCCGTCGCGCTGCGGCATCGCGATGTCCAGCAGCAGCACGTCGATGCCGCCGCGCCGCACCTGGGCGATGGCATCGGGCCCGTTGGCCGCCTCGCCGGCCCAGCCGATGTCGTCGGCGTCGGCCAGGATCTGCTTGATGCCCTGGCGCACGATCTGGTGGTCGTCGCACACCAGCACGCGGATCATGGCGAGGCCTCCGTGCCCAGCGGCATCACCAGCCGCACCCGCGTGCCCTGCCCTGGCGCGCTGTCGATCACCAGCCGGCCGCCGAAGTGGGCCGCCCGCTCGCGCATGCCCAGCACGCCGTAGCTGCGCGCGTCGGCCAGCGCCTGCGGCGGCGCGCCGATGCCGTCGTCGCGCACGTCCAGGTACAGCACCGGCTCGGGTGGGTCGTCCACGGTGATGCGGATGTGCACATGCGTGGCCTGCGCATGGCGGGCGATGTTGCTCAGGATCTCCTGGAAGATGCGGAACACCGCGATGGCCACACCGCCTTCCGGCGGCGCCACACCGGCGGCCACATGCAGCTGCAGGTCGCTGCGCAGCTCGGCCGCCTCGATGAACTCCTGCGCCTGCCATTCCAGCGCGGCCCACAGGCCCTGGTGGTCGAGGATGCTGGGCCGCAGGTCGGTGATGATGCGGCCGACGTTGTCCACCGCGGTGTCGATCAGCCGGCCCATGCCGTGGCACTTGCACTGCAGCTCGGGGCGGTCGGCCAGCGGCGCCAGGCGCTTGCCCAGCCAGTCCACGTCCATCTTCAGCGCCACCAGCAGCGAGCCCAGTTCGTCATGCACTTCGCGGGCGATGCGCTTGCGCTCCGTTTCGCGCACGCTCTCCAGGTGGTTGGCCAGCTCACGCAGCTGGGCCAGCGCCGCGCTCAGCTCGGCGGTGCGCTCGGCCACACGGGTTTCCAGCGCGTCGTTGGTGCGCCGAAGCAGCTCTTCGGCCTGCTTGCGCTCGCTGATGTCGACGAAGGTGACCACCGCGCCGCACACCTGGCCATCGTCCAGGATGGGGTAGCTGGAGTACTCGGCCGGAAAGGCGCTGCCATCGGCGCGCCACAGCACTTCTCCGTCCACCCGGCAGGGCAGGCCCTGGCGGAAGGCATTGAAGATGGGGCAGGCTTCTTCGGGGTAGTGGGCGCCGTCCGGGTGGGTGTGGTGGATCAGCGCGTGCATGTTGCGGCCCAGCACCTGCTCGGCCGGCCAACCCAGCTGCTGCGCCGCGCTGCGGTTGACGAACACGCAGCAGCCGGCCAGGTCGATGCCGAAGATGCCCTCGCCGGTGGACTCCAGCAGCAGGCTCAGTCGATCACGCCAGACATCGGCCACCCGGCCGGCGCCGGCTGCGGGGAGGACGGCAGACCACGACATCGTGGCCGCGCCTGCACGCAAGCCACGTGCCGGGCGCCGGGCCTACCGCGCCACGTGCGCCGCGATCGCGCCGGGCGTGGTCAACCAGAGCTGGCTGCGGTGGGCCGCAATGTGCTGCAGCGCGCGCCGCAGGTGCCGCAGCCGGTAGGGCTGGCCCACCAGGTACGGGTGCAGGGCGATGCCCATGACCAGCGGCTGCGCCTGGGCCTGCTGCAGCATCTCGTCGAACTGGTCGATGATCATCTGCGCGAAGGCCGGTGCGTCCATCTGCCGCGCCACGATGGCGGGGATGTCGTTCAGCTCCTGCGGGTAGGGCACCGACCACAGCGGCTGCCCGCCGCGGGTGCGCATGGGCAGCGGCTGGTCGTCATGGCACCAGTTGAGGGTGTAGCGGTAGCCGGTCTCGGCCAGCAGGTCGGGCGTGAGGGCGCTTTCCGAGATCCACGGCGACAGCCAGCCGGCCGGCGCCACGCCGCTTTCGCGCAGCATGCGCTCGCGGCAGTGCTGCAGCAGCGCGCGTTCTTCGGCCTCGGGCAGGTGGCCCTGGCACTCGGCATTGGTGTGGCCGTGGCCGATCAGCTCATGGCCCTGCTGCACGCAGGCCGCCACCAGCTCGGGGCAGTGGTCGTACAGCGAGGTGTTGATGAGCGCGCCCACCGGCCACTGCAGCTGCTCGAACAGCTCCAGGCAGCGCCACGCGCCCACGCGGTTGCCGTATTCGCGCCAGGCGTAGTTCAGCACGTCCGGCTGGTTGGGTAGCGCCGGCGCCAGCCGCGCGCCCAGGCCTTCGCCGAAGGCGAAATGCTCGAGGTTGAAGCCGATGTACACCGCCAGCCGCGCACCGCCCGGCCAATCGGGCAGATTGCGCCGGGTGATTGGCGAGTAGTCGAAACGGTCGTGGTGGAGCGGTGGCGTGAACGGCATGCGGGGATGATGCCGTGGCCCGCGGGGACGGTGTGCTATCGACCGGTGAGGGCGCCACCGTTGACGGGGAAATCGACCCCCGTCATGAAGGCCGCATCGTCCAACGCCAGCCAGTTGCACAGGCTGGCCACTTCCTCGGGCCGGCCGAGGCGGCGCACCGGGGTGGCGGCGGCCAGCTGCTGCAGCACGTCGGGCGGCGGCGTGCGCGCGCCGGCCCCGGCGATGTGGCCCGGCGACACCGTGTTGACGGTGAT
>CAKZXL010000910.1 GCA_937883885.1 uncultured Aquincola sp. | reverse complement strand
TCGGCCACGCTGTCTTCCATCGTCACGGTGACGTTTTTCATCGGACCCGCCCACTGAGTTCGTGTATCACGATCTTCGTGCAACACGAACTTCGTGTCAACGCTTCAGCCGGAACTCCGCCGCCTGCGCGTGGGCTTGCAGGCCCTCGCCGTAGGCCAGTTCGGCCGCCACCTGGCCCAGCACCTGGGCGCCGGCTTCACTCACCTCGATCAGGCTGCTGCGCTTCTGGAAGTCGTACACGCCCAGCGGCGACGAGAAGCGCGCGGTGCCCGAGGTGGGCAGCACATGGTTGGGGCCGGCGCAGTAGTCGCCCAGGCTTTCGCTGGTGAAGGCGCCCAGGAAAATGGCGCCGGCATGCTTGAGCAGCGGTTCCCAGCGGTGCGGGTCGCGCGAGCTGACTTCCAGGTGCTCGGGCGCGATGCGGTTGCTGATGTCGCAGGCCTCTTCCATCGAGCGGGTGTGGATCAGCGCGCCGCGGCCTTCCAGCGAAGCGCGGATCACGTCCTTGCGCGGCATGCCGGGCAGCAGCCGCTCGATCTCGGCGCGCACCTGCGCGATGTAGCCGGCATCGGGGCACAGCAGGATGCTTTGCGCCAGCTCGTCGTGCTCGGCCTGGCTGAACAGGTCCATCGCCACCCAATCGGGCGGCGTGCTGCCGTCGGCCAGCACCAGGATTTCGCTGGGCCCGGCGATCATGTCGATGCCCACGGTGCCAAACACGCGGCGCTTGGCGCTGGCCACGTAGGCATTGCCCGGGCCGGTGATCTTGTGCACCGCCGGCACCGTGGCCGTGCCGTAGGCCAGCGCGCCCACCGCCTGCGCGCCGCCGAGGGTGAAGGCACGGTGCACGCCGGCCACATAGGCGGCGGCCAGCACCAGCGCATTGCGCTCGCCCTTGGGCGTGGGCACCACCATCACGATTTCACCCACGCCGGCCACCTGGGCCGGGATGGCGTTCATCAGCACGCTGGACGGGTAGGCCGCCTTGCCGCCGGGCACGTAGATGCCCACGCGGTCCAGCGGCGTCACCTTCTGGCCCAGCAGCGTGCCGTCTTCGTCGCGGTACTGCCAGCTCAGGCCGCAGGCCTGCAGCTGGCGCTCGTGGTAGCTGCGCACGCGGCGGGCCGCGAACTCGATGGCATCGCGCTGCGCCGCGGGCAGGCCCTCGAAGGCGGCCTTCAGCTCGTCGCGGGTGATTTCCAGCGCGGCCACCGAATCGGCCTGCAGGCCGTCGAAGCGCGCGGTGTACTCCAGCACCGCCACGTCGCCACGCGCCTGCACGTCCGCCAGGATCTCGGCCACCCGCTGCTCGATCGCATGGTCGGTTTCGGCCGACCAGTGCAGCACGCGCTGGAACTCGGCTTCGAAGTCGGCGGCGGTGGTGGCGAGCTGGCGGAGGGCGAGGGTCATGGCTGGATCGCGGATTCGAAGGCGTCGATGAGGGGCCGAAGCACGTCGGCCTTGAGCTTGAGCGCGGCCTGGTTGACCACCAGGCGCGAGGAGATGGGCATGATCTGCTCCACCTCCACCAGGTGGTTGGCGCGCAGCGTGCTGCCGGTGGACACCAGGTCGACGATGGCATCGGCCAGGCCCGTCAGCGGCGCCAGCTCCATGCTGCCGTAGAGCTTGATCAGGTCGACGTGCACGCCCTTGTCGGCAAAGTGCTGGCGGGCCACGGTGGTGTACTTGGTGGCCACGCGGATGCGCGAACCCTGCTTGACCGCGGCGGCGTAGTCGAAGTCGGCCCGGGTGGCCACGCTCATGCGGCAGCGGGCGATGTTCAGGTCCAGCGGCTGATAGAGGCCGCTGCCGTCGTGCTCCAGCAGCACGTCCTTGCCGGCCACGCCCATGTCGGCGCCGCCGTACTGCACATAGGTGGGCACGTCGGTGGCGCGCACCAGCACCACGCGCACGTCGGGCCGGTTGGTGGGCAGGATCAGCTTGCGCGAGGTTTCCGGGTCTTCGGTCACCTCGATGCCGGCGGCCTTCAGCAGCGGCAGCGTCTCGTCGAAGATGCGGCCCTTGGACAGTGCGAGGGTGACGGTCATGCGTCGCCCCTGTCGGCGGCGCCGGCGATACGCTCGATGTCGGCGCCCAGCGCGCGCAGCTTCACTTCCATGCGGTCGTAGCCGCGGTCCAGATGGTAGATGCGATCCACGATCGTCTCGCCCTGGGCCACCAGGCCGGCGATCACCAGGCTGGCCGAGGCGCGCAGGTCGGTGGCCATCACGCGGGCGCCCGACAGCCGCTCCACGCCCTGCACCACCGCGGTGTGGCCGTCCACCTCGATGTTCGCGCCCAGGCGCTTCATCTCGTCCACGTGCATAAAGCGGTTCTCGAAGATGGTTTCGGTGATGCGCGCCGCGCCCTCGGCCACCGCATTGACGGCCATGAACTGCGCCTGCATGTCGGTGGGAAAGGCCGGGTACTCGCTGGTGCGGAAACCCACTGCCTTGGGCCGGGCGCTGGCGCGCACGCGGATCCAGTCGTCGCCCGACGTGATGTCGGCGCCGGCTTCACGCAGCTTGTCGACCAGCGCATCGAGGTGGTGGATGCAGGTGTCGCGCAGCGTCACGTCGCCGCCGGTGGCCAGCACCGCGCACAGGAAGGTGCCGGTCTCGATGCGGTCAGGGATGGTGCGGTGGCCGCCGGTGGGCGCATGCAGCCGCTCGACGCCGGTGATGCGCAGCCGGCCGGTGCCGATGCCTTCGATCTTGGCGCCCATCTTGACCAGCATCTCGGCCAGGTCGGTGACCTCGGGCTCCTGGGCAGCGTTTTCCAGCACCGTTTCGCCTTCGGCCAGGGTGGCGGCCATCAGCAGGTTCTCGGTGCCCGTCACCGTGATCATGTCGGTGGTGATGCGCGCGCCCTTGAGCCGGCCGCCGGGCGCCTGCGCCACGATGTTGCCGTGCTCCACCACGATCTGCGCGCCCATGGCCTGCAGGCCCTTGATGTGCTGGTCGACCGGCCGCGAGCCGATGGCGCAGCCGCCGGGCAGCGACACCGTGGCGGTGCCGAAGCGCGCCAGCAGCGGCCCCAGCGCCAGGATGGAGGCACGCATGGTCTTGACCAGGTCGTAGGGCGCCACCGGATTGGCCACGTCGCTGGCGTCCAGCACCACTTCGTCGGGGCGGGCATCGTCCTGCCGGGCCTGCACGCCCATGCTGCGCAGCAGCTTCAGCGCGGTTTGCGTGTCTTTCAGGCTGGGCACGTTGCCCAGGTGCACCGGCTCGGCGGTGAGCAGCGCGGCGAACAGCTGCGGCAGCGCCGCGTTCTTGGCGCCGGAGATGCGCACTTCGCCCTGGAGGCTGCGGCCGCCGCGGATGAGGAGTTGGTCCATGTGGTGTGGGCTGGCTGTGCGGCGCCGCTGGCGGCAGCCGGGCCATCACGCACCGTGAGGCAGCCCGCCGCCCGCGGCTTGCCGCGGGGTCGATCAGTGGCGGTGGGGCTCGGCGGCGGGGCTGGCGGGCTGGGCCTGCCATTCGGCGGGCGTCAGCGTCTTCATCGACAGCGCGTGGATTTCCTCGCGCATGCGCTCGCCGAGCGCGGCATACACGCGCTGGTGGCGCTGCACGCGGCTCTTGCCGTTGAATTCGGCCGAGACGATGGTCGCAAAGAAATGGCGGCCGTCGCCTTCGACGTCGAGGTGTTCGCAGGGCAGTCCGGCGGCGATGAAGTCGCGGACCTGCTGGGGTGTGGGTTCGGCCATGGCGCGCGGATTATCGCCTGCGGCGTGAAGTCCTGCCCGCGCCGTTGTCCCGGTGCACGTCGTGGGTGACCACGGCGGCCTTGGGGCTGGGCGGATTCAGCCAGTCGGCATGGGCCAGGGTGCGGCGCACGTCGTCCAGGCCGCTGGCCCAGTGCTCACGCATGGTCAGCGGGCCGAACTCGTAGTCCTTGTTCAGGCCGTCCCACTCCTTGTCGCGGTAGATCAGCTGCACGATGTTGAGCTTGCGATCGCAGGCCTCGACGGCGGCTTCTTCGCACCACTCGCAGCCCACGCGGGCTTCGGGCGGCACCTTGGCCAGCACGCCGCGCAGCAGCGCGCGCAGCTTCTGCTCGCGCGCCATCAGGTCGGTGATGGCACGGGTGCGGCTGGAAAAGCGGATGTCCTTCTGCCGCTCCTCGATGTCGTAGAGGTTGGCCGGCAGCGGGCCGGTGGCGCTCCACAGGTCGACCTGGAAGGCCAGGGTGTCGCGCCGCGGCGTGTCGGCCAGCACCTCGGTCAGCGGCGTGTTGGACACCAGGCCGCCGTCCCAGTAACTCTCGCCGTCGATTTCCACCGCCGGAAAGCCCGGCGGCAGCGCGCCCGAGGCCATGAAGTGCTCGGCCCGCAGCCGGCCCTTCCAGGG
>CAKZXL010000909.1 GCA_937883885.1 uncultured Aquincola sp. | reverse complement strand
GCGCTGCCCGAGTCGGCGGCCGAGTGGCTGCGCGACAGCGTGGCCGGCTGCCTGGCCCAGGTGGTGCCCAATGCCGATGCGCTGGCCAGCGGCCATGGCGATGCCGAACATGTGCACCAGCTGCGCGTGGGCCTGCGCCGGCTGCGCACCGTGCTGCGCGAGCTGGCCGGCATCGAGGCCCCCGCCCCGGTGCGGGAGGCCTTCAGTGAACTGGGCCGCTGGCGCGACCAGGACACGGTGCTGCAGGCCACGGCCCAGACGCTGGCCGAAGAAGGTGCGCCGCCGCTGGCCGCGCCCTCGCGCGCGGCCGACGTGCCCGAGCCGCAAACCGTGGCCCGCAGCAGCGAGTTGCAACTGGCGCTGCTGGCGCTGACGGTGCAGAACCTGCAGGCCGACGGCCTGGCGCCGGTGGAAGCCGGCAGCGCCCGCGCCCTGGCCCGCCACCGCCTGCAGCACCTGCACCGCCAGGTGGCGCGCGATGCCGATGGCTTCGAGTCGCTGCCGGTCGAGCAGCAGCACCGCACTCGCAAGCGGCTGAAGCGCCTGCGCTACCTGGCGGAGTTCGCGGCCCCGGCTTTTGATGCCAAGGCCGTCAAGCGCTACCTGAAGCAACTCGAGCCCGCGCAAGATGCGCTGGGCCTGCACAACGACCATGCCGTGGCCGCGCAGGTCTACCGCCAGGCGGCGCAGGCCGGCGACGGCAACGCCTGGTTCGCGGTGGGCTGGCTGCAGGGCCAGGCGCCCATCAGCGCGCGCCGCTGCCGCAAGGCCTTGCAGCGACTGGCGGACGCGCCGCGTTTCTGGAAGCAGCCCCGGTAAGGGCGCCTGTCAGAACCCCTCCAGCACGCCCTTGCCGATCGCCCGCCCGCTTTCCACCCAGGCGTGGGCGCGGCGCAGGTTCTCGGCGTTGAGGGCGCCGAAGCGTTCGGTCACCGTGCTGCGCAGCACGCCCGCATCCACCAGCCGCGCCACCTCGCCCAGCAGCTGGTGCTGCGCGGCCATGTCGGGCGTCTGGAACAGCGAGCGGGTGAACATCAGTTCCCAGTGCAGCGACAGGCTCTTGCGCTTGAGCGCGGTGATGTCCAGCGGCGTGGCCGGGTCGTCGATCAGCGCCAGCTTGCCCTGCGGCACCAGCGCTTCCACCAGGACGGCGTAGTGCTGCTCGGTGGCCGTCAGGCTGGCCACGAGGTTCACCTGTGCATGGCCGATGCGCCGCAGCTCGTCGGCCAGCGGCTGGCGGTGGTCGATCACATGATGCGCGCCCATGTCGGCGCACCAGGCCTGGGTTTCGGGCCGCGAGGCGGTGGCGATCACCGTCAGCTTCGTCAGCCGGCGGGCGATCTGCGTCAGCACCGAGCCCACGCCGCCCGCGCCGCCGACGATCAGCAGCGACTGGCCCTCGCCGCCGTCGCGCGGCACGCCCAGGCGGTCGAACAGCAGTTCCCAGGCCGTGATGCTGGTCAGCGGCAGCGCGGCCGCCTCGGCAAAGCCCAGCGTCGCCGGCATCGGTCCGACGATGCGCTCGTCCACCGCCTGCAGCGCGCTGTTGCTGCCCGCGCGGTCGATGGCGCCGGCGTACCACACGCGGTCACCCACCCGGAAGCGCGAGACGGCACTGCCCACCGCCTTCACGATGCCCGCCGCATCCCAGCCCAGCACCTTGGCCTGGCCTTCGGGCGGCGCCACGTTGCGGCGCACCTTGGTGTCCACCGGGTTCACCGACACCGCCTTCACTTCCACCAGCAGGTCGTTGGCGCGCAGTTCGGGCTCGGGCAGGTCCACATCGATCAGGCTTTGCGCCTCGGTGATGGGCAGGCTCTGGCGGTAGGCGACGGCTTTCATGGCAACTCCTTCAATGCGATGGGGGTGACTGTGCCGTTGAAGCCGCAGGCAAACCAGCCGTGCCACACTGCGGCAGCCGCAAACCACGTTTGTCAATTGCATGCCTGCCTTGCCCACCGTGGCCGCCGACACGCTGGAGCTGCCCGCGCTGCAGCTGGCGCTGCGCGCCGCCGAGCTGGGTAGCGTGGCCGCCGCCGCGCGCGAGCGCGACTGGCTGCCCGCCACTGCCACCGCGGCCATCCGCCGGCTGGAAGCGCAGCTGGGCGCGGCCCTGTTCACCCGCAACAGCCGCGCGCTGCGGCCCACGCCCGAAGGCGCGGCCTTCCTGCAGCGGGCGCGTGAGGCGCTGGCCCTGCTGGGCGACGGCGTGGCCGCGTTGCGTGAACCCCTGGCCCAGGTGCGCGGGCTGCTGCGGCTGGGCATGCCGGCCGACCTGGGCACGCGGCTGCTGCGGCCGCTGCTGGACGAGTTCATGGCGCTGCACCCCGCGCTGCAGCTGGAGCTGCAGGTGGGCGACCGGCTGAGCGACCTCGCGCGTGAACCGGTGGACGCCGCGCTGCGCTACGGTGAGCCACAGCAGCCCGGCCTGATTGTGCGCCGGCTGGCCGACAACCACCGGGTGCTGGTGGCCTCGCCCGACTACCTGGCCCGGGCCGGCACGCCGCAGACGGCGGAAGACATCGCGCAGCACCAAGGCATCTCGCTGCGCCTGGCCAGTCGGCCCGGCCATGTGTGGACGCTGCTGGACGACGGCCGCCCGGTGACGCTGCGGCCGCAGGTGCGGCGCATCGCCGACAACGGCCTGGTGACGCGGCAATGGGCGCTGGCCGGCCACGGCATCGCGATGAAGTCACGGCTGGACGTGGCCGACGACCTGGCCGCCGGCCGGCTGGTGCAGGTGCTGCCGGCGCTGCGCTCGGCGCCTTACCCGCTGGTGCTGGCCCTGGCCAGCGGCAGCCACCTCAGCGCGCGGGTGCGGGCGCTGGGCGACTTTCTCTCTGAACGGCTGAACCCTTAGGCAGCCGACTGCGCCGCGTACCAGCTGGCCGCGGCCCGCAGCCCCTGGCCGAAGCGGTGCGTGGGCGCGTAGCCCAGCAGCGTTTGCGCCTTGCCGATGTCGGCACGCGAGTGGCGCACGTCGCCTGCGCGGAAGTCGCCATACACCGCCGGTGCCACCTGCAGCCCTGGCCGCTGCGCGCCCAGCGCGGCGGCCAGCTCGGCATACAGCTGGTTCAGCGAGGTCTGGTCGCCCACCGCCACGTTGTAGACCTGGTTCAGCGCCTCGGGCGTGCTCACGGTGGCGGCCAGCAGATTGGCCTGCACCGTGTTGGCGATGTAGCAGAAGTCGCGGCTGGTCTCGCCGTCGCCGTTGATGCGGATCGCCTCGCCGCGCAGCATCTGCGCCGCCCACTTCGGGATCACCGCGGCATAAGCACCGTTCGGGTCCTGCCGCGGGCCGAACACGTTGAAGTAGCGCAGCCCGATGGACGCCGTGCCGTAGCAGCGGCCGAACACCTCGGCGTACAGCTCGTTCACGTACTTGGTGACGGCGTAGGGCGACAGCGGTTTGCCGATGCGGTCTTCCACCTTGGGCAGGCCGGGGTGGTCGCCGTAGGTCGAGCTGCTGGCGGCATACACGAAGCGTTGCACACCGGCGTCACGCGCGGCCACCAGCATGTTCAAGAAGCCGTCGATGTTGGCCGCGTTGGTGGTCACGGGGTCGGCCAGCGAGCGTGGCACCGAGCCCAGCGCCGCCTGGTGCAGCACATGCTGCACGCCTTCGCAGGCGCTGCGGCAGGTGGCGGCGTCGCGGATGTCGCCCTCGATGAAGCGAAAGCGCGCCTGCCGCTCGGCCGTCTGCACGGCGGTGGCGGCCACCAGGTTGTGCCGGTGGCCGGTCGCGAAGTTGTCCAGGCCCACCACCGTCTGGTCCAGCGACAGCAGGGTCTCGACCAAGTGGCTGCCGATGAAGCCGGCGGCGCCCGTCACCAGCCAGGTGCGGGGCGCGGCCTGCAGCTCGGCGCGCAGGGTGTCGTAGGCGCTCACAGGCGCCACACCCGGGCGCCTTCGGCGCGCAGGGCCGCTTCGTCGAAGCAGGCCTTCACGTCCACGATCAGGCCGCCCGGCTGCAGGCGGTCGCACAGCGCCTTGGGGCCCATCTCCAGATATTGCGCATGGGCCACGGCGGCCACCACCGCATGGGCCTTGGGCAGCGCGTTCCAGGCGGCCGGCGTCACGCCGTACTCGTGCTGCGCTTCTTCGGGCGAGGCGATGGGGTCGTGCACATGCACGTTCACGCCAAAGCTCTGCAGCTCATGGATGACGTCGATCACCTTGCTGTTGCGCAGGTCGGGGCAGTTTTCCTTGAAGGTCAGGCCCAGCACCACCACGTCGGCACCCTTGACCGGCAGGTCGGCCGCGATCATCTGCTTGACCGTCTGCTCGGCGATGAACTTGCCCATGCTGTCGTTGATGCGGCGGCCGGCCAGGATCACCTCGGGCCGGTAGCCAAGCATCTCGGCCTTGTGGGTCAGGTAGTACGGGTCCACGCCGATGCAGTGGCCGCCCACCAGCCCGGGGCGGAAGGGCAGGAAGTTCCACTTGGTGCCGGCGGCCTTCAGCACTTCCAGCGTGTCGATGCCGATCATGTGGAAGATGATCGCCAGCTCGTTCATCAGCGCGATGTTGAGGTCGCGCTGGGTGTTCTCGATCACCTTGGCGGCCTCGGCCACCTTGATGCTGCTGGCTTCGTACACGCCGGCGGTGATGATGCTGCCGTACACCTGGCTCACGGTGGCCAGCGTCTCGGGCGTGTCGCCCGAGACCACCTTGGTGATCTTGGTGAGTGTGCGCTCCTTGTCGCCGGGGTTGATGCGCTCGGGGCTGTAGCCGACGAAGAAGTCGGTCTTCCACTTCAGGCCCGACAGCCGCTCCAGGATGGGCACGCACACCTCTTCGGTGGCGCCCGGGTACACGGTGGATTCATACACCACCACCGCGCCGCGCTTCATGTGGCGGCCCACGCTCTCCGAGCTCTTGACCAGCGGCGTGAAGTCGGGGCGGCGCGCTTCGTCCACCGGGGTGGGCACGGCGACGATGATGATGTCGGCCTCGGCGATGGCTGCGGGGTCGGTGGTGCAGTACAGGTGCACCGCGGCCTTCAGGTCTTCGGTCGAGACTTCGCCAGTGGGGTCGACATGGCGGCGATAGGCCTCCACCTTCTCGGCCGACAGGTCCAGGCCGATCGTGCGCTGCCGTTCGCCGAACTTCACGGCCAGCGGCAGGCCGACGTAGCCGAGGCCGATCACGGCGATGGTGGGAGGGGTGGGGTGTGCCATCAGGTGCTGCCAGGTCCAAGCCGAGGAAGGGCCGCCATTATCCCGACGCGCCCCGCCCGCCAGCATGGCAGCGCTGTGGCACACGCACGATGCGGCGGCGCAACGCAGGCGGTGCAAAGCACGCGCAGCGGCGAGTTGTGCGACGTAGTGCCGGTGTGTCCAACTAATATGGGTGTTGCAGTTCCCCCGAACGGGGGATCACCCGGATGGCGCGCGTTCGTCACACTCGTAACAAGTGCTGAGCGACCACCGAAAGCACACCACCATCTATCTGACTCAGGGAGAGTCTCCATGAAGCGTTCCGCGATCGTCATCGCCTCCGTGCTGGCCCTGGCTGGCGTTTCCGCCCATGCCGTCGAGTACACCTGGACCGACTTGAGCGAAGCGCTGGAGGTCAACCAGCCCTACAACTTGAAGGGCAGCACCTTCAACGACAAGTACAGCTTCAGCCTGACTGGCCTCAGCTCGCTGAACGTCACTGTCGGCTCCACCGGTTCGTCCAACGCCACGTTCAGCCTGTACCAGGGCACGTCGCTGCTGGAGTCGTTCAGCATCGCCAACAAGACGCTGGTGCTGCCGCCCTACACCTCGCTGGCTGCAGGCGACTATTCGTTGGTCGTGGCTGGCACCGTGACCACCAAGCCGGCCAACTACACGCTTAACGCCACCGTCGCTGCCGTTCCGGAACCCGAAACCTACGCGCTGATGCTGGCCGGCCTGGGCGCCGTGGGCTTCATGGCCCGTCGCCGTCGCTCGGCCTGATCGCCAGGCACGCGGGCCTTGCGCCCGCCGCAGCCAAGAACAGG
>CAKZXL010000908.1 GCA_937883885.1 uncultured Aquincola sp. | reverse complement strand
GCGGTGCAGCGCCTGGCCTGCACCCTCGATCAACTCGATGCGGCGGTGGCCGCCGCGCTGGAAGCCGCATGAGCAAACCCCAACCCACCGGCCTGACGGTGCACCAGCAATCGCGCCTGCTGGAAGTGAGCTTCGACGACGGCCGCAGCTTTCGCATCCCGTTCGAGCTGATGCGCGTGTATTCGCCCTCGGCCGAAGTGCAGGGCCACGGCCCCGGCCAGGAAGTGTTGCAGCACGGCAAGCGCGAGGTGCTGATCGAAGACATCGTGCAGGTGGGCCACTACGCGGTGCAGCCCAAGTTCAGCGACGGGCACGATTCCGGCATCTTCACCTGGGAGTACCTGTACTTCCTGGGCAACGAGCAGCCAGACCTCTGGCGCCAATACGAAACCCGGTTGCAGCAGGCCGGCGTCGACCGCGACGCGCCCATGCCCACCGCGGGCGGCCACGCCTGCGGCAACCACTAGCAGCGGAAGCAGCGATGAGCCAGACCCATTTCGGTTTCCAGACCGTGGACGAGCGAGAGAAGGCGCAGCGCGTGCGCGGCGTGTTCGACTCGGTGGCCACCAAGTACGACGTCATGAACGATTTGATGTCGATGGGCATGCACCGCGCCTGGAAGGCCTACACCGTGGCCGTGGCCGACCTGCGCGAAGGCAGCCGCGTGCTCGACATCGCCGGTGGCACCGGCGACCTCGCCCGCGCCTTCAGCAAGAAGGTGGGCGCCAGCGGCGTGGTGGTGCACACCGACATCAACGAGGCCATGCTGCGCACCGGCCGCGACCGCCTGCTGGACGAAGGCCTGGTGCTGCCCACCACGCTGTGCGACGCCGAGCACCTGCCCTTCAAGGACGCCAGCTTCGACCTGGTGAGCGTGGCCTTCGGCCTGCGCAACATGACGCACAAGGACGGGGCGCTCAAAGAGATGTGCCGCGTGCTGCGCCCGGGCGGCCGGCTGCTGGTGCTGGAGTTCTCCAAGGTGGCCGCGCCGCTGCAAAAGGCCTACGACTGGTATTCCTTCAAGGTGCTGCCGCGCCTGGGCCAGTGGGTGGCGGGCGACGCGCAAAGCTACCAGTACCTGGCCGAATCCATCCGCATGCACCCCGACCAGCAGACGCTGAAGTCGATGATGAAGAGCGCCGGCTTCGGCCATGTGGATGTGCACAATCTCACGGGCGGCGTGGTGGCGCTGCATGTCGGCATCAAGTGCTGACGCTTTGTGTCTGAAGGCACGCGGTCCCCCAAACACGTGGGGACTGACACCTCGTCTCTCAGTGCTTACACGGATCTGCCATGGGCAGGCCTATACACTCCGCCGTCTGGGCGATTGACGGCCGGCCTGAGGCTGGTCCGCATCCTGCGAGCCCGCACCTCTTGACATGACCTTGCCCGGCAAGGTGGGAGATTCCAGCGTGACGACCCGATCCGACCTTCATCCCCAGGCGCGCTCCAGCTTGCGCGTTGCCTGCATCGCCGCCGCATGCGCGGCCTTGCTGCTGGCCGCGGGGTGCGGGGACAAGAAAGAAAAGGGCGCCAGCCAAACGGCTGCGAAGGTGAACAAGGAAGAAATCACCGTTCACCAGATCAACTTCGTGCTGCAGCAGCAGCGCGGCCTGCGGCCCGAACAGGCCGACGCCGCCAGCAAGCAGATTCTGGAGCGCCTGATCGACCAGGAACTGGCCGTGCAAAAGGCCACCGACCAGAAGCTGGACCGCGACCCGCGCGTGGTGCAGCAGATCGAGGCGGCCAAGCGCGAAATCATCGCGCGCGCCTATGTCGACAAGATCGGCGAAACCGCCAGCAAGCCCACGCCCGACGAAGTGCGCAAGTACTACGACGAAAAGCCGGCCCTCTTCAAGGAACGCCGCATCTACAACCTGCAGGAGCTGGCGATCGAAGCCAAGCCCGAGCAGGTGGACGCCCTTCGCACGAAGCTTGCTGAGGCGAAGAACGTGAATGAATTCGTCGAATACCTGAAGGCCAACGACTTCAAGTTCGCCGGCAACCAGGCCGTGCGTGCGGCCGAGCAACTGCCCCTGGCCAGCCTGGACAACTTCGCCCGCCTGCAAGACGGCCAGGCCGTGCTGCAGCCCTCGCCCAACGGCGCCCAGGTCATCGTCCTCGTCAACTCGCGCAGCCAGCCGGTGACGCTGGAGCAGGCTACGCCGGCGATCGAGCAGTTTTTGACCAATGACCGGAAGCGGAAGCTGGTGGAGGACGACGTCAAGCGGATGCGTGGTGAATCGAAGATTGAATACGTCGGCAAGTTTGCGGACGGCGCGGCCAGCGCACCTGCGGCTTCGCCGGCACCTGCCCCTGCACCGGCCCCTGCACCGGCGCCCGCCGCCAGTGGCCTGGATGCCTCGTCGATCAGCAAAGGGATGGGACTGAAGTGATGCTCAACATGCACAAGAACAACCGACTCCGCGCCTGCCTGGCTGTCTTTGCCGCTGCTGCTGCCCTGGGTGCTGCCCTGCCGACGCACGCGCAAACGGCCAACGCGCCCATTCCCGCTTCGTCCACGCCTGAATACCGGTTGGGCGCAGGCGACGTGGTGCGCATCACCGTGTACCAAAACCCCGACCTGACGCTGGAAACCCGCGTCAGCGAAACCGGTGTCGTTTCCTACCCGTTGATCGGCCAGGTGCGCCTGGGCGGCCAGAGCATCTCGGCCGCTGAGCGCGCCATCGCCGACGGCCTGCGCAACGGCAACTTCGTCAAGCAGCCTCAAGTCACCATCGCGGTGCTGCAGGTGCGCGGCAACCAGGCCAACGTGCTGGGGCAGGTGAACCGCCCGGGTCGCTACCCGCTGGAAGTGGCCGAGATGAAGCTGACCGACCTGCTGGCCATGGCCGGCGGCACGGCCGTCACCGGCGCCGACATCGTGGTCATCACTGGCACGCGCGGCGGCAAGCCGTTCCGCGCCGAAGTGGACGTGCCCACCATCTTCGCGGCTCAGAACCGTGGCGAAGACATCATCATCCAGAACGGCGATGCCATCTGGGTCGACCGGCAGCCCATGGTCTACATCTACGGCGAAGTCCAGCGCCCTGGCCCCATGCGGCTGGAGCGTGGAATGACGCTGATGCAATCGCTGGCCACGGGCGGCGGTTTGACGCAGCGGGGCACGGAGAAGGGGATTCGGGTGCACCGCAAGAGTGCAGATGGCAAGGTCCAGGTGATTACCCCTTCGATGGACGACTCCATGCGCGATGGTGATGTGGTGTACGTGCGCGAAAGCCTCTTTTGATATTCACCAGTAGCCTGCTATGACCTTCGCACAATTCCTCTCTATTCTGCGAGCGCGCAAAAGGGCCGCATTGCTGGTATTTATGCTGGTGGTGGGTACGGCAGTCGGCCTGAGCCTAGTGCTGCCGAAAAAGTATGACGCTTCTTCCAGTGTTGTAATTGATGTCAAGCCCGATCCAGTGTCGGCCATGGTTTTCCAGGGCATGGCAATGCCTGGTTTCATGGCCACTCAAGTGGATATCCTCACCAGCGACCGAGTTGTGCTACGGGTGATACGGGACCTCCGGCTAACTGAAAATCCTGCCTTGCGGGAACAGTGGCAAACTGAAAGCGAAGGGGAGGGTACGATTGAGCAATGGTTGATTGATTTGCTCAAGAGATATCTGACCGTGAAACCGTCCCGCGAAAGCAATGTGATCGAGATTACGTATCGGTCTCCAGATCCCAGGTTTTCTGCAGGCTTGGCAAACGCTTTTGCCCAAGCCTTCATCAGTACCGCACTGGAACTTCGCGTTGACCCGGCCAAGCAGTTCAGCACGTTCTTCGCCGCGCAGAGCAAAGAGGCTCGGCTCGCCTTGGAAACTGCGCAGTCGAAGCTTTCAGCTTTCCAGAAGGACAAGGGCATCATTGCCGCAGATGAGCGCTTGGACGTCGAGAACGCCCGTTTGGCCGAACTTAGCAGCCAGCTGGTCCAGATACAGGCGATCTCCAGTGAGTCGGGGAGCCGCCAGCAGCAAGCTCAAGGCGCTGGCGGTGACCGCCTGCAAGAGGTGTTGTCGAACCCACTAGTCAGCGGATTGAAGGCCGATCTGACGCGCAATGAGGCACGCCTGCAGGAATTGAACAGCAAGTTCGGCGATAACTATCCCCAGGTTATCGAAGCGAAGGCAAACATCGCAGAATTGCGGGCACGTATTGACGCCGAAATTCGCAAGGTCACCGGCGGTGTGGCGGTGACCAACACAATCAACAAGCAGCGGGAGGCTCAGGTTCAGCGCGAATTGGACGCTCAGCGCGCTAAGCTGTTGCAGATGAAGGCGGTGCGCGATGAGGGCCAGGTTCTCGTGAGAGAGGTCGAGAACGCTCAACGTGCCTACGACAACGTCATGGCGCGTTTGAATCAGACTGCGCTGGAAAGCCAGGCTAATCAAGGCTACGTGAATCTGCTGACTACCGCGCAGCCACCCCTGGAGCCCGCTTCACCGAAAGTTCTGCTGAACATACTGATGTCCATCTTTGTGGGGGGGCTGCTGGCGGTCGGTGTTGCGCTGATGTTGGAGCTAGGCAACCGTCGTATTCGCACTGCAGACGATGTGGTGGCTGCTTTGGGACTTCCGGTCCTTGGCGGTCTGCCTAAACCCAACGCCAAATCATTTAGCGCAGGAAAGCGTACCTCACTGCTCATGCAGCAACGGGTCATTGGCCTGCCTGCACCCAACAAAGGCGCATGATGGGCAATTTCAGAGATTCGGCAGTTCCCCACTCTAGTGACGCCAGCATGCTCAAAAGTAGCCCTGACGTGGCAGACCGCTCGATCGGAGCGATCATTGCTGAAACGAGGCACCTGACAGCGGAGCAAGTCGAGAAGGTACTGGATTATCAGCGACAGAAAGGTATCCGTTTCGGTGAGGCTGCCGTGGCCCTAGGCTACGCGAGCACCGATGATGTCCTTTTTGCGCTCAGTCAGCAGTTCCACTATCCGTACGCGGCGGAAGACAAGCGCAAGGCGAACCCTGAATTGGTGGCTTTGAATCAGCCCTTCGGAGTTCAAGCCGAAAGCTTTCGTGCCATCCGCAGTCAAATCATGATGCGGCTCTACAACGAAGGGCAGGAGCGTCGCGCATTGGCTGTGGTCAGTCCAGACAGCGGGGACGGGAAGAGTTTCTTCACAGCAAATCTCGCAGTAACGTTGGCGCAACTCGGCGGGAGGACCTTGCTGGTGGACGCTGACATGCGAGGTCCGCGTCAACATGAGGTATTCGGCATCAGCAACAATGCTGGTCTATCGGGTATTCTCAGTGGTCGCGCTGAGGCAAAGGTGATTCAACAGGTGGTCGGTGTCCCCAGCCTCTTTGTGCTGCCGGTGGGAATCACACCACCGAATCCGCTTGAACTGGTGGAGCGCCCTGCGTTCGGTTTGCTGATCCGAGAGCTCCTTACGAAATTCGACCACGTTGTCGTCGACACACCGGCTGCGGTCTATGGCAGCGATTGCTCTGTGATCGCGGCGCGGTGCGGCGCCGCCTTGGTTATTGCGCGGCAGAACCAGTCGGAAGTCAGGGCCCTCGAATCGCTTGTCGGCAACCTTGCAGAGACGCCAGTGGTCCTTTCTGGTGTAATTCTTAACGAGTTTTGATCGTGAGTGACAAAACTTCCATCGCTCCGGGTGCGCACTCTCCGGCACTAAACCGACCGGCATTGGGTGGTGAGGGTTTCGTCCTCATTGCATTGGTGCTCGGCTTCGCCAGCATGTACGTGCCAAGTTACCTTAACTTGGCGGATACAGTCTGGGCGACTGACGAGCAGGGGCATGGCCCAATCATCCTCCTCATATCATTTTGGTTGATGTGGCGGCGAAAGGATGACTACTTGGCTGTGGAGGCCAAGCCCGCCTACTTCGCTGGCGGGCTGTTGATGGTGCTTGGCCTGTTGAGCTATCTGCTTGGGCGGACGCAGCAACTCGATACCATCGAGATAGGGTCACAGATTCTAGTGCTGGCTGCCACTCTGCTACTGTTCAAAGGCTGGCTGGCGCTTAGACTCATGGCCTTCCCATTGTTTTTCATGATTTTCATGGTGCCACTCCCCAGCGTGTTGGTACAAATAGTGACTGTGCCGCTCAAAATGGCGGTTTCCTATGTCGCAGAGGTCATCCTCTATCAATTTGGGTACCCCATCGCGCGGACTGGCGTCATCTTGGCCATTGGCCCCTACCAATTGTTGGTTGCTGATGCATGTGCTGGGCTGAACTCGATGTTCACCCTCGAAGCGCTTGGGTTGCTTTACATGAATCTGATGAACTACACCTCGGTAGCGCGAAATGTGATCTTGGCGGCACTTGTCATCCCTATCTCGTTTGCTGCCAACATCATCCGAGTAATGATTCTTGCTCTCGTCACATACCACTTTGGGGACGAGGCAGGGCAGGGTTTTGTTCACGGGTTCGCAGGGATGGTCTTGTTCATGGTTGCCTTGGTCCTCATCCTTGCGACAGACAAGGCGCTGGGGTGGTGTTTCGGCTCGCGCGTGACGACGGCGAGCAAGGCCGCTGCTTGAGTTTTGATGCAGATGGTTGTCCGCGCGAGCTTGTTGGGGCAGAGGCTCTCCGTCGCGCCTGATGTCATAGGCGTGTTGTACACAGAGCCAATCAAAGGGTCAACATGAACGAATCTGATACATTGAGGCGGCGCGCGGTTCTAGTGGGCGGTCTGTTTGCGGCTACTTCGGTGGGTGCCATGTTGGCTACACCCAAGCCGCAAGTGACTTCAGCTAGCCAGATGCCCGATCTTGAGCGTCTGATTCCGGAGTCGTTCGGCGGCTGGGGCCTCGACAAATCGATTGTGCCCTTGTCTGTATCGCCCGAAGTAGCGCAGACCCTGAGCAACATATACGACAAAACCCTGTCGCGCACATACGTCAACGTCGACGGGCAACGTGTCATGCTGTCCATTGCCTACGGAGCAAATCAGACCCGCGCACTTCAGTTGCACAAGCCCGAGGTCTGTTATGCCGCGCAAGGGTTTCGCGTGACCGATATCAAACTCGGCACATGGCAGTTAGGGTCCATTCACGTGCCAACAATGCACCTGATAGGCACGCAAGGCGAACGCACCGAGCCCGTGACCTACTGGATGCGAATCGGTGACGACATCGCCCGTGGCTGGCTGGAGCAGAACAAGGTTCGGCTAGCTTACGGCACCCGGGGACAGATTCCCGATGGTCTGCTGTTTCGTGTCTCCACCATCTCTTCGATGGTCCAGCCGGCGTATGAGATTCAACGTCGCTTTGTTGATGAACTGTTGGCAGCGGTCAGTCCTTCGGCACGGGAGGTCCTGGTGGGGCGTGTTGCATTGGGCAAGGCGGGTTGACGCATGCTGGTGAGTGTTGTCATCCGTACCCTCAACGAGGCAAAACATCTGCCCGCACTATTGCAGTCCATCGCCAAGCAGAGCTTGGATGGTCACGAGTGCGAGGTTGTGCTGGTCGATAGCGGCTCGACAGACGCGACGCTACAGATCGCTCAGCAACACGGTTGCCGCATTGTCCATATCAAGAAGGAAGATTTTTCGTTTGGCCGTTCGCTAAACGTTGGGTGCGAGGCGGCGAAGGGCGATGCATTGATTTTTGTCAGTGGTCATTGCATTCCGTTCGATGAGCATTGGATTGCTCGTTTGGTAGCCCCACTAGGCAAGCAGGGCGTCGTTTATTCATACGGTGGCCAAGTCGGGGATTCGAGCACGCATTTCAGCGAGAGGCAAATCTTTGCCAAATACTTCCCTCCCCAGAGTAAGGTCCCCCAAGACGGCTTCTATTGCAACAACGCTAACTCTGCGCTGCTTCGCAGCGACTGGAGTGTCTTCAAGTTTGATGAAGAAATCACGGGCCTGGAAGACATGCATCTCGCGAAGGCATTGGTGCAGCGTGGTCGCAAGGTGGCTTATGTGGCTGATGCCAAGGTATACCATCTCCACGATGAAACTTGGCGGCAGGTGAGGCGGCGTTTCGAGCGTGAGGCCATCGCCCTTCAGCGCATCATGCCCGAAGTGCAGTTGGGTGCCTTGGATGTCGCGCGGTACGCTGCCAGTGCCATATTGCTCGACTGGGGTGCCGCCTTGCAGGAACGCACCTTGCGTCTGCATTTCACGGACATCATCGCCTACCGCTTATGCCAGTTCTGGGGGGCCTACAAAGGCAATCATGTCCATCGCCAGCTTTCCAGAGCGGCTAAAGAGCGCTACTACTTCCCGCGCTGAGCTGGTCACCTTTGAAAAAACGACGGAGTCTCACCTTGACTGAAAGAATCGTTGCCCTGCTACCCATGAAGGCCAACAGCGAACGTGTTGTCGGCAAAAACTTCCGTGAGTTCAACGGTAAACCATTATTCCGTTGGATCCTAGATACTTTGCTTGCGGTCGAACAGGTGGATACCGTCGTGATCAACACCGACGCACGCCACATCCTCGCCCAGCATGGTCTTGTGGACGGCCCGCGCATATTGATCCGAGACCGAAAGCCCGAGATCTGTGGCGACTTCGTCAGCATGAATCTTGTCCTTGCCGACGATGTGGCCAATGTCGAGGCGTCGACTTATTTGATGACCCACACCACAAATCCGTTGCTTTCTATTGCAAGCGTGCGTGGCGCCCTGGAGAAGTATCAACAGGGTGTGGCCGAAGGTAGTTGCGACTCCGTGTTCACGGTCAACCAGTTCAACACTCGTTTTTATCGGGCTGACGCAAGCGCCATCAACCACGACCCGAACAACTTGATCCGCACGCAAGATTTGGAGCCTTGGTTCGAAGAAAACTCCAACCTATACGTGTTCTCGCGCAGCAGTTTCGCAAGCACCAACGCACGCATTGGCAGGAAGCCCGCCATGTACACAATGGGTCGCACCGAATCGGTCGACATTGACGATGCCGAAAGTTGGCAGATGGCCGAAGCCATGTCGATGTATCTGCTTAACAAGCCCACACAGGTCTCCGGAGGCAAGCAATGAAGGTTTTGGTTACTTGCCCTCCTATGCTGGGCATGATTGAAGAGTTCCGGCCGCTGTTTGAATCACGCGGCGTTGAGCTGACCCCCGCAAAGGTGGTGCAGATTCTTTCAGAGGATGAGCTCTGCGCGCTTCTCCCCCAGTTCGAC
Organism: uncultured Aquincola sp.; assembly: GCA_937883885.1. The sequence goes on along the minus strand of CAKZXL010000908.1, from coordinate 16,535 downwards.
GGCTGGATCATCGGCGACGATCCCGCCACGCGCCGCGTTTTCGAGGCGGGTCGTGCCGGCAGACTGAAGGCCGCAGTCAAGTGGGGCATTGGCGTCGACAACGTCGATTTTGCAGCCTGCAAGGAACTGGGAATCCCAATCACCAACTGCCCCAACATGTTTGGTGCCGAAGTGGCGGATGTTGGGATGAGCTACATCGGCGCATTGGCTCGTGAAACCTTCATCATCGACAGGGGCGTACGCCAGGGCCAGTGGCCCAAGCCGCGCGGTATTTCCCTCGCTGGACGCACGCTCGGCCTCGTAGGGCTAGGCGATATTGGTCGCAATCTGGCACGGCGTGCCATGGCCGCCGATATGAAGGTGGTCGCCTATGATCCGTTTTACAGCGGCTCACTCTCGGACGGCGTTGAGCGCGCGGATTGGCCTGCGCGTATCGGCGAAGCCGACTTCCTCGCTTTCACGTGCGCGCTCACGGTCAGCAACCGCCACATGCTGAATGCCGAAACGCTGCAGGCGTGCAAGCCCGGCGTGCGTGTGGTAAACGTAGCACGCGGCCCGTTGATCGATGAAGCGGCCTTGTTCGATGCGTTGGCCAGCGGCCACGTCCACTCCGCCGCCCTGGATGTGTTCGAGGTGGAGCCTTTACCAGCCGAATCTCCGCTGCGCGGCCTTCCGCAGACCATCTTCGGCTCGCACAACGGCAGCAACAGCATGGACGCCGTGCGTCGGTGCAGCCACTTCGCCGTTGACCGGCTCCTCGCCTACCTGAACGTGCCGCCTGCACCATGAACGACACCAGGCCCGTTGCCCTGATCACCGGTGCGTGCGGCGGCATAGGGCGCGCATTGGTCGATCGCTTCGAACTGGCGGGCTGGCGTGTGGTCAGCACCGATGTTCTGCCGTTGGACCGTGCGGAGCATTTCGTCCTGGACGTGGCTGACTGCACGAATCCGGAAAGCGGAGCGCATCAGCATATGGTGGCTTCGCTGGCCAAGGCCACCGGGGGCAGGCTGAAGGCGCTGGTTGCGAACGCTGCACACCAGGTGGTCAAGCCTAGCCGCAGCCTCACGGTGTCTGATTGGCAACGGACCTTGGACGTCAACCTGCTCGCGCCGTTTTGGATGGCCATGGCTTTTCAGGACGAACTGGCCGTAAATGCAGGCAGTTTCCTTGCCATCTCCAGTATCCATGAGCGCCTGACCAAACCCGGTTTTGTCGCCTATGCCACCAGCAAGGCTGCTTTGTCTGGCATGGTGCGGGCCATGGCGGTTGAAATGGGAGGCCAGGTGCGATGCAACGCCATTTGCCCTGCTGCGATTGCCACCCCGATGTTGGTGGCCGGGTTTGATGGAAAGCCCGACGCCCTGGAGAAGCTTCAGTCATTCCATCCCGTGGGGCGCCTCGGGTTGCCAGACGAAGTAGCCCAGGCGGCGCTGTACGCTTGCTCCGATGTCGCGGGCTTCCTGAACGGTAGCTGTCTCGATCTGAGCGGTGGGATCAGCGCTCGCCTGCATGACCCCGTGTGACCCGCGGCAGAACAAGCATGCGATTGGGGCCCGGGCGTTGCACCACTCTCGACCATATTAGGCGAGCCAAACACGGGGCTGTGCACCGCCTTGCTGCCGATTCGCGGGTGACAGCATGATGCCAAGCGCGCTGCTGCGCCTCTGGCATTCACCTACCGCCACCACGTGGGGCAGTCTGGCGGTCCGTTTGTCGGCGGCCTTATTGATACTGCCTTTGGTGCTGGTGCGATTTTCCACAGCGGACGTTGCACTGTGGCAGCTATTCAGTACCCTGTTTCTTTTGGCCTTGATGCTGGACATGGGGTTGGCGCCCACCTTCACGCGTTTGCTGGCTTATGCCAGGGGTGGGGCCACCGTGGCAGAGATGGCGCTCATGCACGCGCGCGTGTCACACGGCGCGCAGCGCCCAGCCGACCCTACGGTCGCTACTGCGCTATTGTCAACGATGCGGTGGCTGTATCCACGCATGGCAGCGTTCACGCTGCTGCTGCTGGGCCTGCTGGGCACCTGGGGCCTGGTAAAGCCTATCGCTCAGTCTGCGGCGCAGACACAAGCCTGGATAGCATGGGCCTTGGTGCTATCGACAACCGGTTTGGTGATGTGGGGCAGCGGGTACGCCGCCGCCTTGCAGGGTATGAACCGCGTGGCGGATCTACGTCGCTGGGAAGTGGCAACCGGGCTGGGTCAAATCGCTTCCAGTGCAGCGGTGCTGCTGTTCGAAGGTGGTCTGCTCACCTTGGTTGCCGTGTATCAGGCTTGGGCGGTGGCGGGCGCCTTGCGCAATCGCTTCCTCTTGAAACACCTGCATCCCGATCTGTTTTCAACAAGGCCCATGCGCCATCCTGAAGTGCTCGCTGTAATGTGGCCCGCGGCCTGGCGCAGTGGCGTAGGCGTGTTGATGAGCCAGGGCCTCATCCAGGCCAGCGGAGTGGTGTACAGCCAACTGGCACCAGCGGCCGAAGTCGCGGCCTACCTGCTGGCATTGCGCCTGATGCTTTTGATCAGCCAGTTCTGCCAGGCGCCGTTCTACAGCAAGTTGCCGCGTCTAGCGGAGTTACATGCCGCTGGCAATCACATCCTGCAGATGCAGCTTGCCCAACGCGGCATGCGCTTGGCCTATTGGGTGTTTGTAGCGGGCGCACTGGCGGTTGCCTTGACGGTGGAGCCCCTGCTCCGCCTTATTGGTAGTCGTACCAACTTTGTGCCCACCGGTGTTTGGGCAGTGATGGCGCTGGCTTTCTTCGCTGAGCGCTTCGGTGCCATGCACCTTCAGTTATACAGCTTGACCAACAGGATCGTTTGGCACATCGCCAATGGTGTCACTGGTGTCGTCATGGTCGGGCTGGCTTCAATTCTCTATTCGCGCATCGGGCCTTACGCTTTTCCGGTCGCGATGCTGCTTGCTTATGCTGGATTTTACGGTGTTTACTCGGCCACCCACTCGCGACGAGCGTTCCAGTTGCGTCTGCTTCGTTTTGAATCCAGTACCGCAGGCCCCGCGGCGATTGCGTTGTGTGCCGGTCTCGGTTTGAGCTTGTATTTCCCCATCCACTTCTGAGCGATTTGCCCTGCATGAACGCCGACCATGATGATCCGTTGCGCGCCCAACATGACGCACTTAATCCATACCGATTGGCCGCCGGGTTCGTGTTGCGCCGATTTAAGTGGGATTTGAACCCTCAGAGCTGGCGTTCGAGAGCCGTGCTGCGTAGTTGGAAGAACCGATATGCAAATGACAAGGCAGTGATTCTATGTAACGGCCCCAGCCTGCTGAAGGTCGATTTCGAGTTGTTGCAACGCAGTGATGTATTTTGTTTCGGCCTGAACAAGATCAATCTGTTGTTCGACAAGACGAGTTTTCGCCCGCACTGCGTTGTTAGCGTCAATCCCTTCGTGCTAGAGCAAAACGAGAAGTTCTACAACGAGACGGATTTGCCGCTGTTTTTGGATAGTCATGCGGCAAGCTTTGTGCGGGGGCGCTCAAACATCGCCTTCCTCCATAGCAACGTTTTTCCGATGTTTTCGCGTGACGTTAGCGTCAGCGTGTTCCAGGGTTACACCGTCACCTTTGTGGCGATGCAGCTTGCGTTCCACATGGGCTTTAGGCAGGTGGCGTTGGTAGGGGCCGACCACACGTTCGCAACCAAAGGGGCAGCCAATAAGACGGTGGTATCAGGCGCGAAAGACGAGAGCCATTTCGACCCGAACTATTTTGCGGGCGGAATGAAGTGGCAGCTTCCTGACCTGTTCCAGAGCGAGGTGGCGTACACCATGGCGAGGGATATGTACGCCGCGCATGGCGGTGAGATTTTCAATGCGACGGTCGGTGGTGAGTTAGAGGTTTTTACGCGCCTTCATCTAGACCAGTTTTTAGGTGATCGGCGTGGATAAGCGAAATGGCGCTGTGCGGGGCTCCGTAGTATTCGATGCAATAGTCATCGCATTGATCCCCCTTGCACTCAACGCCCTTCGTTTGCTGAGCCCGGAAGGGAGCAAGGCGCCTGCAGTAGGCCTGCTATTGCTGCTCCTGACCAAGAACCTCCTGTTATTACCTGCAGTGTCGCTCCAGCATCAGCGCCGCCTCTATCAGGTGGATATGCGTGCTAAGTTGGATCTTTCTGTGGTCGGGATGCTCGCTCTGTATCTGACATTGATGGCTATATCGATAGCCAGGGCCCTCGGTTCCATTTACACCCTCAGCAATACCATTGCCAATATGGTTCTTGCTCTGGGTGGATTCGCTGCCATTTTCACTGCGTTCTTAACCACGGACACGAGATCGGAGCGCCTGCTTTTACTGCGGGCGGCCCCGGTGGGAATTGCACTGCTGGTGTTTGCTAACATTCTGGGGTATTTTGTGGGGTATTCGGCGCCCCCAATTGACAATGAGTCACGGCTAAACCAAACATTGGCGCTATTTGGTCTGCAGGTTTCGCGTGCCTATTTTCCGCTATCGTTTGGCACAAATGCATTTGGTGCCATTGCGGCGGTTGGTGCGTTGTCGTCGCTATTGTTTTTTCCGAAAGGCAGAGGCGTTTCCCGGCTCTTCGGTCTGGTTTGCGCTGGTGTGTGCTTGGTCGGATTGATAATGGTTGACACACGGGGGGCGCTCGTCGGGTTCATCCTTGTGATGGTGTTTGCGAAGCTTAACAAGAGGTTCCCTGCGCTTTGGCGGCTGCCCGCCAACCTGGCATTTCTCAGCCCAGTTATTCCTTTCATTCTGTATAACGCCTTCAACTACATCAACTCGAACGCTCTTTTTGGTGGCTTGGTTCGGTCGGGATCGCAAGGCGCCAGCCTGGGCGTCGGTACCGGTCGTCAATACATTTGGGCTGCAGTTGGTCGCGAGATCTCAGAGCCGTCGCTCATTCATGCGATAGGGTACGGTGCGTTCGGCCAGGTTTCATCTAGGGTGTCATTAGGTTACGCGTGGGTGTTCAACAAGCTTGGGCTGACTGATGCCTCCGTTCACAATGCTGCGTTGCAAGCCTTTTTAGATATGGGGTATGTCGGTCTTTTTGTATGGACCGCACTCGGAGTATTGATTTTCCGCAAACTTGGCGGCGTTCAGATGCACAGCGATGAAGGAGGCTGGGCGGCGGCGCTAATTGCGGCGCTCCTTCTGCTGCTGGTCATGGCTCAAACAGAGGCTGTCGTGACCATCTACACGCCAGAGTTACTATTCTTCTTCTCCGTCGTGGTTGTAGCTGCTTCTACCCTGACCGTTGAGGCAAGCCGTAGCGTTGCCGACGACCGCCTTCGGACTCGTGGTGCTTGGCCAACTCTCCGCTTGCGATGAGTGCGCCGTGTCTACGCTCAACGAGCGTGGTTCGATGTGACGCTCTTGAGAAAATTGGTGTGCCGAATGCATACACAGCAATCACGTAATATTTCCAGCTTTGATGGCATTAGAGGCTTGCTAGCGGTATGGGTGATGCTGTCTCACGTGACGCAACTGGTCGGTGGGCCCTCTGGCCTGATAAGCCGAGGCGGTATTGCCGTAGACCTATTTATGTTCGTGTCGGGCTTTTTGATGGTCTGGACCGTCGAGGGTCGCGGTGACAGGGAGCCGGTGAACGCGCTTTCCACGTGGCGATCGTTTTTCATCCGTCGGTTTTTCAGGATTGCCCCTTTGTTTTACTTGGCCTTGGTGCTTGCCTATGGTTTTGCCGGGCTATTTGACAGTTGGTTGAGAACTGCTTATGAGGCGATCGGCATCGCCTTCGATCGGCCATTTCGCTACTGTGCTCCATCAGTGCCGGTTGATGTCATTCTTCACTTGTCATTCCTGTTCGGGCTATTTCCGTGCTCGAGTTCCAGCAACTTCCTTCCTGACTGGAGCTTGTCCCTGGAAATGCAGTTTTACCTGCTGTTTCCTATTATCTATTTGGTGATGAGCCGCTCCAGGATCCAGTGGTTGCCCGCCGTTCTTTTGGTTTGTGCTGGGATTGCTCAGGCGTACACAAGCGTTTACGCCATGGACAATCAAAAACTGTTGTCCTACCCGCAGCCCTCGATTCTGCCCCTCCGCATCAACTGTTTTCTGGTTGGTATGTCACTTGCTTCCCTGGTGTGGCGTGGAAGGCGAGATGGTTGGTTGTGTCTTGCACTAGTACTCAATGCCATTCTGTTTCAGCGTCTGACATTCACAGTCCTTGTGGCATCAATTGTTCTTATGTTGTTTCAACAAGGTGGTTTGTGGCTTAAGCCTGGATGGACTCTTGTAAAACCGCTGGCCCTGATGGAGCGAGTCTTGCGGCTGCGCATGTTGCGAGTGCTCGGCGATATCTCGTTTGGGATTTACTTGATCCACCTTTTTGTAGTGGTGCCGCTCGTCGTGAAATTCAACGAGTCAAATTGGTTTATGTCCCTGTCTGGGGACATGAGATTCGTGGTTGTCGCGGCGGTGAGCTTGCCTCTGGTGATTTTCGTCGCGCTGTTACTGCATGAGATGGTCGAGAAACCGATGATTTCTATCGGCAAAAAACTCTCCGCACCTCCATCCTCGAAACCGCGGCTTGAAGGGGTCGGTTCATGAAGGTTTCAATCATTACAATTGTTAGAAATGCTGAGTCGTACATCGATCGGACAATAGAAAGTGTTTTGGCGCAGACGTATCCCGAGATTGAGTACGTGATTATCGATGGCGCTTCGACGGACGGGACGTTCGCGAAAGTGCAGCGATACCATGGACGCGTCACTCGAATGGTGTCTGAGCCTGACGCCGGTATCGCTGATGCTTGGAATAAAGGCCTGGGGCTCTCAACGGGTCACGTTGTCGGCCTCCTGAATGCTGGAGATGAATATGCGAGAGACGCTGTCGAAAAAGCGGTCACCAGCATCAAATTAGGTCACGATTTCGTCTACGGCGATACCGATCTGGTGTCCGATAATGGTGAAGTATTGCGCTCGAACCGAGGCCGTTTTAGCTTGTGGTACTACTCCGCTGGCTACGGATTTTATCACCCGTCGTGTTTCGCTACCCGCGCGCTGTACGACCGCATCGGCGGATTTGACGTCAGGTATCGATACGCTATGGACAGTGACTGGATCGCCCGTGCTGTGGTTGCGGGGGCCAGTTTTGGTCACTCCAGTGCAAAGGCGCGGATGGTTGATGGCGGCGTCAGCGTCAAGAGTCGATTTCTGGCGTACGGTGAACACCTACAGGCATTGGAGCGCGCCGGTGTTTCGTTCGGCGCAATTTATGGTTCGATGCTGATGACAGGGTTACGTGGTTTGGTTCGGAATGGTGTCAGGGGTCTTCGTGGCTGAGCCGACTACAGATCAACCCGTGGATGGTGCCCCCGCAATGTACGTTGATCAATCGGCATCGACCGTGACAGTCAAACTTGCTGCCGAGTACTTTCATAACGTCGCGTGGAAGACGGCGACCGAGGGTTCACTGTTGTCAGTAGTGATCCCGTTTTTCAACTCCGACGTCCGACCTCTGGCTGCGCGCCTGATAGCCTTATCAACGAAGGCAGGCGTGGCCGTTCCGCTCATATTCGTTGACGATGGCTCGCCGACCCAAGAATTCAATCGGCAACTGTGGCCCATTCTCCAGTCCTCTCACTCACCCTGCCAACTGGCTGTGTTGCAGAGGAACGCCGGCCGCGCCAAAGTTAGAAACTTTTTGAGCAAGCTAGCAACGACGCCCTATCTCCTTTATCTGGATGCCGACATGTGGCCCGATGAAGAAGATTTTCTGCAGCGATACTTGGATTGGATTAGGGACGGGCACGTCGACGTCATCTACGGCGGGCGAAGTGCCCGGAAGGTTGTACTAACCGGGGTCGACCATGAGCTGCACCGTTTGATGACCGTGCGGCGGGAGGCTCTGCCGGCTAGCGTCAGGCGTCACTCGCCGGCTTATCACTTCTATTCTTGCAACTTTGTGGTTCGACGTGAGCTACTCGCCGACTTTCCCCTCAATGAAGATTTCAAAGGCTGGGGTTGGGAGGATTGCGAATGGGCCGCTAGGGTTGCGGAGCGCTGTACCATAAGGCACGAGGATAATACCGCAAGTCACTTGGGGTTGCTCACGGCGAGCCAACTCATGATGAAGTACGACGAGTCAGTTGCAAACTTTGCTCTTGTATTGCGTTTACGGCCTGAGCTAGTTAAGGACACCGCATTATTCCGGGTCGCCCGTCTTATAAGGCTTGCGGGATTGGCAGGGGCAGTTCGCGTTGCTGCACGCTGGATGGCCGAGTCTGAAGCTTTACCGTTCTCCACGCGCATGCGCGGGCTCATGTTCTACAAGGCAGCTCTTTATGCCAAGGTGGTCGGAAATGACGCGCATTGAGCGGTGCGACGATGTCTTAATTTGGGAACCCTGCCCAGTGATATGAAAAAGCGATGCGACTGCTTCTCTACGGATTGAACTTCTGGCCTGAGCTGACGGGTATTGGCAAGTACAGTGGCGAAATGGTGGCTTGGCTAGCGGAGCGCGGCCATGACGTTAATGTTGTGACGGCCCCTCCGTACTACCCAGCTTGGCGCGTACCCAGCGATTATGGTGGGGTACGCTATCGCGTCGAGTCGTGGGGTCCCAATAGTTCTATCCAGATCACACGGTGTCCGTTGTGGGTCCCGCGGCGCCAAACGACCTTACGGCGCCTGGCTCATCTGTTCAGCTTCGCAGTTTCAAGCCTTCCCGCGTTGTGGCGCTCACTCCATCGCCGGCCCGAGGTTCTGTTCATCGTGGTACCGACCTTGTTCGTCGCACCGGTCGCACTGTTGGTTGCGCGGATTTTTCGTGTTCCAGCTTGGATCCACGTTCAAGACTTCGAAGTAGACGCGATGTTCAGCCTTGGTTTGGGCAAACGAGGAGGCTGGCTGCGTCGATTTGCCTTGTCCATGGAATCTGGGTTGCTTGCTCGGTTTGACCGCGCGTCTAGTATCTCGCCGCGGATGGTGGAACGCCTTGTCGAGAAGGGTGTATTACCGAGCCGTACCGTTGAGTTCCCAAATTGGGTTGATCTACGTTCGGTGTTCCCGCTCACCGGTCCCAACTTCATACGTTCTGAATTGGGTTTTGGTGACAAGGATGTGGTGGTCCTTTACGCTGGAAACATGGGGGAAAAGCAGGGTCTGGAGATAGTGATTGATGCCGCCAGGGAGATGGTCCATCAATCTAATGTCCACTTTGTTCTTGCTGGTAGCGGTGCCGCGCGGGAGAGATTGGAGCTTCGTGCCGCTGGCCTGTCGAATGTCATCTGGCTACCGTTGCAGCCGGTCGATCGGCTCAACGAAATGCTGAATGCTGCTGATATTCATGTCTTGCCGCAGCTGGCCTCGGCTGCCGATTTGGTGATGCCATCAAAGCTAACGGGCATGCTGGCCAGTGGTCGGGCCACAGTGGGCACTGCTTCTGCGGATACACAGCTTGGCCAAGTGCTTGATGCTGCGGGGTGTCGCATTGATCCGGGCGACTGTGCGGCTCTGGTGAGCACGCTTAAATCGCTTTCGGGCGACCCGTCGCGGCGTGCAGAGTTGGGAAGCAAGGGTAGAGTCTACGCTGAGCAGTACCTCGGCATAGATGCGATCATGAGCCGCTTCGAGAAAGCGCTGGAGACGCTCAAGCATGAGTCTGTCAACGCGCGTCGCTAGTAACGCTGGCTGAAGCGAGGCAAGTCGCCGATGTCACGACGGCATTGGAGATAAATCCAAGCCACCGCAATCCGCGCCAGCCGGCGGCTTTGTGCGGCAGTGCCGTGGCGCTGTAACTCTCGCCTTCAGAGTCAGTGATGCGAATGTTCCAGCCGGTTAGTCCGTCAACCGCGGCGCTCACAGTGATACTTAGCCACTCGCCTGGTCGCACGGGCGCAATCAAACGTCCCGCCGCCTCTACACCTTTTCGTGTGATCCGTAAGGACGGGCCGGTTCGATAGGGTGCCGCATCATCCCTCCATTCATGGATGAACTCGGCGCTCTCGTCTACGCGTATCGAGAAGCTTGCTGTTGAAGTACCCTTAGCGTGATTGAGGCGCACGAACATGTACGGTTCGAACCCATGTTCAAACTTCGGGGAGTCACTGAACTTCAAGCAACGTTGACCTCTAGCTGTACTGTCAGCGACAACCTCCATCGCTTCACGTGGCATCTCTGGCAGGTATCGCCAACCAGCGGGTCTTGCTCCTTCCGGAGTCGAGATAAGGTCCAAGGTAACCTGGAGTTGAGGTGCTTCCGCTGGAGTCAACGAATCCGCAGAAGCAGACGCGGAAAGTCTTGCCCGATCTTTGGCAGTGATGGGGCTCGGCTTCACTCCTGCATTCTTCGTTGCTGCTCCAAGAGCTGCTGGGGGTGCGCCAGGGGCGCCAGCGTTCGCTGCGGCTTCTATCCAACGTCGAGCCATGTCAGGGTTCACCCCAGAGAACTGGATCTGTTGCTGACTTCGCCCGAGAGTGATCCCCGCGGAAGAACGCTCGCAACCTTCCGCACATGACTTTAGATCGAGTACCTGATTGTTGGCGAGAGGCGCAATCAGATTGTTGAAGAAGTATGCATCGGGAGGCTTGACCAAGCTAGAGAAAGGTTGCGCGTTCCCAGTCAGTAGCAGATTGCCGCGCAGAATGAGCCGCGTTTTCTCCGGGTCACTACGAGTAAGCGATACTTCAGGGCCGTCTCCCTGTGCGAATACGTTGCCCTTGAGCTGAATATTTCGGCCGTAGTGTAGATGATAGGCGCCAGAATCCGTTCCAATTACAACGTTATTCTCAACAAGTATGTCGCTGCTGCCCTCGTCGTTGTAAATTCCCCAGGCTCCGGCGCCGAGCTCGCGATACCCTCGTACTTCTCTGATAAGATTATCAGCAATGACAGTCCCAGGCGATGGGCCGAGCGTGTAGATACCCCCTAGATCGGACATCCTGCCACGGCCGATATTTAAAAGCGAATTTCCGACGATCTGATTACGTCCGGATGTCGTGGTCGAATAGCCCCATTGCCATCCGACTGATATTCCGGTGTAGGTTGTATCCCGGATAGAGTTGCGCCGCACGATGTTATCAAACGTCTGGCCGAGCCATATGCCGACCGCGCCGGGAAACTGGCCGCCAGTTTCCATTATGGTGTTGTCACTAACCGTGTTTTCGCCGGTGACTGTTGATGGTGCTGCGCCCGCAATCTTCGGTGTTCCGATTTTTACTCCACCAGCTCCGAGGTTGCGCATACTGCATCCGCTGATGGTGCTGTTTCTGACGCTATCGCGGAGCCAGATGCCATATCCACCGGTAGATTCGATGCGACAGCCGAGGATTGCAATGTTATGAGCAAAGTCGACTTGAATGGCTGCTCCGATATCCACGGCAGCCTGTGTATCTACCCAGCCGTTTGCGGGCGTCGGTGCTTGAGTATATGCAAAGCCTAAATCACGGAACGCGACGTTTTCTACGTACGGGCCGGTCGGCCCTGCACCGCGTATGATCAAGAGGTGGCCGATGTAGGGTAGGACCGCGTTTAGCGGAACATCGTCGTCAGGGCGTGGCAAATAGTGGACATCTGTGCCCACGCCAACCCACTCTCCTGGCTGGTCCAGGGCCGCTGTTACGTTCTCCACATAGAATCGTTGGCTTGTACCGAAGAATAGAAACGGCCAACGTGACCTCGGCGTCACTCTAAGAGAGCCTTCAGGTGCGGCTCCGCCTATTCGATGGCGTCCAGACGACCACGACTGCATTATGTGTATAAGTGCCCGTTCGCGATCGGAGGCGCTCAGGCCGTTGAGGAAGCTGAGCGCCGGTTTTGATGCAATGAATGCTTCGTGACCGAGGGAGGAAGGAGATTCACCCGGCACAGCCACGGCTTGACCAACAAACCAATCGCGACCGATGTTTGGTTCCCGAGCCAGAATTGCCCGCCTGCCGTTTACGTAGAGCTGAGGACCACCGGTCCAAAACCCTGCATTGGTTCCGTTTGAACTGAATACAACCTCCGACTTGCCGGTGGTGCCTTGGGCAAGTAGTCGCTTGCCCCCGGAGATCGTAACGGTGCCCGGCTCAGAGGCCTGATAGACCGTTGGCTTTCCGGGAAGACCAGAATCTCGCTGGTCGAAAATGAGCGGAGCATCAATTTCGTAGATTCCCGGATGAATGAGCACCTTGACCGAGCCGCCAAACCGTCGTTGTTGGTCTAACGCCTGACGGGCAGTGCGTTGCGCTGCAAGGAGAGTGCGCAGCGGACCGTCTCCGGCCTGTGCTTTACTGGATAGTCCGCTCCAGTTGTCGTTGCCGTCGGTCGCAACATGCAAGACGATTTCATTCTGAGCAAAGCTCGATGTGCCCAGAAGCGTAAGCAATACAAATAACGTGAGCGTGTGCATCGTGAAGCTTGGCGCGGCGGAGGAGCGCGTGTATGCGCAGCATACACTGTCCCTCCAGCCGGACCTGTCATTGAGCCGTCGGCAGCCACACGTTGACCTGTACACAGAGCTCCATAGGGGGATCTCGATGCTCGCCCTCATGGCTAGAGAGTCTTTCGTTGACGGCTGCTTAGAAGACCCCACAGGTTCGCTCGGTATCGTAGTGGTCTGCGGTAGGGGTAACGGGGTCCATGCTCCGTGCGCAGACAGGGCGATCCTGGATGAACCGCCGTGGGTTGGGTAAAAACAGACATGCTCTGATACAGAATCATGTGCACTGAGCGCCAATGCTAGTCAGCGCTGAGCGACTGCCATTGACGAGGAGGACGCGCGAACTGTAGTCAGCTTCCAGTCGCATTGTCGGCGGTGATGCCGCCAATGCAGGAAGTCGACAGCACACCTGCGTCAGAGATGAATCCTGCCCATGCCATTTTGTTCCAACTTGGGTCCTTGTTTGTCAGGCCGTCGACTTTCACGATCTTCCCGTCGCTGTATTTTACCTGAAGGCCCCAGGTGCCGGATTCCTTTCCGAGTGCTGCGGTAATCCTCAAGGTAACCCACTCGCCAACGGGTGCCGGTGCAACTGTTCGGCCTGCCACATCGATGCCGCTCGGTCGGATGCGTAAGGCAGGGCCGGTACGATAGTTGATGCCTGCGTCTCGCCATTCATGCAAGAAGTTCGCGTTGGCATCAATCTTGATCGAGAATTCAACCGTGGTACTGCCGCCGGTATGGTTCAGGAGTGCCACGGCAACCGGTTCCCAACGAAACACGTTGGCGAGGGATTCCGTAAAGCGCAGACATTTGCCGGACGTAGCGGTAGGGTCGACCTGAACGGAGATCGCGGCTGGGTTGATGCCAGTAAGGTATTTGAGATTCAGCGGTTTGCCGCCGATGTTGGTGCCTGCGATATCGGTCTCGTAACTGACGGGTGGCGCTGCGATTGGCTTGGGAAGGTCTGCGTTGACCGGTGGAATCATGTTCGCTGCCAATCCGATCGGCCCGGAATTGGAGGCCACTTGCGTGACCCACGCCGCTGTTTCAGGATCTACGCCGGCCAGAGTGATGTTGCGCGGATCCTTGCCGATCGACAATACGGCTGAACTGATGGTGCAACCACTACCGCATTTCGCCAGATCCAATGCGCCTGCGAGCGTGCGATTGCTTACGCGGTTGCTTGAGTAGGAGACGTCGGGCGCGGTAGCGTAAGCGACCAATGGCGACGGGTTCTTAGGCAGCAGCAAATTGCCGCTGAAGTCGAGTTTGGTTAGCAGCGGGTCAGCCACGGTAACGCGGACTTCGCCACGATCGCCATACGCGAGCACATTGCTGCGAACCTTGTTGTTTCTGCCGTAGTGGAGGAGATATCCGCCAGCATCGGTGCCCACGACGATGTTTCGCTCCCATGTAACGCCGGTTGAAGCTTCGTCATTGTAGAGCCCAAACGCACCGGCCCCATAGCCAGGATATGGCCTGACTTCATGGATGACATTTCCACTGATAATGGTCCCAGGTGATTCGCCCAAAGTGTAGATGCCGCCGATGTCGGACATTTCACCCATTCCGATATTGACGAGCAGGTTGTTCCGAATGATGTTCCTTGCAGCGTTGCTGTTGCCGTAGGACCATGACCATCCGACCGATATGCCTGTGTAGGTTGTGTTTGCGACCAGGTTGTTCGAGATTGTGTTGTCGGAACTCTGGCCGACCCAGATGCCGACAGCGCCAGGTATCTGCTTTCCTGTGTTGCTGACGATGTTGCTGTGTACAACGTTGGCGCCTGTGCCATTAACCTCCGTTGAAGGTTGGGCTGCCAAGCCTACTTTTATTCCGCCAGCGCCCAGGTCGTTCATGCGGCAATTGCTTACCGTCGTGTCTCGTACGCTGTTGCGGAGCCATACAGCGTAACCGCCAGTTCGCGTGATGGTGCAACCGTCGATAACGACGCGACGCGCAGCGTCTACTTCAATGGCTGCACCAATCTGTACGCCGGCCTGACCGTCGACGTTTCCGCCAGTAGCCGTGATTCTGCGGGTATGAGCGAAGCTCAGGCCTCGGAATTCGAGGTCTTGCACCCATTCATTTGTTGCCGCCGAGCCCCTAATCTGAATGAGTTGCTCCAAGACGGGCAATTCAAAGACGAGCTGCTTGCCGACGTCTGCTGCGGTAGTAATGTAGCGGAGCCCGCTTGAGTCCCATAGCCACTCGCCGGGGGCGTCGAGCGCAGAACTGACGTTCTCGAGATAAAAGCGTTGGTCTGTGCCGAAGTGCAGAAAGGGCCAGAGAGCCCGCGGGGCTACGCGCACGCTGCCGGCTGGCGTCGGTAAACTTGAAACCCGGTGATGCCCGCTGCTCCATGCCTGCATGACATGGAGGACTGCTTGATTCCGGTCGGCTGGGCTCAGGCCGTTGATCGCTGCCAATGCGGCCGTGGGTGGTGCAAAGGCTTCATAGCCCGTCTTCGCGGACGGTTCGTCCGGCAACTGAACAGGTTTTGTGACGAACCAGTAGTTGCCTGCATTTGGGGTGCGTGCGAGCGTCGCTCGCTGAGCGTTGACAAAGAGCTGGGTTCCGCCGCGCATGTTGGCCGTGTCGAGCGCGGGGGAGGGTAATGCGACGACTGTTCCTGCTGCTGCGACGGGTTGAACTACGCCAATTTGGACGCCGCCCGTGAATGTAACCGAGCCGGGCACCTCGGCGCGATAGATGACGGGGGCACCATTGACGCCGGAGTCTTGGGGTCCAAATACGAGGGGGGCTGTCAGTCGGTATTGGCCTGCTGAGATTCGTACATGGATTGGCCTCCTGGGTGCACCCAGATTCATGGAGGCAACCTCGCGGCGCGCCCGGGCTTGGGCCGCGTTGACCGTGCGAAGCGGGCCGTCCGTCATGGTGGCGTTTGGGCTGGGTAGCCGGCCAGTCCATGTATCTTTGCCGTCGAGGGAGACAAAGATGTCGAGCGGGTTCGCAGCGGTGTCAGCACTCAGACGGGAGGCGGTTCCTTGTGCAGCGTACTCGAGTGTCTCCGTCCCTGTTCCGACTTCCGTGGCTTGAGCATTGTCGGTCGGCGTGGCCTCTGGTGGCGGGTTGGAGTCAGCCTGTGCGGCGGCTGTTGCTGAGCTTGCATTGTCGTCGTCGCTCTTGCGGTCGGCGGCTGAAGCGCGTTTGTCCTCAGTTTGGAAGTCTGCAACTGGCGGACCGTCAGGGCCGTTGCTTACGAGTTCGCGTGTTGCCCCGGTTTGCGTGCCTTCCACGGACTCAGGCGTACTGCCCGTGCCGCCGCCGCACGCTGTGAGGGTGAGGATGGCGCTGGTCCAAAGCACGCCGTAGAAACGTGACGAGTTTTGCTTTGTGTTCATTGAGTTGCGTCCGTGGATTGCGCGGAGGGGAATGACAAGGGGTTGACGCCGTGTGGCCGGGTTACTGGTCTCTTTTCGGGCTCCCCACTAGGGAGCCTGAGAGAAGGTTTGTAAGGGCGAGTTCTTCCTGTAACTGGCCGTGTTCGTGATCGGCAATGGCCGCTTCGGCCATGTGTGAGAGCAGGTCGTCGTCGGTGCGGCTGACGAGAGGTGCCTGGTTCACGCTCTACGTGAACCCGGTTCTCCGTGCATGCCCGGCGAGTCCTGCTCTGAGGACTTGGGTCGACTGGAAGAGCTGCGGACTTGTGCAGTTCTGTCCTTGCGAACTTGTTGTGCAAGAGCTGTGTTGTCCGCGGTCCTGAGTGGGTGACAAATTGGGCGTCGCTACCGCCTTGTTGGCCAGTGCGCTTGGGTACTCCATGCCGTCCCGGAACGCATTGCGTTTAGGGGCGCACGCATCAGGGGATGTCCAGGGCGATTCATCGAGGCATAGGTGGGGTGCTTGGTGGACTGGACATCTGATGCCCACAGGAGCGGTCCTCACGAACCAGATCAGGCAGACCTGCTGTTGTCAGCCAGACTGAACCGCCCCGGGTTTCGAGGAGGCTCAACACTCTGAGAGGATTGAGCCATGAGCAAGTCGAACAAGTTCTCACCCGAGGTGCGTGAGCGTGCGGTGAGGATGGTGCAGGAGCACCGAGGGGAGTACCCGTCGCTGTGGGCGGCCATCGAGTCCATCGCGCCCAAGATTGGCTGCGTGCCGCAGACGCTGAACGAATGGGTCAAGCG
>CAKZXL010000907.1 GCA_937883885.1 uncultured Aquincola sp. | reverse complement strand
GATGCCGAAGGCAAGAAGCTGACCGGCCGCAATGCGGTCAACGTGATTCCCGCGGCCGAGCTGGCCGGCTGGAAGAAGGCGGCCGAGCCGGTGGTCGAGCAGTGGGTCACCGAGGTGGGTGCCAAGGGCGCCGACGGCCGGCAGCTGCTGACCAACGCGCGGGCGCTGATCGCCAAGCACGCGGGCGGCAACTGATTCCTTTCTTCCAGCAGTTCCCGACCTCCGCCTGAGCAGCGGCGGCCCATGCCGGGCCGCCGCATGGGCGCAACGATCACGGACTCTCCCATGCAAGAACCCATTCCCGGCAGCAGCGACGGCGCGCTGTCGGCCATCGGCCCCTGGGGCCGGCCGCTGCTGCTGGCCAGCAAGGCGCTGGCCCTGGCCGGCGGCCTCGTCTTCGTGCTGCTGGTCGGCATGAGCATCGTCAGCATCGTCGGCCGCAAGCTGGCCTCGTCGCCGGTGCCTGGCGACGTGGAGATGCTGCAGATGTGCGCAGCCTTTGCCTGCGCCAGCTTCTTCGCCTACTGCCACCTGGCCGGTGGCGACGTGAAGGTGGACTTCTTCACCGCGCGTGCCTCGCGCCGCACCGTGCAGCTGCTGGACGCTGTCGGCTCGCTGCTCTTCGCCCTGGTGGGTGCGGCGCTGGCCTGGCGTTCCTGGGTGGGCGCGATGGGTGTGAAGGAAGCGGGCGAGACCAGCATCATCCTCGGCTGGCCGCTCTGGATCGCGCAGGTGCTGATGGTGCCCGGCTTCGTGCTGATGGCGCTGGCGGGCCTGTACATGGCCGGCCTGCACCTGCGGCTGGCGCTGGGGGTGCGGTCATGAGCGGCATTGCAGCCGGCGGGCTGATCTTCGCGCTGCTGATGACGCTGCTGGCCCTGCGGGTGCCCATCGGCATTGCCATGTTCGTGATGGGCTCGGGCGGCTACTTTGCGCTGTCGGGCTTCGAGTCGGCGCCGCTGATGAGCGCGCTCAAGCACGTGGCCTATGCGCGGCTGTCCAACTACGACCTGATCGTCATCCCGATGTTCCTGCTGATGGGTCAGTTCGCCACCCACGGTGGACTCAGCGCCGCGCTGTTCCGCTTTGTCGCGGCCTTCATGGGCCACTGGCGCGGCGGCATGGCGATGGCGTCCATCTGCGCCTGCGCCGGCTTTGGCGCCATCTGTGGTTCATCGCTGGCCACCGCGGCCACCATGGGCCAGGTGGCACTGCCCGAGCTGCGCCGCTTCGGCTACGCCGGCGGTCTGGCCACCGGCGCATTGGCCGCGGGCGGCACGCTGGGCATCATGATCCCGCCTTCGGTGCCGCTGGTGATCTACGCCATCCTGACGCAGGAATCGATCGGCAAGCTGTTCATGGCGGCGGTGCTGCCCGGCGTGATCGCGATGGTGGGCTACATGATCGTGGTGCGCATCATCGTCAGCCTGAACCCGGCGGCCGGCCCGGCGGGCCCGCGGGTGCCCTGGCCCGAGCGCTTCAAGGCGCTGGCACAGGTGCTGCCGGTGCTGGCGGTGTTCGTGGTGGTCATCGTCGGCATCTACGGCGGCTGGGCCAACCCCACCGAGGCCGCGGCCATCGGCGCGGCGGCCTGCGGCGTGCTGGCCGTGGCCACCGGCGGCATGCGCCTCAAAGGCCTGCTGGCCAGTGCGTTGGGCACCGCCCAGGCCACCGCGATGATCTTCCTGGTGCTGCTGGGCGCCGACATGCTGAACACCGCGCTGGCGCTGTCGCAGATGCCGGTGGAGCTGGCCGCCTGGGTGCAGGCCAGCGGCCTGCCGCCGATGCTGGTGATGGTGGCCATCCTGGTGATCTACATCCTGCTGGGCTGCGTGATGGACAGCCTGGCCATGATCCTGTTGACCATTCCCATCTTCTATCCGGTGGTGATGGGCCTGGACTTCCATGGCCTGCCGCCGGCCGACAAGAGCATCTGGTTTGGCATCCTGGCGCTGATGGTGGTCGAGATCGGCCTGGTGCATCCGCCGGTGGGCATGAACGTTTTCATCATCAACCGGCTGGCCAAGGACGTACCCCTGGTCGACACCTTCAAGGGCGTGATGCCGTTCCTGGCGTCGGACCTGGTGCGCATCGTCGCGCTGCTGGTGCTGCCGGCGATCTCGCTGGTGCTCATCCACCACTTCGGCGCCTGACGCCCAGCCCCTGCAAGGAGTGCCCCACCCGTGGCCCAGATCATCGGCGGCCTGGCCGCCTCTCACACGCCCACCATCGGCTTCGCCTTCGACCGCGACAAGCGCAACGACCCGGTCTGGGCGCCGATCTTCGAAGCCTTCGAGCCGGTGCAGCAGTGGATCGCCGAGCGGCGGCCCGACGTGCTGCTGTTCATCTACAACGACCACGTCACCTCGTTCTTCTTCGACCACTACTCGGCCTTTGCGCTGGGAGTGGGCCGGCAGTGGCAGGTGGCCGACGAAGGCGGTGGCGCCCGCGACCTGCCGCCGGTGCAGGGTCACCCGGCGCTGGCCGCCCACATCGGCCGCAGCCTGATGGCCGACGAGTTCGACATGTCCTTCTTCCAGGAGCGGGCGCTGGACCATGGCTGCTTCTCGCCGCTGTCGGTGATGTGCCCGCATGAGCCGGCCTGGCCGGTGCAGCTGGTGCCGCTGCAGATGGGCGTGCTGCAGTTTCCGCTGCCCAGCGCGCGCCGCTGCTTCAAGCTGGGCCAGGCGCTGCGCCGCGCCATCGAAAGCTACCCCGAAGACCTGCGCGTGGCGGTGGTGGCCACTGGTGGCCTCAGCCACCAGGTGCATGGCGAGCGGGCCGGCTTCAACAACCCCGAGTGGGATGCGCGCTTTCTCGACCTGCTGGCGCAGGACCCCGAGCAGCTGGCCGGCATGACCCATGCCGAGTACGCCACGCTGGGCGGCCTGGAAGGCGCCGAGGTGATCATGTGGCTGGTGATGCGCGGTGCGCTGTCGCAGCAGGTGCGCTGCCTGCACCGCAGCTACTACCTGCCGTCGATGACCGGCATCGCCACCGCCATCTATGAGCCGCTGGGGCAGGGCATGGCACCCGCGGCGGCCGAGCGCCACCGCGCCCATGTGGACGCCCAGCTGGCCGGTGCCGAGGCGCTGCCCGGCACCTACCCGTTCACGCTGGAGCGCAGCGTCAAGGGCTACCGGCTCAACCGCTTTTTGCACCAGCTGGTGCAGCCCGACTTCCGCGCGCGCTTTCTGGCCGACGAGGCGGCTTGCCTGGCCGCCGCCGACCTGAGCGACGACGAGCGCCGCATGGTGGCGCAGCGCGACTGGCAGGGCCTGATCCGCTACGGCGCCATCTTCTTCATGCTGGAGAAGCTGGGCGCCGTGGTGGGCGTGAGCAACCTGCACATCTATGCGGCGATGCGCGGCCAGACGCTGGAGGACTTCCAGCAGACCCGCAATGCGCCGGGCGCCTTGTATTCGGTGGCCGGCACGCAAGCCGGCGCGCTGGGCTGGGACCAGCCAGCTGTCTAGACAACCTGGAGGAGACCTTGATGATGAAGAAGAAGCTGTTCACCCTCGGCCTGCTGGCCGCCGCAGCCGGGGCGCAGGCCCAGACCGTGACGATCTACGGCTTGATCGACGTGGCGGTGGAGCACCTCACCCACGTTGGCGCAGCCGGCAGCAGCGTCACCCGCATGCCAGGGCTGACGGGCAGCCTGCCCTCGCGCCTGGGCCTGCGCGGCAGTGAAGACCTGGGCGGCGGCCTCAAGGCCATCTTCACGCTGGAGCAGGGCATCGGCGTGGACAGCGGTACGCTGAACCAGGGCGGCCGCAGCTGGGGCCGGCAGGTGTTCGTCGGCCTGTCGGGCGACTGGGGCAGCCTGACGCTGGGCCGCCAGTATTCGATGCTGTTCTGGTCGCAGCTGGATGCCGACATCCTGGGCCCGGCTGCCTATGGCTCGGGCTCGCTGGACAGCTACCTGCCCAATGCACGCGTGGACAACGCCATCGCGTACCGCGGCAGCTTCAGCGGCCTGACGGTGGGCGCCACCTACAGCTTCGGCCGCGATGCGGTCAATGCCGGCCCCAGCCCCTCGGGCACCAACTGCGCCGGTGAAAACGCCGACGACAGCCAGGCCTGCCGCCAGTGGAGCGCGATGGCCAAATACGACGCCGCCACCTGGGGCCTGGCCCTGGCGGTGGACGAGATCCGCGGCGGCACCGGTGCCTTTGCCGGCCTGACCAGCAGCCGCCTGAAGGACCGCCGCGCCACCGTGGCCGGCTGGGTGAAGTTCGATGCGCTGAAAGTGGGCGCCGGCATGATCGACCGCCACAACGAAGGCAGCGCCAGCACGCCGCGCAGCCGGCTCGGCTACCTGGGCGCCGCCTATGCGGTGACGCCGGCCTTCACGGTGGACGGCGAGCTGTTCAAGCTGGACTACCGCGACAGCGCCAACGGGGCCGTGCTTTATGCGCTGCGCGGCACCTACAGCCTGTCCAAGCGCACAGCGGTGTACGCCACTGCCGGCCACATCGACAACGACGGCACGCTGGCCCTGGGCGTGAGCAATGCGGCGGCGGGCAACGCGCCAGCGGCCGGTGGTTCGCAGACCGGGTTCGCGGTGGGCGTGCGGCACAGCTTCTGAACCTGCTGCACACTCGCGGCCCCGTTGCACGCAGTCCGGAGTTTCTTGCCCATGAGCACATCCATTCCCCTGGTCGGCATCTCGTCGATGGCCACGCGGCAGCTGCTGGCCGAGCTGGCGCCGCTGTGCGCACCGGCCGGCAGCACGCTGCGGTTCGAGTCGGTGGGCGGCGTGGACGCGGCACGCCGGGTGGCCGAAGGCGAGTCCTTCGACCTGGTGGTGCTGGCCGCCGATGCGATGGACAAGCTGATGGCCGCCGGCCATCTGCAGCCCGGCAGCTTGCGGCCGCTGGTCGATTCGCCGATGGCCATCGCCGCCCGCGAAGGCACGCCCGCGCCCGAGGTGGGCAGCGAAGCGGCCTTGCGCGAGGCGGTGCTGCAGGCGTCGCGCATCGGCTACTCCACCGGCCCCAGCGGCGTGGCGCTGATGGCGCTGTTCGAGCGCTGGGGTGTGATGGAGACGCTGCGCGCACGCCTGGTGCAGGCCCGCGCCGGCGTGCCGGTGGCCTCGCTGGTGGCCAGCGGCGAAGCCAGCCTGGGCTTTCAGCAGCTCAGCGAGCTGATGCACCAGCCCGGCGTGCAGGTGCTGGGCGAGATGCCGGCCGGCGTGCAGATCACCACCACCTTCAGCGGCGCGGTGGCGGCGCGCAGCGCGCAGCCGGGGCTGGCCGCGCAGGCACTGCAAGCGCTGGCCGGGCCAGCCGTCGAAGCCGTGGCGGTGCGCCTGGGGCTGCAGCCGCGGCAGGGTTGAGGAAACGACGTTCAGTCACCGCCTTCACTGGAAGCCGGGTTCGCTGCCCAGGATTGCAGCCAGGTCTTGACGCTCGCCCAGCAGCCGGACCACGTCGAGGTGATCGGCTCTCTCGAAGTAGCACCACAGCAGCGGGAACTTCGCGATCCGCCAGGTCCGCAAGCCGCGAAGTTCCAACCGCTTCCCGAGGCGTGGTGAGCCCATGCCCGGCTCGGTCTCGATCTGATCCAAGGCCTCGTTCAGGGCCTTGACCAGCGTCAACGCCAGGCGCGAGCCCCCTTGCTGCCGGTAGTAGCGGACCTCAGCGCGACGATCGTCGAACGCTTTGGGTCGAAGAAGCGCTGGCTTCAATCGATGTCGCCGCGTGCGATGGACCGCAGTTCTCTGTCGTCGGCCTGGGTACGGCGGCGACCGGGACCGGAGGCCAGGCCTTCTTCGATGAGGTCGCGCAGGCGCTTCTTGGCTTGCTCCTCCTGATCGCGCCGAACCAGGTCGCGAATGTATTCGCTGGTATTGCCGTAGTGGCCCGACGCGACGCGCTGGTCGATGTATTCGCGCATCGCGTCGGGCAAGGCAAAGCTCATCGTCTGGCGGCTCATCGGCGCATCGTGCGCAGTTTGACAACCGTTGTCAACATGGGCGAGCCGTTGCAGTCATCACACCCTGCGCCGGACGGCAACGGCCAGCGCCGCCAGGCCCAGCCCCAGTATCGCCCAGGTGCCCGGTTCAGGCACCGCGCTGATGGTCAGTGCCAGCCGGTCGCCGGCCTGCAGGCCGGTGGGGGCCAGCAGCCAGTCTTGCGTGCCGGCTTGGCCGAAGGCGGCGCCCAGCGTCACCGCGTAGGGCTCAGCGGGGTTGAACTGCAGCGTCTGTCGCGCGTCGTCGCCGCTGATCGACGCCAGCTGACCGAAGGCCGGCGTGACGCTGCCCACCAGGCCGAAGCTGGCGCCTTGCAGGCTCAGCTGCAGGCCGGGCAGCGCAGCGCCGGCCCCGACCACTGCATTGAAGGCCAGCCACTGACCCACATCGGCCGCTTCCAGCGCCAGCTCCACGCGCACCGGCGCGCTGCCGCGCAGCGTCAGGTCCAGCGCCAGGCTGCTGCCGTTCAGCGTGACGCTGGCGTCGTTGCCGCCGGCCTGCACGCCCACCAGTTGCAGCGCCTGGGCCTGGGTGGCCAGGGCGGCCACGCTCAGGGCCAGCGCAGCGCGCCAGCGCCGCGGAATGCTCATGCCATGCATCGTGCGCCCCTTCATGCCGGCACCAGCGTGCGGCTGTAGATCTGCTGGCCGTCGATGTCCTTGAAGGCGACGGTGAAGCTGCGGCTGGCCGCGTCGATGTTCACCTCGCCGAAGAATTGCATGCGGGCATAAGGCGACAGGTTGGCCTGCCCCGGCGGCGGCGCCTTCTGAAAGTCCACCCGCGGGCCGAAGGTGCCGTCCAGCGTGTTGGGGCCGAAGGTGCCGGCGTTCAGCGGGCCGGCGACGAATTCCCAGAAGGGGTCGAAGTCGGTTAAGGCCGCGCGTGAGGGGTCGTACTGGTGGGCGGCGCAGTAGTGCACGTCGGCCGTCAGCCACACCACGTTGCGCACCGCCATCTGCTTGATGGCGCGCAGCACGCCGGCGATCTCCAGCTCGCGGCCACGGGCCGGGCCGTCGTTGCCGTTGGCAATGGCTTCCCAGCGGGCATTGCCGTTGGCGTCGCGGCCATCGCCCACGTTCAGGCCGATGGGCATGTCGGCGGCGATCACCTTCCAGGTGGCGCGCGAGCGGCGCAGGCCGTCCTTCAGCCAGGCCAGTTGTTCGGCACCCAGGTAGCGGCTGGCGTCGTTCTCGGCGGCCTCGAGGTTGGTGCCGTTGGGGCCGCGGTAGCTGCGCATGTCCACCACGAACACGTCCAGCAGCGGACCGTAGGGGATGTAGCGGTACACCCGTTCCAGCTCGGCGGCGCCGTAGGGGCGCATCGGCGCATATTCCTGGAAGGCGCGGCTGCCGCGGGCGATCAGCAGCGGCACGTCCTTGACGGTGTAGCGGCTGTCGGCCGACAGGTCCTTGCTGGCACTCCAGTTGTTGGTCACCTCATGGTCGTCCCACTGCCAGATCTGCGGCACTTCGGCATTGAAGCGGCGCATGTTCTCGTCCAGCAGGTTGTAGCGGTAGCGGCCGCGGTATTCGTCCAGCGTCTCGGCCACCTTGGACACTTCCGGCGTGACCAGGTTGCTCCAGGTCTGGCCGTTCTCGGCGGTGACGGTGGCCTGGATGGGGCCGTCGGCATAGATGGTGTCGCCGCTGTGGATGAAGAAGTCGGGCTGCACGCGGCGCATCTGTTCGTAGATGCGCATGCCGCCGAAGCCGGGGTTGATGCCCCAGCCCTGGCCGGCGGTGTCGCCACCCCAGACGAAGCGCACGTTGCGCTGCAGCGCCGGCGTGCGGAAGCGGCCCAGCACCGGCTCGCTGGTGGCGCGGCTGTTGGTCAGGCTCTCGAACCAGGCGCGCACGTACACCGTGCGGTCGGCCGGCAGGCCGCTCAGGTCCATGCGGGCGGTGAAGTCGGTGACCTCCAGCGCATGCGGGCCGACGCGGCGCACCGGGCGGGTGAAGGCTTCGTCGAAGGCGTACTCGGCGATCAAGCGCGCCGGCCGGTCGGCCCGGCTCCACAGCATCGTGTTGCCCAGCGTCATGTCGCCGAACTGGATGCCCTGGGCCATCAACGGCCGGTCGGCTTCGGCGGTGACGATGGCGGCAGAGGCCACCTGGTGCCGGGGCAGCAGGGCGGCCCCGGCCAGGGCCATGCCGCCGTGCAGCAGGCGTCGGCGTTGGGTCGAGTGGCGGTCTTGGCTCATGCGGGGCTCTCCTCGTGGGGTC
>CAKZXL010000906.1 GCA_937883885.1 uncultured Aquincola sp. | reverse complement strand
CTGGCGCGCATGGAAGGCGCAGACGGCTCGACAACCACCTGGATTGGCCTGTCGCTCATCGAGAGTCGCCGTGGCGAGGTCTTCGTCAAGAGCATGGACGAGAGCAGCGGACCGTTCTACTACGACTGTCCGCTGGCGTTCCTGTCTCAGGCAGACGCACCCATTGGGCCGTACGCGGCCGCCTGGCGCGAGCAAGTTAGAGCCTTCCATGCGGCTCGACTTGCTCGCCGTGCGGCGGTTCGCGCGGGAGCGCGTGTTCAGTACGGCACGCAGGTGTTTGTGCTGGTGCGCAGTTTGCGGCGTAGCGGCTGGAGGGTGCGCCGCGAGAGCGATGGCGTGAGCTTTCGCATGTCGAGCCGACAGCTTGCCAAGGCAGAGCTTCTTCCTGCAGAAGGGCCACATGCGCCACCGAAGGAGCAGGTGCGGCATCAAGCGCAGCGTGCCGAAGGCGAGCGCGTTCTATGAGCATGGAGCTCCAGACCGTCGTGTTCATCGCCCAGGTACGAATCCACGACGCGAAGGCCCTTCAGGCAGCCGCAGCCGAGCGTGCAGGTCTGGATGGCTTGAGCGCGCACGCCTGGACGGCCATGCGCTCGGGCTGCGGCGACGACGTCGTCATGCTCCTGGACCCCGGGAGCATCACTGGCGCCGGCTTCGAGATTGTCCAGTCTCGATGCGAAGTGCTGGCGCATGGTGCTGGCGCTGCGGATGGGGGACCGGCAGCGTGAACCGTGAACAGATGACCAATGTCGAGTTCGTCGTGGATCTGATGGAGCACTCGCAACACGGCGCGCTGATTCAGGCGTTCGTTTTGCAGGCGATACAGGTCTACGCAAGCTCGGTCGCCAAGAAATCCCCCGCGGAGCTGGACACCCCACTGGTTGCCGGCGCCGCCTGGCACGGCTGCGCGATGGAGCTGTGCAGCAAGTTGAACGGCTATTGGGTATTCCGGAGCATCGTGACCGCCGATTCCGGGCGATCGTGACCGAGCATTCCGCTCGAACGTGACCGGTGATTCCGGGTTCAACGTGACCGATATCCGGATGGTCCGGAATCACCGGTCACGATGCCGGAACTGGCGGTCACGGCAGCGGAACGCTGCCGTATGTCATCGTGTTGGTGTTGCGCATTTCATCCACCTCACGCGGGTAGCCTGCCCGGCTTTCGCCGGAGACAGGCTTGCCCGCACCAAGGATCAACATGCGCAAGATCAGAGACGTCTTACGTCTCAAACTCGAAGCTCGCCTCTCCCATGAGCGAGTCGCTGCCTCGCTCGGCATCTCCAAGGGCGTAGTTGCCAAGTACGTCAGCCTGGCCGCCGTTGCGGGCCTGGACTGGCCCACCGTCCAAACATTGAGCGACACCGCTCTGGAGCGCCGTGTCGTGCAGGGTCGCCAGGACCGGCCGACCCACTACGTGCCGCCTGACTACGGCCGCGCGCACCAGGAACTGAGGCGCAAGGGGATGACCCTCATGCTGCTGTGGGAGGAGTACGTCGCAGCTCACCCTGGGCAGTCGACCTATCGCTACAGCCAGTTCTGCGAGCGGTATCGGCGCTACGCACTGCGCCTGAAGCGCTCGATGCGCCAGATCCACCGCGCCGGCGAGAAGATGTTCGTCGACTATGCCGGCCCCACGGTCGAACTCAGCGACGGGAATCGAGCGCACATCTTCGTGGCCGCGCTCGGCGCCTCCAGCTACACCTTCGCCTGTGCGACGCCGCGCGAGACCATGGCCGACTGGCTCGATGGCTGCGCGCGTGCCTTGAGCTTCTTCGGTGGCGTGCCGCAGCTCATCGTGCCCGACAACCCACGCGCGATGATCGCCAATCCCAACCGCTACGAGCCTCGGACAAACGACACGGTGGAGGACTTCGCGCGGCACTACGGCACCTCGGTGCTGCCGGCGCGGCCTCGTCATCCGCAGGACAAGGCTAAGGTCGAGTCGGCCGTGCAGATCGTGGAGCGCTGGATCCTCATGCGCTTGCGCCACCATCGCTTCGCCAGCGTTGACGACGTGAACGAGGCGATCGAGCCGTTGCTGACCAGGCTCAACGGCAAGCCCTTCCAGAAGCTGCCCGGCAGTCGCGCGAGCGCCTTCGCCGATCTGGATGCCCCTGCACTGCAGGCGCTGCCGCTCCAGCCCTGGGAGTGGGCGACCTTCAAGAGCGTGCGGGTGCACATCGACCATCACGTGGAGATCGAGGGCCACCGCTACAGCGTGCCTCAAAACCTCGTAGGCCTGTTGCTGGAGGCGCGCATTACAACCCGTGCGGTCGAGCTGCTGCATCGCGGCCAGCGTGTGGCATCGCATCAGCGCAGCGCGCACAAAGGTGGCTTCACGACCGTCGTCGCGCACCTGCCGGCGGCGCACCGCGCGCACCTCGAATGGACGCCCGAGCGCCTGATCCATTGGGGGCAGAGCATCGGCGCGGCCACGGGCCGCTTGGTGGCGCGTCTGATCGAGGAGCGGCGTCACCCCGAGCACGGCTACCGGGCATGCCTCGGGCTGCTGTCGCTGGCACGCCGCTACGGCCGCGAGCGGCTGGAGGCGGCCAGCCTGATCGCGCTGGAACTGGGCACGGCGAAGTACGTGCATGTGAAGGCCATCCTGGTCAACGAGCGCGACAAGGCGGCCGCAAGCACAGCACCGAGCTGGACCAGCCCGCCACACGAGCATGTGCGTGGCCCGGCGTACTACCAGTGACCACCGTACCGCATCCGGCACTTGAACAAGAAGGAAGTCCAATGATGATGAACACGACCCTGGATCAACTGCGCAGCCTGAAGTTGCTGGGCATGGCGGCGGGACTGCAAGACCAGCTCACCAGTGCCGGCATGACGGCCATGAGCTTCGAAGAGCGCACGGCCTTGCTGGTGGAACGCGAAGTGCACTGGCGCAGCGACAAGCGGCGTGAACGGCTCTTGAAGGAGGCGCGGCTGAAGTACCCGCAGGCGGCCATCGAGGACATGGACGCTCGCGCCGGTCGCGGCATCGATCGCAAGGCGGTGATGAGCCTGGCGCTGAGCGACTGGATCGATTCGGGGCACAGCGTTCTGATCACGGGCCCGACTGGCGCAGGGAAATCGTGGCTGGCCTGCGCGCTGGCGCAGTACGCGTGCCGGCGCGGTCGCTCCGCCTACTACCAGCGCATGCCGCGGCTCGGCGAGGAACTGCGCATCCGCCACGGCAATGGGACCTTCGGCAAATGGCTGATCCAACTGGCCAAGACCGACGTGCTGCTGCTCGACGACTGGGGTATGGCGGCGCTGGATGTTCAGGCCAGGTCCGACCTGCTGGAGATCATCGACGACCGAGCGGCCAGCAAGGCCACCATCATCACCAGCCAACTGCCGATCGAGCACTGGCACGCATGGGTCGGTGATGCCACGATCGCCGACGCGATCCTTGATCGCTTGATGCAGCAGAACCACCGACTCACCCTCACAGGCGAGTCATTGCGGCAGGCTGCAAAAACGCCCCAAAAGGAGAAGAACAAAGACCCATCGTGACCGCCACTTCTACAATCTGAACGCGCAACTCAGCACGCATGACGACCGGTCACGATAGAGCGGAATCGACGGTCACGTTCGCCGGAATACGCAGGCAGGCCTACGCGAGGCGGTGCCATCGCATCAGCACACCCTCGCCACGCTCCCAACCGGCGGTGTACCAACAAGTGCTATCACAGTGCCATGCTCATGGTCGTCATTTCGCGTTCATTCGTACTGCCCAGACTCTCGCTGAAATTTGGAAAGCCCCCGCTCAGGCACTGACAAAACCGACAGAAGTCGTCGCGCGCGTACTGGTCGCGAAACGTTGCAGACTCGCCGTGGGTCCGGCTGCTTTTTGCTGCTCTCAGCAAAACCGATCGTTGTGTCTGTTTCTTATCTGATCTCAGACAGTGGAACTTTCCTGGTTCTATAAGCGAGTAGGCACTAACAATGAATCGCCCGATAGCCGGTTCCTGAGCCCCCCGGCGCGCGCAAAGGCTTCCAGACCCAATCCCCCAACCTTTTCGACCGACAAGAGGAAATTCGCATAGGCTGTCGGCGATGAAGCCCCAGATTCATGTGAGCGCTTGGGCTGCTCGTCATTTCGATCCACCGCCTGCAGAACGCGCGCATCTGGACACGCGATGGACGCAACTATTACATTGAACAAAACGCGCAGCACATTTCTGAGGTGACAGAAATTGTGCGACTGTTGGATTGGCTGAGGCGGCCTGGAGTCTGAACTGGGGAAGTTCCGCTGTTGTATCTAACGATTCTGTCGACCGGTCCAGCCAGTGAGAGACGGCAAGAGCCTGAGTCTGCCTGGCGGGGCCGATCCAGATACCGACGCAGGTTGAAGGCCTGCTTAACTGCGCTCACTCGGTGACCTCCAGGCGCGAAGCACTCTGAATGGGTCAACGGT
The DNA here is from genome assembly GCA_937883885.1 of uncultured Aquincola sp. Next base: position 2,283 of record CAKZXL010000906.1, on the reverse strand, counting down.
GCCAAGCAATTCAGTTGCCAGGCGCAGGCGCTCGCGAAGCGCAATTGCTTCCTGCTCCGGGGCATCGCGAAGTTCGGACTCGACCGTGTCGAAAAATGCCCGTACCCTGCGGGCCTCGTCCCAAGCCGCTATTGCTGAAAGAAGGTCGGCACGCGATTCCGCTAGAAGCTTGCGCTGATGTTCCTCTTTCTTTAAGCGATTCCTTTCGCGCTCTTCTTCATCCCATCTGCGCAACTTTTTATCGTGTAGGTCCTGAGCTTCTTGCGTTTGAGAGACGAGCCATGGGGCGAACGCTTCAAGCTCCTCCGCGATCGATGGAACCAACATTTGAAGTTCGCCAGGCTTTGATTCTCGCCATTGCTTAGACCACTTGAAAAGCCGATGGGGGCAATACGCTTGGAGGCAAAGGCGTCCACTCGGCTCTGGTTTCATGGTGCGCCAATGAAGTGTGCCTGTGTAGCGCTCTAGCTGTCGTTGCGAGAGTGTGGCAACGGGAAGGTAGCCTCTCTCCGCGTAGACCATCTCGACGTCTACTGTCATTTCGAAGAGCGTAAGGCCGATCTGGGTTCCATTGATATGAACCAAGGTCGGTCGCTGTGGCGACCATTTTGCCGCTCGTGGATACATGGCAGGTTTCTCAGGTAGAAAAACTTGCTCTCGTGACGCTCGCTCATCGGGTGCTGCCATCCCAACATGAAAGCCTTTTTGATTCAGGGCGAGGAAGAGGACTTGTGCAGTTTCTAGCGCGTCGCCCAGCTTGCTTTCCGAAGCAAGTATGTCAACAAGCGTTTTCTTGAACGGGCAGAGGATGCCGTTTTCCAACTTACGAGTTTTCAGAAATAAAGGTCTTGCTCCATTAAGAAGATCATGAAGCTTCCCATGATCTTTTGGCCCGACATGCGGCAAGGTCGATATCGGGGACCTGCATGCTGACGCGACGATACTTCCAACCGCCGTCCCAGGCGCCCACTGCATAAGATCACCCGGCCGGGCGGCGGGCAGGCTTGGTTTAGGCGGTGATTTCCCAAACTCAAGCTTGGCCCAGTAGCCCCGATCCGGTCGGGGCACTTTCAGCTCTGTGTAGACGCGGGCGAGGTAGCTGGATGACACCCCAAACCGCTCCGCGAGTCTGACCATGGGCTCTTTCCAAGCCAGTTCGTAAAGCTCCTGCCGGCTGAGCGGCTGGAAGACACGGGGTTTAGGTCGTTTCGGCATTCGCCCTCCGTAGGCTTGACGCTTAGCGCTCACAGCCTTGATTGCCTCGCCTTTAGCTAAGCGGGCTTTCCAAGACCGACAGGGGATCAGTGTCTCAGGCTCTGGTCCGAAGCACTCCAAATCGAGTACGAATCTCGCTCCGTATCAACTCTCTCACTCTGTCCTACAGCCTCTCAGCCTGCTCGGAAATTCTCTCTCCGTCTCATTCCGTCTCACTCCGTATCACCGAAACGGGCAAGAACAGGGGGGTGTACAGATTTCGCAAAAAAACAGGCACGTTGGGTATTGTTTACAGCGGCTACGCCGCTGCACATACCGCGTGCCAAAGGCGCTGCCTTTGAAACCGGAGAGGGCAGGGAGAACCCGAGGAGCGAGCTGCCCAAGGCGGGAGATCAGGAACGAGGCTGGACGGCGGCGGCTGCGTCGGAACGCGCCGTCTAGGTTCAACTGCGACGCCTGAAGTCTGGTTAGCGGGCAGGGCGCCCAGTGTTTCAACTACCTGTTTAGGTAGGAGTCGACAGCCGCCAGTTTGGTGATGATTCGGCCATGCAAATCGCTGATCTGTCTACCGTGGCCTTGGACTACTGGGTCGCTCGAGCCGAGGGGCTGTCACCAGTCATCACCCATGAGGGCGGGGAGGCCGCGTGCCGAGTGGACTCGTCTGTGTACTCCCCTTCCAGCGACTGGAGTCAGGGTGGCCCGCTTGTCGAGCGCCACAGGATCATGGTGGCCTGGAACGCGGACCACTGGATTGCGGGAGCCAATTCACCGCTCGACGATCCGCGGGACAGGATTTGGTCGGGCCGCACGGCTCTCATCGCGGCCATGCGGGCGCATGTGGCGTCCGCCTTCGGCGACGAGGTCTGAAATCGAAGGCCGCTGCAGGCGGTTAGACCTCCGCTTTCCATCAAAAACCGGAGGACAAGCCGCAGGGCAAGACCCAAGTGTGGGGCGGCCTTCACCAAGCGAGCACTGCATTGCCGATCGTGCTTTTCCAGCCAAGTCGTCAGCGGCCGGCCCGCGGTGCTGGCGAGGCTGTGGATAGCGTGATCCCATTGATGTTGCGCT
>CAKZXL010000905.1 GCA_937883885.1 uncultured Aquincola sp. | reverse complement strand
TCCGCTTGGCCGTCATTCCCAGGCCCAGGCTGTGTTGCTTCATGCACCGTATCGTCTCAGCGCTTCACGTTGTCGCCAAGCTTGCAGCGGGCGAATTGTGCAGACCTTCCTTAGCGGCCGGCGTTACAGCCCTTGCCACTGCTGCGGCCGGGCCGCGTCCAGTCCCAGCAACGCCAGCGCGCGTTCCACCGTCTCGTCCACCAACTGGTCGATGGTGCTGGGCCGGTGGTAGAAGGCCGGCAGCGGCGGAAACACGATGGCGCCCATCTCGGTGGCGGCGGTCATGTTGCGCAGGTGGGCCAGGTTGAAGGGCGTCTCGCGCACCATCAGCAACAGGCGGCGGCGCTCTTTGAGCGTCACGTCGGCGGCGCGTGTCAGCAGGTTGTCGCCAAAGCCGTGGGCGATGGCGGCCAGCGTCTTCATCGAGCAGGGCGTGACCGCCATGGCGGCCGTGTCGAAGCTGCCGCTGGCGATGCAGGCCCCCACATCGCCTGGCGCATGGGCGGCGGTGGCCAGGGCCTCCAGCGCGCGCCGGTCCAGGCCCATCTCGTGGTGCACGTTGAGCACGCCGGCGGGGGTGACCACCAGGTGCGTCTCGATGCCCAAGGTGCGCGCCCGCTGCAGCAGCCGCACGCCGTACACGGCGCCGCTGGCGCCGGTGATGCCGACCACCAGCCGCGGCGGGCGGCCGGGGGTGGCGGGGGTGGTCATCAGGCGGAGGCGGTCAGGGCCTGCTGCAGTTCACCGCTCTGGTACATCTCCATCATGATGTCCGAGCCACCGACGAATTCGCCGTTGACGTAGAGCTGCGGGATGGTGGGCCAGTTGGCGTATTCCTTGATGCCCTGGCGCACCTGCTCGTCTTCCAGCACGTTGAAGGTGGTCAGGTCGGTCACGCCGCAGGCCTTGAGGATCTGGATCGCGCGGCCCGAGAAGCCGCACATCGGAAACTGGGACGTGCCCTTCATGAAAAGCACGACGCGGTGGCCCTTGACGAGGCTGTCGATGCGTTGTTGGACGTCGCTCATGGTGTGGTTCCGCAAAAGGCAGTTGGTCTTTCGAACCCGCGGTTATACGGCATCGCGCCGCCCGCTGCCGGTGGCGGCGGGCAAGCCCATGCGTGGGCTCAGAACGAATAGGACACGCCCAGCTGCAGCACGGGCATCAGCCGCAGCTCGCGTGTCACGTCGTCCAGGCTGGGCGACGCCGTGCCGCCCACCCGCAAGCCGCCGCCCAGCGCCATCAATCCGAGGTCGGCGGTGAAGCCCCAGCCGCCGCGCACCGACAGGCCGGTGTAGCCCACACCCAGGTAAGGCACGGTGCCCGAGGCATCGCCGGTGGCATCCGCGGTGCTGCGGGTGAACGACAGGCCACCCGCGGACGGGATGGCGGCCGCGCTGAGGGCGGCGCTGCGGCTGCCCAGCAGCAGGCCGCTGGTGGCGCGGAAGCCGCCGGCCATGCGCCCGGCGGCCAGGCCGGTGCCCGCGAAGTAGTAGTCGCCCAGCACCTGGGCGCCCTGGGCCCGGGGCAGGTTCGTCAAGGACAGGTCGGTGCGTGCCGTCGGGCCGATGACGCCGATGCGGGCATGCCAGCGCGGCCACGCCTGGTCGGGGTCGGTGACACGCAGTCCGTCGCCGGCGGCAGCGCTGCCGGCGGCGGCCGCCAGCAGCACCGCCAGACCGTGTTGCAGAGGGATGGTTCGACGCATCGCATGCTCCCGTGCTGGCCTGAAGTGAACTGATGCTACTGCTGCAACGTACCGTTGTGCACGCGGATGAAGCGGTGCAAAGATCGGTGTTGTTTCAGCCCGGCCATCGGCCACCGGTGCAGCGCGCATGACCGGCCAGGTCGTGCCGGTGACTGATGTCCACCAGGCCCGCCGCAGCCAGCAGGGCGGCCACGGGCGACGCCTGGTCATGGCCATGTTCCAGCAGCAGCCAGCCGCCGGCCAGCAGCCGCTGGGGCGCGCCGGCCACGATGGCGCGGATGGCGTCCAGGCCGTCGCCCTCGGGCGTCAGCGCCATGCGCGGCTCATGGCGCAGCGCGGGCAGGTGGGGGTCGTCTCCGGCGATGTAGGGCGGGTTGCTCAGCACCAGGTCGAAGCGGCCTTCCGGCGCGCCCTGCCACCAGTGGCCGGCGTGCCACTGCACCGGCAGGCCCAGGCGCCGGCCGTTGGCTTGCGCCACCGCCAGCGCCGCGGCGCTGGCATCCAGCCCATGCACCTCGGCCGCCGGGCAGGCGTGCTGCACCGCCAGCGCGATGGCGCCGGAGCCGGTGCCCAGGTCGATCACACGCGGCGCCGGCAGCGTGGACGGGCGTGCGGCCAGGCAGTCGAGCGCCCAGTCCACCAGCGTCTCGGTGTCGGGGCGGGGGTCCAGCACGTCGGGCGTGACCTGCAGCATCAGCCCGTGGAATTCGTGCTGGCCGGTCAGGTAGGCCAGCGGCACCGCATCGGCGCGGGCCCGGCAGTCGGCGCTGAAGGCGGCATCCGCCGCCGCGGGCAGCGGGTCGGTGTCGTGCGTCAGCAGCCAGGTGCGCGGCCGGCCCAGGCGGTGGGCCAGCAGCAACTGGGCGTCCAGCCGCTCCAGGCCCAGCGCGCGGGCGTCGGCCAAAGCCTGGGCGACGGTGCGGGCGGCCGGTGC
>CAKZXL010000904.1 GCA_937883885.1 uncultured Aquincola sp. | reverse complement strand
CCATCAGCAGCAGCATGCCGCCGCAAAAGACGATGAAGGCCAGGCCTTCGGGGCTCATGTCGCTCATGCTCATCTACTCCACATCACCGGCATGGCCCAGGTCCAGCGGCCGGCCGCGCAGCAGCTCCAGCAGCGCCATCACGCCGATGGCCACCGCGCACAGCAGCGCCGGCAGCGGCAGCAGCATCACCGGGTACTCCAGCACCACGCTGCGGCTGCTCATGCCCACCACCACCTGCTGCCACGCGCCCCAGCCCAGCATCACGCAGGCCGCGATCACCAGCAGGCGGATCAGCACCGTCATCAGCTTGAGCAGCGCTGGCTTGTGCTGCAGCATGCCCACCAGGCTGGTGAAGGCCATGTGCTCACCGGCCGGGTAGGCCGCGGTGGCGCCGATGAACACCATCCACACGAACAGCAGGCGCGAGAGTTCTTCACTGGCATTGATGCCACTGCCAAAGCCGTAGCGCAGCACCACGTTGATGAACACGGCCAGGGCCATGATGCCCAGGCACAGCGCCATCGCGTTCTCGATGCCGCGCTGCAGCGGGCCGGCGCGGGGCGTTTCGTGCGCGGGCTCGGCCATCTTCTCGGGAATCGTCATGCCGGAATCTCCTGGTCGCGCAGCCACTGGCTGCAGCGCTGCTGCAATTGCGGAATGGGCAGCAGCGCGTCCAGCGGCAGCACGCCGGGCTCGCCCACGGGCGACTCCAGCGTGGCGAACTGGCTGTCCACCAGGCTGGCGGAAAAGAAGTGCGAGCCGGCGCGCCCGGCCACCCGGGCCAGCGATTCGGCGCGGCCGATCTCCAGGAAGGCAAACCGCAGGCCGGGCGCGGCGGCGCGCAGCTGGTCGCGGTAGCGGCGCTTGAGGGCCGAGCAGGTGAGCACCATCGGCCCGCCGGGCTGCTGCAGCAGCGTGCCCAGCGTGGCCAGCCAGCCCTGGCGGTCTTCGTCGGTCAGTGCAATGCCGCGGCTCATCTTGTCGCGGCTTTGCGGGCTGTGAAAGTCGTCGCCTTCCACCAGGCGCACGCCTTCGGCCTGCGCCAGCGCGGCGGCCAGGCTGGACTTGCCGCAACCGGCCACGCCCATCACCACGATCGAATGCTGCATGTTGTGCTGTTCCAGGGGCCACGGACCGCGCTTGGATAGCGCTGTCCGATTGGCTTCATAAAAAGGCGTTGGCGCGGGAAGGCGCAAACGCCTGGATTCTTGTGCGTTGCATCAGGGTGAGCCCTGAGGCGCAACGGCATTGGACAGCGCTATCCTACGCACTCGATGACCAAGCTGCCCACCGTGTTTTCCCTGATCCGGCCATGAATCCACCCCGTTCCAGGGCCACCGGCCGCGTGACGCTGGCCGATGTGGCGCAGGCCGCCGGCGTCAGCCCCATCACCGTCTCGCGCGCCTTGCGCGGCGAGCGCGCCGTGGCGCCCGACCTGGTGGCGCGGGTGCAGGCCGCGGTGCAAAAGCTGGGCTATGTGCCCGACCCGGCGGCGCGTGCCTTGGCCTCGCGCCACAGCACGCATGTGGCGGTGCTGATTCCGCTGCTCACCAATGCCTTGTTCGTCGACCTGCTCGAAGCGGTGCAGCTGCACCTGCGCCGCGCCGGCTACCAGATGCTGATCGGCATCACCCACTACGACCCCGCCGAAGAAGAGCAGCTGCTGCGTGAGCAACTGGTGCATCGGCCGGCGGGCCTCATCGTCACCGGCTTTGACCGCCATGAACGCACCCGCGCCTTGATCGAGCAAAGCGGCGTGCCCTGCGTGCATGTGATGGAAACGTCGGACGTGCCCGGCCAGTACAGCGTGGGCCTGTCGCAGGCCGAAGCGGGCGCCGCACTCACGCGCCACCTGCTGGAGCGCGGCCGTCAGCGCATCGCCTTTGCCGCGGCGCAGCTCGACCCGCGCGTGATGCAGCGGCTGGAAGGCTGGCGCCGCGAACTGCAGGCCGCCGGCCTGTACGACGCACGGCTGGAATGGCTGAACCCCGAGCCTTCGTCGCTGGCGCTGGGCAGCCGCATGTTCGAGCAGATCATCGCGCACAAGCCGGGCGTCGATGCCATCTTCTTCTGCAACGACGACCTGGCCCAGGGCGCCCTGCTGGCCGCCGCGCGCCACCGCGTCGCGGTGCCCCGGCGCGTGGCCATCGCCGGCTTCAACGACCTCACCGGCAGCGACCTGACCAACCCGCCGCTGACCACCGTGCGCACCCCGCGCGCCCAGATCGGCACCGTGGCCACCCAGATGCTGCTGCGCCTGATGCGCGGCGAAGCCGTCACGCCCACGTCGGTCGACCTGGGCTTCGAGCTGGTGGTGCGCGGCAGCACCTGAGCTTGCCGGCCGCAGGCATCGCGCCACCTTTGCTACATTGAGTTGCAACAACCGGGAGGAAGTTGCATGACCGCGCTGACGGCCCAGTCCTTTGCGCAAGCCTGTCGCGACGGAGGGCGCCACATCGAGCACTGGCTGCGTGCGGTCGACCGGGACCACGGCGCCCGCTTCTACCGGGAAGCCGCTGCCGCGCTGCGCAGCTGGCAGGCCGCCGAAGACGTGGTGCAGGAAGCCATGGTCAAGGTCTGGCTGCGCTGCGCCACGTTCGAAGGCCGGGGCGATCCGCTGGCCTGGATCCACCAGATCGTGCGCAACACCTTGCTGGACGCATTGCGCCAGCACCGGCCCGCGCAGGAGCAGGCCCTGCCCACGGACGAAGCGGCGCTGACCGCGCTGCAGGCCGAGCTGGACCAGGCGCTGCAGCAGCCCGGCGCCACGCCGGAACAGCAGGTCAGCGAGCAGCAACGTGAAGCCGTGTTCCGCGCCTGCTTCGCGGCCTTTGCAAGGGCCCACCCCGAGCACGCCACCGTGCTGCGCTGGGTGGTGGAAGATGGGCTGGACAACACGCAGATCCAGGCCCTGCTGGAGCGCACGCCGGGCGCCACGCGCGAGTTCATCTCGCAGTGCCGCAAGAAGGCGCGGCCCTATTTCGCGGCCTGGTATCAACTGGTGGGCATGCCATGACAACCGACGACGACCAAACCTGGCTGGACCTGCTCGCGGGGCGCGCCGTGCCCGGGGCCGACCCGCAGCTGGCTCGCGAGGCCGCCGCGCTGCGCGACGGCATGCAGCGCTACCGGCTGGCCGTGCCGACCGCGGGTGCGCGCGCGGCCGACGAGCGGCTGCAGCGCCTGCTGACCCGCGCGCGTGAAGCCGGCGTGCTGCCGGCGCCCGACGCGGACGCGGACCCACGGCCGGCCGCATCGTCGGCACCGAAGGCCGCCCCACGCCCGCCCGCGCGCGGGGCTGCGCTTGCGCAGCCCCGGCGTTGGCCCGCGGTGGTGCTGGGCCTGGGCCTGGCGCTGGGCGGCATGGCCTGGTGGGGCCTGCAGCCGGCACCTTCTTCTTCGCCGCCGCCCTACGTGCTGCGCGGCGACGGCGTGTTGCAGCGCATGAGCGCCGACGCCGCAGCCGCGCGCACGGAGCGCGATGCCTTGCTGCGCCAGCTGCGTGCGCTGGGCTTCGAGGCGGATGCGTATGAGCAGCTCGGCCGCCCCGGCATCGACCTGGAGCTGGCGCAGCCGCTGACCGCCGCGCAGCAGGCGGCGCTGGCCGACCTGGGCATTGCGCCGGGCACCGGTCCGCAGCTGCGCATCGAGTTTGCGCCCCGGCAACCGTGAGGCGCTGGCTGGGCCTGCTGGCCTTGGGGCAGGCGCTGTCTGCCGGCGCGGCCGAACCCGCCGCATTGGACGCTGCCGTGGCCATCCACTGCGCGGCCTACACCCAGCCCTGGCCTGCCGAGCAGCCGCTGCAACTTTTGAACGAGCGGCTGCGCGCGGCCCAGGTCAAGGCCGACCCGTTTGCCCTCGAAGGCGCCTGCCAGGGCCTGCGCCGCGTGCTGGCCGACCGTCCGGGCGACGGGCTGGCCCGGCTGCGCTACCAGTCCGACGTGGCGGCGGCCTTGTTCTGGCTCGGCCGCGCCCCGCAAGCCACGCCGCTGTTCGAAGCGCTGGTCGCGGCCTACCAGGCGGCCGGCCGGCGCACGCTGGCAGCCCAGAGCGCCGCGATGCTGGCGTTTGTGTACCTGCAGCGTGGCGAGAACACGACCGCGCTGCAATGGTCGACCCAGGCCTTCGAAGACGCGGCCCAGCCCGACCCGGAGGTGGTCGAGAGCGACCGCCTCAACCTGCGCATCAACCATGTGGTGATGCTGTCCAGCGCCCGTCGCTTTCCCGAGGCCGAGCGGGCCATCGACGAGCTCTTCGACGAAGTGGACCGGCTGGGCGGCAGCGCGCTGCAGCGGGCCACGCTGCACAGCCACCAGGCGGTGCTCAAGCGTCGGCAAGGTCAGCAGCAGGCCTCGCTCGCGGCGGTGGATGCCGAGATTGCACTGCGTCGGGAGATCTGGCCGCAGGAGCCCTTTGGCCTTGTGGTGGCGCTCAGCAACCGCGGCGTGGCGCTGCAGAGCCTGGCCCGCTGGCAAGAGAGCGAAGAGGCGCTGCGCGAAGGCGTGGCCACGGCCGACCGCTCGCAGGGGCTGGCGCCCGACCTCTCCGGGCACGCCGTGTCGGTGCGTGAGCAGTTGTCCAGCCTGCTGCTGGCGCGCGGCGACCCGGCCGGTGCGGCCGAAGTGGCGCGGCATGCCGTGGCCTTGATGGCCGAGCGGCCCGAACGTGATGCGGCCCGCGGCGCCCGCCCCTGGCGCCGGCTGGGCGAGGCGCAGCTGGCCCAGGGCGCGCTGGCCGAGGGCTTGGCCAGCCTGCAGCAGGCCTTGCAGCGCCTGGGTCCGGGCCGGACCGACGGCGACACCTTGCCCTTGACGCGCCTGAGCGTTGCCCGCGCCCTGCTGGAAGTGGGTGACACCCAGGGCGCCGCCGAACAGCTGCAGCTGCTCGATGCCGATGCCCGGCCGCCGACACCCGACGAAACCGCCTTTCGCCACAGCCTGGAGGCCGCGCTGCAGCTGCGCGAGGGCGGCGCCAGTGGCGTGGACCAGGCGCTGCGCCACTGGGCCGCGGCCGACGAGGCACTGGCCACGGGCCTGCCGCCGGGCCATCCGCAGCGGCAGGTGCTGGCCGCGCTGCGCTGCGAGTGGGACGACGCCGCCTGCGTGGCCACCGACGCCGCCCACCTCAACCCCGAGTCCGAAGCCGTGCTGCGCCTGGCCCAGGCCCGCAAGGCCTTGCGGGCCGGCGGCGCGGCCGGCGCGGAGCGAGCGGCCCAGGCCGCGCAGGACGCCTTGCTGGCCGCCACCACCGCCGCCCAGCCCCGGCTGCAGTGGCAGGCGCTCGATTTGCTGGCCCAGGCGCAGCAGCAGCGCGGTCATCGGGCCCAGGCCATCCTGCTGGGCAAGCTGGCCATCGCGCTGCTGCAGGGCCAGCGTGAGGCGCTGCTGCCGCTGGGCCGCCAGGCCGATGCCCGCTACCTGGCCGACAAGCTGCCGCTGTACCGCCGCGTGGCCGATGCGCTGCTGCAGGCCGGCCGGCTGCCCGAGGCGCGGCAGGTGCTGGACCTGCTCAAGGCCCAGGAGCAGTTCGACTTCGGCCTGCGGGCGGCCAGCCCGGCCGCCACTGTGGAGCTGGATTTCACCGCTGCCGAGCAGACGGCACGCCGCGAGTTCGATGCCTGGTTGCTGGCGGAATCGGGCGCGGAACTGCAGCGCCTGCGGCAGCTGGAGTCGGCAGGGCGCCTCTCGGCCGCCGAGCGTGAACGGCTGCAGTCGCTGGCCCAGGCCGACCGCGACCGCCAGGCCACGCGCCGGGCCGGATTGGATGCGGCCCTGGCCCGCCTGCAGGCCGTGCCCGCCCAGCCCTCGGCACGCCGGGCGCTGACACGGCCCGCGACGGGGGTGCTGCAGGTCTACACCCTGGCCGGCGACGAGGCGCTGAGCCTGCTCTTCGTGCATGCCCGCGGCGCCTACACGCAGCGGCTGCCATGGCGGCTGGCGGCGCTCGGTCCGGCCATCGCCCGCTGGCGCGATGCGCTGGAGCAAGGCACGCTGCCCGCCGCCGAAGCCCGGGCCTTGCAGGCCGCACTCGGTGGCGCGCTGGCCCAGGCGGCGCAGCAGGCCCGTGCGCAGCGCATCGTGCTGGTGCTGGACGGTCCCTTGCGCTACCTGCCGCCGGCGCTGCTGGCCGACCGCGGTGAGTCGGCACGGGGCCCGGGCCCCGAGCTGGTGGTGCAGGCGCCAGGGCCGGCACCGCGGGCAGCGGCTGCCCCTGCGGCAGGGGCGCTGCGGGCCAGTGCCTTCGGCGTCACGCGCGCGCTGCAAGGCCTGCCCGCGCTGCCGGGCGTGGCGGATGAACTCTGCGGCATCGTGCAGGGCAGCGTGGCCGGGCTCGAAGACCCGGCCAGCGCCTGCGGCGGCACCGGCACCGGCCCCTGGCCCGGCGAAGGCCACCTCAACGAAGCCTTCACCGAAGCCCGGCTGGTGGGCCTGGCCCGGCAGCAGCCCGAGCAGCTGCTGCACCTGGGCACGCACTTCGTGCTGCGGCCGGGCAATGTCTCGCGCAGCTGGCTGCTGCTGGGCGATGGCGCCCGTCTGCACCTGGACCGCCTGCGCCAGCTGGCGCTGGGCCAGCCGCGCCTGGTCACCTTGTCGGCCTGCGAAACCGCGGTCGGCGTGCAGGCCGACGGTCGCGAGGTGGACGGCCTGGCCACTGCCTTGATCGACGGCGGTGCGCAGGAAGTGGTGGCCAGCCTCTGGCGGGTGGAAGACGCGGGCACCGCGCGCTTCATGCGCCGGTTTTATGCGGCGCTGGCCGCACACCGGGGCCAGGCGGCCGCGGCGCTACGGCAAGCCCAGCGCGAGGCGCAACGCGCGGGTGAGCCGGCGCGCATCTGGGCCGCCTTCGTGCTGCTGCGCCGCGCCGACGCCTGAGCAGGGGCCACTACGGGGCTGGCCGATGCGCCGGCCCTGACAACGCGGTGCGGCCTGCGTCTATGCCGGGAGTGGTTTCAACCTTCCCGCGACATGACCCCCATGCCCCGCCCCCTGCTGCTGCCCGAGCCGTTTGGACTGCCGGCCACCGCCCAACTGCGCCTCAGCCCCTTGCAAAGCCTGCTGGGCTGGACGCTGACGGCGCAACGCATCGTGCGGGCCAACCCCGAGTGTCTGTACGTGGCCGAGCGAAGGCTGCATCTGCTGCCGGCTTCCACTCCGCTGCAGGAGGCGCTGCGCTGGGTGTGCGCCCCGCGCAGCTTCGAGCCGCGCGAAACCACCCTGGCGCTGCCGCGCACCGGCGCTTCGCCCTTGACGCTGCGCATCTCGCGCCACCACGGCGCGCCTGCCGAGCCGGTGCAGGCCGTGGTGTGGCTGGCCGACCCGGCGCTGGTGGTGCTGGACGAAGCCGCATTGCGGGGGGCCTTCGCCTTCACCCCGGCCGAGGCCCGCGTGGCGGTGGCGCTGGCCAACGGCCTGTCGGCCGCCGAGATGGCGGCTGCGTGGGCGCTGCAGGTCAACACCGTGCAGATGCACATCAAGCGCCTGCTGGCCAAGACGCGTACCGCCCGCCAGGCCGAGCTGGTGGCGCTGCTGTGGCGCAGCGCCGTGCACCGGCTGCCGTCCCCCGCGAACGCGGGGGACGGCAAGGCCTGCCTCGATACCTGAACGGGTAACGACAGCCCGTGCAGGGGCGCAACAAACTGAAACGAAGGCGGGCCTGTGATGGCCGGCCCACACCACCCACCTCGGAGAGAGAACCTATGCGCACAGCCCCCGTCCTGTCCCCCGCCTTCCGTTCCCCCCTGCGCGCCCGCGTGCGCCGCAGCGCGGTCGGCCTGGCCGTGCTCCACCTGATGGCCCTGGCCCTGACCCCGCCGGTGCAGGCGATGGATGCCTACTGGGCCGGTGGCGAAGGCGCGTGGACCGACAGCGCCGCCTGGGTCGACGGCCTGGTGCCCGACTACGCCGACCGGGCGTTCATCGACGCCCTGGCCGACCCGGCCGCCATGTCCACCGTGTGGGTGGACGGCAGCGTCGCAGCCTCGCAGGTGTTCATCGGCGCGGGTGATGCGCTGAGGATTCGCCAAGGCAGCCTGACCCTGCATGGCGGCCTGGTGAGCAGCCAGGGCGTGCTGAGGCTGCAGGGCTCGCCCGCCACAGGTGCCGCATCGCTCAACCTGGCCGCCAACACCACGCTGGCGGGTGGCGGCAGCACGGTACTGACGCACCAGGACTACAGCTACGTCTACGGCAACGGCCATACGCTGACGGTCGGTGCCGGCCACACGCTGCGTGGTGCGGGCTATCTGGGTGCGGACGGCAACCTTAACGTCGTCAACAAAGGGTCGGTCATTGCCGAGGGCGCTGTGCTGCGCTTGCTGCTGGGCGAAGGCCGCAGCTTCAACAACGTCGCGGGCACGGTCACCGTGGCCGATGGCGCCGTGCTGAGCCTGGACAGCGGCAGCTTCAACGGCGGCACGATCACCGGTCAGGCCAACGCGCAATTGACCGGCGGCGGCATCTACCGGGACACCCAGCTGGCAGGGCAGCTGCAGGTGGCGGCAGGCACCAACCTGCGGCTGGCCGGCACCATCGCCAACACCGGCACGCTGACGGTGCAAGGCTCACCGTCCACCGGCAGCGCCGCGGTGAGCCTGGCCGCCGACACCACGCTGGCCGGCAGCGGCAGCACGGTGCTCACGCACCAGGACTACAGCTACGTCTACGGCAATGGCCACACACTGACCATCGGTCAGGGCCACACACTGCGTGGTGCGGGCTATCTGGGTGCGGACGGCAACCTCGACATCGTCAACCAGGGCAGCCTGGTGGCGGAGGGCGGACGCCTGTCCGCCTACCTGGGCAGCAGCCAGACGCTGGACAACACCGCAGGCGCCATCACCGTGGCCCAGGACGGCCGGTTCAACCTGGAAAACGGCAGGCTGATCGGCGGGGTGGTTCACGGCCAGGCCGGTGCCCAGCTGTCGGGCAGCGGTACCTACGAGAACACCCGGCTGACCGGCAGCCTGCAGGCGGCTGGCAACCTCACGCTCAAGGACAGCTTGCTGCAAGGGCCCTTGCAGGTGCTGGCAGGCAGCAGCCTTGGTCTGGCCGGCACCCTCACCAACACCGGCACGTTGACGGTGCAAGGCTCGCCGTACAGCGGCGCTGCCTCGCTGAGCCTGGCCGCCGACACCACGATGGCCGGCAGCGGCAGCACGGTGCTCACGCACCAGGACTACAGCTACGTCTACGGCAACGGCCACACGCTGACGATCGGCGCCGGCCACACGCTGCGCGGTGTGGGCTACCTGGGCGCGGACGGCAACCTGAACGTGGTGAACCAGGGTGCGGTCGTCGCCGAAGGTGGCGTGCTGCGTCTGTTGCTCGGCGAAGGCCGCAGCTTCAACAACATCGCGGGCACGGTCAGCGTGGCCGATGGCGCCACGCTGAGCCTGGACAGTGGCAGCCTCTCGGGCGGCACGATCACCGGCCAGGGACAGGCGCAGCTGACCGGCGGCGGGCTCTACCAGGACATGCAGCTGGCGGGTCGGCTGCGGGTGGCGGCGGGCACCAGCCTCAGGCTCGCGGGCACCCTCACCAACACCGGCACGCTGACGGTCGAAGGCTCGCCTTACACCGGCGGCGCCAACCTCAACCTGGCCGCCGACACCACGCTGGCAGGCAGCGGCAACACGGTGCTGACGCACCAGGACTACAGCTACGTCTACGGCAACGGACATATGCTGACCATCGCTGCAGGCCATACGCTGCGCGGTGCGGGTTACCTCGGGGCGGACGGCAACATCAACGTCGTCAACCAGGGCAGCCTGTTGGTGGAGGGCGGGCGGCTGTCCGTGTACCCGGGCAGCGACCGGACGGTGGACAACAGCACCGGCACCGTCACGGTGGCCAGCGACGGCGTGTTCAGCCTGGAAAACGGCCGGCTCATCGGCGGGTTGGTCCACGGCCAGGGCGGCGCGCAGCTGGCCGGGGCTGGCACCTACGACACCACCCGGCTGACCGGCAGCTTCCGCACCGCATCGAACCTCAATCTCAAGGACAGCCGGCTGGAGGGCCAGCTGCAGGTGCTGAGTGGCGGCTCCATCGGCCTGGCCGGCACGCTCACCAACACCGGTACGCTGACGGTGCAAGGCTCGCCGTTCACTGGCGGGGCCTACATGGCCCTGGCCGCAGACACCACCCTGGCCGGCAGCGGCAACACGGTGCTGATGCACCAGGACTACAGCTACATCTACGGCAACGGCCACACGCTGACCATCGGCCAAGGCCACACGCTGCGCGGCGCGGGCTCCATCGGCGCGGACGGCAACCTCCACATTGTCAACCAAGGCAGCGTGGTGGCCGAGGGTGGGCGCCTGACCGTGCAGATGCAGGCGGGCCAAAGATTCGACAACACCGCCGGTGTCATCCGCGTGGACGAGACCGGCCAGATCCTGCTGTATGGCGATCTGCTGCTGGGCGATGCCTCGCAGCTGGTGTTCGACGTGGCAGGCGTCAGCGGGCAGGCGGCCTGGGGCGGGCTGTCCTGGTACGCGCCGGCCACGTTCGACGGCACGCTGCGGCTGAACTTCGAGGGCTACACGCCGACGGTGGGCCAGCAGTTCAGCCTGATCCAGTACAGCGGCAGCTACAGCGGCGCTTTCGATGCGGCACTGGCCAACGGCTACACGCTGAGCCTGAGCTACGCCGACAACCTGGTGGTGGCCACGGTCACCGGCGTGTCGCCGGTGCCGGAGCCTGGCACCTGGGCGCTGTGGCTGGCCGGTGCCGCGGCGCTGGGCGCCGTCGTGCGCCGCCGCTCGCGTCAACACCGGGCCTGACCCTGGTGCGCCCAGCCGCTAACGCGGCTGGGGCGGCTTGGGCATCACCACCGCCCGAAACGCCTGCCGGGCCGGCGGCAGCTTCTTGCAGGGCGTGCCGGCCACGTCCAGGCCGCCGTCGTCGCTCAAGAACTGCAACTCGCCGCTGCCGGGCCAGGCGAACAAGGCCTCGGGCTGCAGGCCGGTGAAGGCGGCGCTGTCTTGCAGCTGTGGCGCGCCGCCCGCGCGGCCGCTCCAGCGGTAGAGCGAAAAGCTCCCGAGGTCGGCGGTGGGGCCGGCCACGATCCAGTAGGCGCCGCCGATGCGCTCGATGCTGCGCACGCCGCGGTTGCGCAGCGGCAGCAACACCGGCTCGCCGAACTGGGCGGTGCGGCCATGCTCCACCACCTCGGCCGGATTGAGCAGTGGCACCACCAGCGCCCGCCCGTTCGGAATGGGGTTGCGAAAGCCGATCAGCAGCGCGCCTTCGGGCGTTGCGGCCAGGCCTTCGATGTTCAGGCCGCCAGGGGCTTCGGGCGCCAGCTGCGCCGCCTGATCCAGCTTCAGGTGCTGCAGCGTCGGCGCGGCCAGCAGGTCGTCCAGCAGCCTCGTATAAGCGGCGCCGGCCGGCTGCAGCAAGCCGTCTTCGGCGTCGGTGGCAAAAAGGCGCAGCCGCTCTTCACGCCGCTTGCCGCTGCTGTTGCGCCCGTGCGAGCTGATCCAGTAGAGCCGGCTGCCGATGCGGGCAGCGCCTTCGATGTCGGCTTCGCGCCGGCCGGTGCCCAGGACGCCGTCGAGCGACAGCTGGCCGATGGGCTCGGGCTCGCCGCGGGTGTAAAGGCGCAGCACGTTGTCTTCGTCGCTGGCCACCACGAAGTGCTGCGCATCGGTGGCTTCGGCGGCCGAGGCGTCGCACAGGCCGCGGTAGGTCTCGATGGTCGCGGCATGGCTGCCAGTGCCGGTGACAAGGCCGGTCAGCAGCAGGGCGGCAGGCCAGAGCGCATGCAAGCCGCGCATCACAGGTCGGTGCGCAGCCGCCAGATTTCAGGAAACAGCACCACGTCCAGCATCTTGCGCAGGTAGCTCACGCCGCCGGTGCCGCCGGTGCCGCGCTTGAAGCCGATCACGCGTTCCACGGTGGTGACGTGGCGGAAGCGCCAGAGCCGGAACGCGTCTTCGATGTCGGTGAGCTTTTCGCCCAGCTGGTACAGGTCCCAGTGCTGGTCGGGGTGGCGGTACACCTCCAGCCAGGCGGCTTCCACCTCGTCGCTTTGTTCGTAGGGCAGAGTCCAGTCGCGGTTCAGGTGGCTGGCCGGCACCGGCAGCCCGCGGCGGGCCAGCAGGCGCAGCGCCTCGTCGTACAGCGAAGGGGCGCGCCAGGCCTTGTCCACCATCGCCAGCAGGTCGGGGCGGTGCTGGTGGGGCTTGAGCATGGCCGGGTTCTTGTTGCCCAGCATGAACTCGATGCAGCGGTACTGCGCACTTTGAAAGCCGCTGCTCTTGGCCAGGTAAGGCCGCATCGCGGTGTACTCGGGCGGCGTCATCGTCGACAGCACGGTCCACGCGCCCACCAGCTGTTCCATGATGCGGCCGACCCGCGCCAGCATCTTGAAGGCCGGGGCCATGCGCTCTTCGGCCACTGCCTGCACCGCGGCGGTCAGCTCATGCAGCATCAGCTTCATCCACAGCTCGCTGGTCTGGTGCTGCACGATGAACAGCATCTCGTCATGCGCGGGCGACAGCGGATGCTGGGCACTGAGGATCTGGTCCAGGTGCAGGTAGTCGCCGTAGCTCATGTCCTGACTGAAGTCGAGCTGGGCGCCTTCTTCCTGGACGATGCGTTCGGTGGGGGCAGGGGTGGCGCTGGCGGTCATGGGCTGTACCGATGAAGGCAGGTGCTGCGGTGGTGCAGGTTTCAGGCCACCGCGCCCAGGCGCTCGGCCACCCAGTTGCACAGCGGGCTGTCGGGGTCTTCAAAGCCGTGGATGGCCGAGAAATGGTGCTTGCCCACCTGCGGCAGCAGCTCGGCGGTGTTGCCCGCGGCCTGCCAGGCGGCGTGATAGCTCATGGCCTGGCGCTCGAACTCGGGCGGCTCGTCGGCGCCCCAGGTGATGAGGGCCGGCGTGGCGCAGGGCCGCGCGCTGAAGGCGGGCGAGTTGCGGCGGATGATGCCGTCGTCCAGCTGGATCATCGGCTGCAGGTAGCTGTAGCGCAGCGGCTCCAGCTCATACAGGCCGCTGACCAGCACCGCCGCGCGGAAGGGGTCGGCGGGCAGGCCGTAGTCTTCCTGCCAGCGGGTTTGCAGGGCCATCGCGGTGAGGTGGCCGCCGGCCGAATGGCCGCCGATGGCCACGCGCCGCGGGTCGCCGCCATGCTGGCCGATGTGGCGCAGCACCCAGGCCAGCGCGGCGCGCGTCTGGCGCACGATCTCGTCGATGGTCACGTGCGGGCACAACGCGTAGTTGGTGGCCACGGTGGTGATGCCGCGCTGGCGCAGGCCCAGCGCCACGCAGCTGAATTCCTTGGCCGACAGGCTGCGCCAGTAGCCGCCGTGGATGAACACGAACACCGGCGCATCGGGCCGCTCGGCCGGAAAGATGTCCAGCGTTTCGGCCAGCGTGGGGCCGAAGGGCACGTCCAGCGTGCAGGGCAGGCTGCTGCGGGCCAGCGCGCTGCGCTCCACGTAATGCCGGGCTTCGGCGGCGGCATCGGCCACCGCGGCCGATGCGTTGTACTGCGCGTCGATCTCGGCTTGCGTGGTGAAGCCGCGGAACAGGGGACGGGGCATGGTCATCGGGCTGAGGTCCTGGCAATGCCCTGGGCAGGGCGCCGGGATTGTAGGAGCCCGATGCGGTGCTCAAGGCGTCAGCGCCACCTTCAACACGCCGTCGCGCTGGTGGGCAAACAGCTCGTAAGCGGCCTCCACGTCGTCCAGCTTGTAGCGGTGCGTCACCAGCGCGCCCAGGTCGGCGCGGCCGGACTCGATGGCCGACATCAACCGGCGCATGCGCTCCTTGCCACCGGGGCACAGCGTGGTCACGATCTTGTGGTCGCCCAGGCCGGCCGCGAACGCACCCAGCGGAATCTTCAGGTCGGTGGCATACACACCCAGGCTGGACAGCGTGCCGCCCGGCCGCAGCACACGCAGCGCGGCCTCGAAGGTGGCCTGCGTGCCCAGCGCCTCGATCGACGCGTCCACGCCGCGGCCGCCGGTGATCTTCAAAATCTCGTCGACCACGTCCACTTTGCTGGCGTCCACCACCACGTCGGCGCCCAGGCGGCGCGCCATCTCCAGCCGCGCGGGCACCTTGTCCACGCCGATCACCAGCGTGGCGCCGCTGAGCTTGGCGCCCAGCGTGGCGCAAAGGCCGATGGGCCCCTGCGCGAACACCGCCACCGCATCGCCGATGCGGATGCCGGCGCTCTCCGCGCCCGAAAAGCCGGTGGACATGATGTCGGGGCACATCAGCACCTGTTCGTCGGTCAGGCCATCGGGCACCGGTGCCAGGTTCACCATGGCGTCGGGCACCAGCAGGTATTCGGCCTGCGCGCCGTCGATGGTGTTGCCGAAGCGCCAGCCGCCCAGCGGCTTCCAGCCGTGGCGCGTGCCGGCGCCGTCTTGGGCGCCGCAGCCGCACAGGCAGGCGTTGCTCCAGCCGCTGGGCGTGATGGCGCCGGCGATCACGCGCTGGCCTTCGGCATAGCCGCGCACCGCGCTGCCCTGCTTCTCGATCACGCCCACCGGTTCGTGACCGATGGTCAGGCCGCGCTCCACCGGGTATTCGCCCTTGAGGATGTGCACGTCGGTGCCGCAGATGGTGGTGGTGGTCACGCGGATCAGTGCATCCAGCGGTCCCACGTCGGGCACCGGCTTGTCCTGCAGCTCGATGCGGCCGGGCTCGACGAACACGGCGGCTTTCATCATCCTCGGCATGGTCCTGCTCCTGTATTCACAACGGATGGGCCAGCTTAGGCAGCCCTGGCGGGCCGGCGCTTGATCTTGCGCAAGCCGCCTTGGCATGGGCGCGGGCAGCATGAGGGCATGCAGGGAAGGGCGGGCAAGCGCGGGTGGTGGGGGTTGGGGCTGTTGCTGTTGAGCTGCCTGCTGGCCGGTTGCGCTGCGCCTTGGCCGCCGTTGCCGGCCGGGCGTGCCGCAGCTGCGGGCTCCTTCGCGCCGGCGCTGCAACGTGGTCTGCCGTGGATCGTGGGCGTCTATGGCCTGGTGGACCGCCGGCCCGCGGCCGACGAGACCCAAGCTGACGATGGCGGCACCGCCGCTGCCGATCCGATGGACCCCGACGGCCTGCTCGACGTGCGCATCGGTGCTGGCTTCGTCATCGATGCCGAGGGCCGTGCCGTCACGGCCGCGCATGTGGTGCAGCAAGCGCAGCAGGTGGTGGTGCGCTTGCCTGACCAGCGGGTGCTGCGGGCGCAAGTGCTGGCCATCGACGACGAGGCCGACATCGCGCTGCTGCAGCTGCCGCCGCAGGCCTGGCCGGCAGGCCGCCCGCCCGGCGTGCTGCCGCCGCTGGGCAGCGCCACCCGGCTGCGCCCCGGCGACTGGGTGCTGGCGGTGGGTGAGCCGTATGGCCTGAACCGCTCGGTCACCGCCGGCGTGGTGGGCGGCACCGACAGGCATTTCGGCGACGACCATGAGCTGCTGTTCATCCAGAGCGACCTGGCCCTCAACCCCGGCAATTCCGGCGGGCCGCTGCTCGATGCATCGGGCGCCATCGTCGGGCTGAACCTGCGCACCATGGCGGGCGTGTACGGCACGCCAGGTGTGAGCCTTTCGGTGCCCATCGACATCGTGCTGCAGGTGGCGGCCGAGCTGCGCTCGGGCGGCGACATCCGCCGGCCGCGGCTGGGCGCGCAGTTCACCGACCTGGCGCCACCGATGGCGCTGCTGCAGGGCTGGACCCAGGCCCAGGGTGCACTGCTGGTGGGCGTGGCCAGCGGCAGCCTGGCCGAGCGCATCGGTCTGCGCGCCGGCGACGTGGTGGTGGGCATGAACGGCCGCGCCGTCAGCGGCAGCGCCGATTTCGCGCGCCAGCTGCTGGCCTGGCGCCAGCCGCAAGGCACGCAGTTCGTGGTGCGGCGCGGGCCCCAGGCCCACACCGTGGTGGTCATGCCTGCTGCGCTAGACTGACCCGATGCGGTGCTTGCGCGTGCTCATGCTGTGGATGCTGGCGTTGGCCCTGCCCTTGCAGGGCATGGCGGCGGTGGCGATGCTCCATTGCGCCAGCAAGGCGCCCGTACAGCACCACGCAGCCATGCAGGCCCAGGCAGCGGCGTCTGACGCTGCGCAGGGCGGTGAGCAGGCCGGCCATGGTGGCCACGATCGCGGGCTGCATGCAGGCCATGCACACCACGACCAACCTGCGACCGGCGCGGCCTCGGATGGGCCGATGGCCCAGGCCTCGCACGGTGCCTCCCCGCCTGCTTCATCGCATGCGCATGCGGCCGGCCACAGTTGCAGCGCCTGTGCGGCCTGCTGCGTGGCGCTGGCGTTGCCGCCGGCCATGCCGGTGCTGGCAGCGGCGCTGAGCGCGCCCGCCACGGCCGCCACGCTGGTGGCGCCGTCGCCATCCTTCCTCACGGCCGGGCCTGAGCGCCCGCCTCGAAGCCTGCACGCCTGACCGGCGGGCGCCTTGGCGCCCGCGGCCGCTGGCGTGGGCGGCGCCTGTCTGATCAGGGCGCCGCTGCCGGCTCATGCAACTGCCTCGGCTGGCTTGCCGGCCCCAGACGGTTGTGGCATCCGCTCAAGAGGAATTCCCATGGCTTCATCGCCCCATCGGCGGCGTCTGCTGGCGCCGTGCCTGGCCGCTGGTGCATGGCTGCTGGCCGGCCCCGTGCTGGCCCAGACCACGCGCCCGCCCTTGCCCGACCCGACCGACCCCCGCCAGCCGGTGGCACCGCTGGTCTACCGCTCGGCGCTGACCGACACACGCAGCCCGCCCGATGCGCCCGCCGTGGCCTGGCCGGCGGCCAATGCCCAGGTCGGCCGCATCGGCGGCTGGCGGGCTTATGCGCGTGAGGGGGCGCCCACCGCACCGCCCTCACAGCCCGACCCCGGCGTCCACCAGCACCACCACGGCCAGCCCGTTGGAGGCCGTCCATGACCCGCCTTTGCACAGGCGCGCTGGCTGCGGCCGCGCTGCTGCTGACCGGCTGCGCCAGCTTCAGCCCCGACGGCGTCATGGGCCCGGTGCAGGGCTCCTTGCGCCAGCACCTGGGCGCGCAGGCCAACGTACCGCGCACCGATGAAGACAGGGCCGCCGCGCAGCCGCGCATCGCGCAGCTGCTGGCCGCACCGCTGTCTGCCGAAGGCGCGGTGGAACTGGCGCTGCTGAACCAGCGCGGGCTGCAGGCCGCGGTGCAGTCACTGGCCGCCACCGAGGCCGAACGCGTGGCCGCCGGCCGCCTGCCCAACCCCGGTTTCAGCTTCGGCCGCCTGCGCCGGGGCGAAGAGCTGGAGATCGAGCGTGGCCTGCACTTCAGCCTGGGCCGGCTGCTCACGCTGCCGATGGCCAGCGAAGCCGCCGCCCAGCGCCTGGCGCAGTCGCAGGCCCAGGTGGCCGGCCAGGCACTGCAACTGGCCTTCGACACCCGCAAGGCCTGGGTGCAGGCGGTGGCGGCCGCAGAAGCGGTGCATTACAGCGGCCAGGTGCTGCAGGCCGCGCAGGCCAGCGCCGAGCTGGCGCGGCGCATGGCGCAGGTGGGCAACTTCAACAAGCTGCAGCAGGCGCGTGAGCAGGCCTTCCAGGCCGATGCGGCGCTGGCCGTGGCCCGCGCCCAGCAGGCCCGCACCGCGGCGCGTGAACGGCTGCTGCGACTGCTGGGGCTGTGGGGTGAGCCGGCCGCCAGGCTTCAGTTGCCCGCACGCCTGCCCGCGCTGCCGGCGCCCGACACGCTGCAGCTCGAGCGCCCCGATCTGGAAGCGCAAGCCATCGCCCAGCGGCTGGACGTGCAGGCCGCGCTGGCCGACGCACGCCAGCGCGCCAGCGGCTTCAGCCAGGCGCGGGTCGATCGCTTCACCAACCTGCTG
>CAKZXL010000903.1 GCA_937883885.1 uncultured Aquincola sp. | reverse complement strand
TGTCGGGCGGCGAAGCGCAGCGCATCAAGCTGGCCACCGAGCTGCAGCGCGCCCAGCGCGGCGATGCGCTGTACGTGCTGGACGAACCCACCACCGGCCTGCACCCTGCCGACGTCGACCGCCTGATGGCCCAGCTGCAGCAATTGGTGGAGGCCGGCAACACCGTGGTGCTGGTGGAACACGACCTGCGCGTGGTCGCCGCCTGCGACTGGGTGATCGACATGGGCCCGGGTGGCGGCGACCAGGGCGGGCGCATCGTGGCCGCCGGCACGCCGGCCGAGGTGGCCGCGGCCAAGGGCAGCCGCACCGGGCCGTACCTGCAGCGCTTGCTTAAGATGGCCACGACCCCATCTGCATGACCATCATGAGACTGTTGATCGCCCTCCTCCTGCCCTGGCTCACCTTCTTCACCATCGGCCGACCGATCGCCGGCATCATCTGCCTGATCCTGCAGGTCACGCTGATCGGCTGGCTGCCCGCCACCATCTGGGCGGTGTATGCGCTGAGCCAGTACAAGACCGACCAGAAGATCGAGAGGGCGCTGGGCCAGCGGCGCTGACGACCGGGCTGGGCCATGCTCACCGCGCTGCGCGAGGCCGATGGCCGCAAGGTGCAGGCCGGCCATTGCCACCGGGTGCACGGGCCCTTCCGTTGCGTGGGCTGCGGCGCACCGGCGCTGCTGGTCAAGGGCGCCATCCGGGTGCACCACTTCCGCCATCAGGCGCAGCCCGGTGACTGCCTGCGCGGCTGGGGAGAGAGCGCGCAGCACCGCGATTGCAAGCAGGCCATCTTCGATGCGCTGCGCAGCGCCGAAGGCGTGGTCGAGGTGGAGCTGGAGAAGGACATCGGCAGCAACGTGGCCGATGTGTTCGCGCTGATCCGCGGCGTGCCGGTGGCCGTCGAGATCCAGCGCAGCGAGCTGCCGCTGGACGTGCTGGTCAGGCGCACGCTGGCCTACCACGCGCAGCAGGTGCATGTGCTGTGGGTGGCGCTGGCGGGCGAAGAGATCGCCTTCAGCCCCTACAGCCCCAAGGCCTGGGAGCGCTGGTGCCATGCGGTGTACGGCGGCCGGGTGTACTACTGGACCCAGGCCGACGAGCTGCAGCCGGTGCACTTCGACGCCCACTGGCTGCACACGCCCGCCTACACCACGCGCGATGAGCAAGGCCTGCCGCTGACGGTGGGCGGCCAGCCGCGTCGATCGAAGCGCTACCGCAACCCCAACCACGGCGCACGCGTGGCCATCAGCGCCGGCTTTCGGCCGGTGGTGCGGCGCGAATGGTCGGGCGGCACGGTGAACGTGCCGCGCTGCAGCCTGTACGTGGATGAGCAGCCGGCTTGGTGGAAGCCGGCTGAAGGGCCTGGCCCGGCTGCGGCGCTGGGTTAAGCCAGGCGCTGCTTCAACTCATTCCACACCGGGGCGAGGCGCCGGCGAAGCATCTTCTGCCTGGCGCGGTCGATCACCTGCCTGAACGGACCGGCATCCGCCGCTTGCCGGCGATGCTCGGCGATGGCTTGCCACAACGGCCCGGGAGCGAAGCCCGACCACACTGGCGGCACCGCCGTCAGCAGATTGGCATGGCACACCGGGGCCACCCAGTCGAACAGCACCGTCTCCACGTGCGCCAGCGGGAACTGCCTGGCCACGGCCGCGATGGCGTCGTAGTCCACCAGGTTATCGACGAACAGGTCGGACAGGGCCGCGCACAGCTCCTGGTCCGTCGGTGGCGCCGCCGCTGGATTCAACGGCTTGAGCCTCAGCCCGGCGCCTTGGGCGCCCAGCTCCAGTTCAGCAGCTCGGCGGTGCGCCGCACCACCCACACCGCCTCGTCGGCGCTCACCGTGTCAGGGCTGGCCTGCAGCCCACGCAGGCAGCGGTCCAGCACGATGTCTTCGGGCAGGTCTTCCTTGAACTGCAGCGTCTGCGCCTGGTCCACCAGCAAGGTGGCCAGGTCTTCGCACAGCTCGTAGCGGGCGGTGAGTTCCAGCCGCGGCAGGCTGGGCTTGCGGCCCGGCGCACTCTGGTACAGCGCGATGAACGATTCAGGGATGACGATCTGACTGCTGTCGTCCATGAAGCTCAACCTGCGGCGGCGGTGCTGCCGCCCAGCGCGGCGATGACCTCGGGCGGGGCCTGCACCAGCTCGATCAGCACGCCTTCACCGCCGATCGGAAACTCGTCGTTGCCCTTGGGGTGGATGAAGCAGATGTCGTAGCCCGCGGCGCCCTTGCGGATGCCGCCCGGCGCCAGGCGCACGCCGTTGGCGTTCATCCACTCGACGGCGCGCGGCAGGTCGTCCACCCACAGGCCCACATGGTTCAGCGGCGTGGCATGCACCGCCGGCTTCTTGTCCGGGTCCAGCGGCTGCATCAGGTCCACCTCCACCTTGTGCACGCCCTGCCCCAACGCGCAGATGTCTTCGTCGACGTTCTCGCGCTCGGAGCTGAACTGGCCGGTGACGGCCAGGCCCAGCGTGTCCACCCACAGGGCGCGCAGTTTCTGCTTGTCCAGCCCGCCGATGGCGATCTGCTGCAGGCCGAGGATGCGGAAGGGCTTGTCGGAGGTAGCCATGAATACTCAGCCTTGCGGGGCGGTGATGGGCAGGTCCAGCCGCGCCAGCAGTGCGCGGTCGGCGGTGGCGTCGGGGTTGCCGGTGACCAGCAGCTTGTCGCCGTAGAAGATGGAGTTGGCGCCGGCCATGAAGCACAGCGCCTGCACGCCGTCGTCCAGGCCGCGGCGGCCGGCCGACAGCCGCACGCGCGAGCGCGGCATGGTGATGCGCGCGGCGGCGATCACCCGCACCACCTCGAACGGATCGACCGGCTCGGCGTTTTCCAGCGGCGTTCCGGGCACGGCCACCAGCTGGTTCACCGGCACCGATTCCGGCGCCGGGTCAAGGCTGGCCAGCTGGGCGATCAGCCCGGCGCGCTGCAGCCGGGTTTCGCCCATGCCGACGATGCCGCCGCAGCACACCTTCAGGCCGGCGTCGCGCACATGGCCCAGCGTGTCCAGCCGGTCCTGATACTCGCGGGTGCGGATGATGTCGCCGTAGAAGTCGGGCGCGGTGTCCAGGTTGTGGTTGTAGTAGTCCAGGCCGGCCTCGGCCAGCGTGCCGGCCTGGCCGGGCGTGAGCATGCCCAGCGTGGCGCAGGCTTCCAGGCCCAGGGCCTTGACGCCGCGCACCAGCTCGCTCACCTTCTCGATGTCGCGGTCCTTGGGCGAGCGCCAGGCCGCGCCCATGCAAAAGCGCGCGGCACCGGCTTCCTTGGCGGCGCGGGCGGCTTCCATCACCGCGTCCACGTCCATCAGCTTGCCGGCTTCCACGCCGGTGTCGTAGTGCACCGACTGCGGGCAGTAGCCGCAGTCCTCCGGGCAGCCACCGGTCTTGACCGACAGCAGCGAGGCCAGCTCCACATCGCCCTGCGGGAAGTGCTGCGCATGCACCGCATGGGCGCGGTGCACCAGGGCCATGAACGGCAGTTCCATCAGCGCCAGCACGGCCTCGGCCGTCCAGGCGGGCGCGGCGGCCGCGGGTCTGGGGGCACGTGGTGCCACCCATTGCACCGCTTGTTCCACCACGTCGTTCATCTCACCAGCCGCCATGCAGCCCTCTCCTTGTCATTCACACGAAACGCACGATGGGTTGGTCGACCGACAGGCTCTCGCCCTTGGTGGCCAGCACCTCGGCCACCTCGCCGTCCTGCTGGGCGAAGAGGATGTTCTCCATCTTCATCGCCTCGATCACGGCCAGCTTCTCGCCGGCCAGCACCTTCTGCCCCACCGTCACCGGCACGTCGGCCAGCAGGCCGGGCATCGGCGCCAGCAGCAGCTTGCTGGTATCGGGGGGCGCTTTATACGGCATCATCCGGTGGAACTCGGCGCCGCGGGGCGTGAGCACCAAAGCATCGATGCGCGTGCCATGGTGGCTGATGCGCAGCGACAGGCCCAGCCGCTCCACCTGCGCGGTGAAGGCCTGGCCATTGCACTGGCCGGTGATGCGGATGTCGCGCAGCGTCCAGTCGGAGTGGAAGTCGTAGGACTTGCCGTCGACCTCCACCACGATCCCACCATTCAGCTTCACCTGCACCGGCACCTGCGTGTCCTTGCCCTGCCCGCCCTGGATCACCACCACGTAGTCTTCGCGCACCACGAAGCCGTGGCCGGGCATCTGGCCGCTGAGGCCCGCGGCGCGCATCAAGTAGCGCAGGTTCACCGCAGCGGCCAGCGCCACCAGGAACTTGGGGTCGTCGTGCTGCACGTCTTCGGCGCGGAAGCCGCCGGGAAACTGCTCGGCGATGAAGCCGGTGTTGAACTGGCCCGACACGAAGCGCGGATGCGCCAGCAGCGCCGCCTGGAAC